>JAHEIN010000131.1 GCA_024639335.1 bacterium | reverse complement strand
TCAGCCGGTCATGGCGACCGATCTCAGGGCCTGGCGGACGCGCTTCTCGCTCACGGTTCCCTTCACGCCGAGCTGTTGGGCGAACAGGCTCACCCGCAGCTCCTGCAGCTGCCAGCCGATGTCGATGAGCTCCGGTGATGGAGGCAGCGTGTCGAGCAGGCGGTCGTGCTCGGCCTCCAACGGCTGGATCCGAGTCATCCGCTCCCGGTCTCGCGGGAGAGTCTCGGCCAGCTTGGCCAGACGCCACTCGATCGCTGCCAGATAGCGATGGAGGTCGTCGAGCCGGCCGATCCCCATGTGGGTGAGCATCCCCGCGTACACCAGGCGTGACAGCTGGTCGCCGACGTCTTCGATCGACGGGGCGAATGCCTCGGCGGTCAGCGGCTCGGCCGCTATGTAGGCGTCGCGCAGGGTCTCCATGATGGCAATCGACTTGTTCCCCACTTCGGTGAGTTGCTCGGTGATGAGGTCGCGCATCTGCTGAAGGAGGCGGTCGAATCCTGCCTCGGTCCATACGAGGCCGCCGGCATCGCGGATCACCGCATCGAGCGCGCACGCCAGGCAATCGTTGAGCCACTCGTCCTGGTCTTCGTACGGGCTCGTGACGAGCGCGAGCTTGGCATCGGCGGTCAGGAGCGATCGGAGCAGTTTTCCGGGCGCGTTGAGGTGGAATGCCAGCAACTTGCGGAGGCCTTCCCACATCGCGTCGGCTTGCTCTTCGGGCGAAGGCGTGAGTCGGACCGAGACGCTCTCACCGTCGTCGACCAATGCCGGGAATGCGTCGATCGAGTGACCGGGCCCTTCGATTGCAACCGTCCTGGGGAGATCGCCGAAAGTCCAGTCGGTGAGCCCGGACCGTTCGATGTCGTGCCGGACTGAGGACACGGTTGCCCTCGCCTCGGACCGGAACTTCGTCCGCAGTTCTTCGAGGTCGGAGGATTCGGCGATCGGTGCGCCGTCTGAGTCGGTGACCCGGAATCGCGGGCGCAGGTGGGTCGGGACGCGTGAGAGGTCGAAGTCCTCCGGAAGCACAGGCGTATCGGCCCAGGTGGAGAGGCGACGTCGGATCGCGTCGACCGGTGATCCGTCCCCCGGATCGATCTCCGACATCAAGCGTTCGACTGTCTCGGGGACCGGTGAGAAGGCTTTGCGAAGCCGCTTGGGCAGTGATCTGATCAGGGAGGCGACGAGTTCGTGGCGCAGCCCGGGCACGTTCCACTCGAAGACGGCTGGGTCGAGCCGGTCGAGCACGCCGACATCGACGATGACGGTGACGCCGTCAGTCTGGCTTCCGTAGTCGAATTCGTAGGCGAGCGGGAGGCGCAGGTCGCCGTAGACCCACACCGGCGGAAAGTCGTGCTCGTCGAGCGAATCGACCTCTGGCCGGATCAGGGCGTCGAGGTTCAGGTCGAGCAGATGGGGCGTCTTCGGACGTTGCCGCTTCCACCACACGTCGAAATGGCGGACCGTGGTGATGTCGTCGGGGATGCGTGCGTCGAAGAAGTCGAACAGCTCGTCATCTCCGATCATCAGATCGGTTCGGCGGTGACGGTTCTGCATGTCCTCGACCTCGGCTACCTGGCGCCGGTTGTGTGCGGCGAAGGCGTGGTGGGTCTCCCATTCACCCCAGACGAGGGCATGTCTCACGAACAGCCCGCGGGCTGCAGCCGCATCGATTCTCCCGTACTGAACCGTCCGGTCTGCGAAGAGACGGAGGCCGAACAGGGTCACTGTCTCATTGGCGATTGCGGCGCCGAGTTCGGCATCCCACCACGGGTCCGAAAACGACCGCTTCACGAGATCTCCCCCGACCTCCTCGGCCCAGGTGGGATCCAGCTCGGTCACGTCCTGAGCCCACAGCCGGGTGGTCTCCACCAGCTCACCGGCCATGATCCACTCGGGCCCTTTCTTGAACAGCACCGAGCCCGGGTTGATGGCGAAGCGTGCTCCCCTGGCCCCGAGATACTCGTAGCCGTTGGGGTCCTTGCGGCCGATGTGCGACAGCAGTCCGGTGAGCAGCGCCTTGTGGATGGTGTCGCCGTCGGCCGGCCCTCGATCTCTGGCGAGCCCCATCTCGTCGGTGAGCTGGCGGAGCTGGCCGTGCACGTCCTGCCACTCGCGAATCCGTCGGTGATTGAGGAACTCGTCGCGGCAGAGCCGGCGAAACTGACTCGACGACAGCTTCTTGCGTTGTTTGCGGATGTACTCCCACAACCGCAGCCAACCCAGGAAGTCGGAGCGGGGTTCTGCGTAGCGGCCGTGGAGCTCGTCGGCGCGTGCTCTTTGCTCGCTCGGCCGCTCTCGAGGGTCCTGGATCGACAGCCCCGAGACGATCACGAGGATCTCATCGAGACAGTCGTGCTCTGCTCCGGCGATGACCATTCGGGCGAGCCGGGGATCGAGCGGGAGCTGGGCGAGTTGGCGACCGAGCGGTGTCAGCCATCCCTTCGTGTTGTGCGCCGCCGGATCGAGCGCTCCCAGTTCCTCCAACAGCAGGACGCCGTCGCGGATCTGTCTGGTGTCGGGTGGGTCGAGGAAGGGGAACGACTCGACATCACCCAGGCCGAGCGCCGCCATCTGGAGGATGACGCTGGCCAGGCTGGTCCGTTGGATCTCGGGCTCGGTGAACTCGTCACGGTTCCCGAAGTCCTCCTCGGAGAAGAGGCGAATGCACACACCGGGGCCGATCCGACCGCATCGGCCGGCGCGCTGGTTGGCCGAAGCCTTGGAGATCGGCTCGATCGGCAGGCGCTGCACCTTGGTTCGGCGGCTGAAGCGCGAGATGCGGGCGGTGCCCGGGTCGACCACCGACCGGATGCCGGGCACGGTCAGTGATGTCTCGGCGACGTTGGTGGCGATCACGATGCGGCGGCCGGTGTGTGGCTGGAACACCCGATGCTGTTCGGCCGATGAGAGCCTGGCGTACAGGGGCATGATCTCGGTGTGTTTCAGCTTCAGATCGGACAGAGCGTCGGCGGCGTCGCGAATCTCCCGCTCTCCCGAGCAGAACACCAGGATGTCGCCGCTGTGGTCACGCACGAGTTCGTTGACGGCATCGCAGATCGCTTCGGGCTGATCGCGCACCTCGCCGCCTGTTTCGAGCGGCCGGTACCGGATGTCGACCGGATATCCGCGCCCGGACACCTCGACGATCGGGGCGTCTTCGAAGTGCTCGGAGAAACGTTTGGTGTCGATGGTCGCCGAGGTCACGATGAGCTTCAGGTCGGGGCGACGGGGGAGCAGCTCGGTCAGGAATCCCAGCAGGAAGTCGATGTTCAGCGAGCGCTCGTGGGCTTCGTCGATGATGATCGTGTCGTATCTGGACAGGTCTCGGTCGCGCTGGATCTCGGCGAGCAACAGGCCGTCGGTGAGGACCTTCACCACGCTTCTGTCGCTGACCGTGTCTGTGAACCGCATCGCGAAACCCACCAAGCCGCCGATCTCGGTGGCGGTCTCTTCTGCGATGCGTTCGGCGATGCTGCGGGCGGCGATCCTTCGGGGCTGGGTGTGCCCGATCCAGCCGTCGACTCCCCGGCCGAGCTCCATGCAGATCTTCGGAAGCTGGGTGCTCTTGCCTGATCCGGTCTCGCCGGCGACGATCACCACCTGGTTGTCGCGGATCGTCTCGAGGAGCTCATCCCGTTTGTCGGTGATCGGGAGGTCCGGATAGACCAGCTTCTCGGGAATGCTGGCCGCACGGAGCTCCCGGCGTCGTTCGATCCCTTCGAGGTCGGCGGCTATCCGGTCGAGGATGCGGGAACGGCGGTCGGGGTCGTCGATCTTGCGGACACCCGACAGGCGCTTCGAGAAGCGAGTCTGTTGATGCGGCGGGAGCCGGCGGATGGCGGCGCGCAGGTGTTGGGCGGTCGGCATGATGAGAGTCAATGATGGTGGCTCGCGATGGCAACCACGAGCCGTTTGCCAGAGGTCAGTTCGCGTGAGTGGAGGGCAGCTTCCCGAGGAGCTCCACGAGGACCCGTTGTTCGGCGTCGTCGAGATGGGCGGCCAGAGGATTGGCCTCGTACAGCAACGCCTTCAACCGCGCATGCAGCCGGCGGCCCTTCGACGTCAGAGTCATCTGTTTGACGCGGCGGTCGTGGGGGTCGGTCGAGCGTTCCGCCAAACCGAGCGACTCCAGGTCGTCGGCGATGTGCGTGATGTAGGAGGCGTCACATCGCAGCGCTTCTGCCACCGAGCGCATCGGCCGAGGGCGGCTGAACAGGTGGAGGCCGTGCGCCTGGGGAGGGGTGAGTCCCAGCGTCTCTGCGTTGGCTTCGACGAAGTGTCGCATCTGCCTGCTGGCCTCGATGAACCGCTCGAACAATTCGGCGTGAGTGTCGAGACTGGCTTCGATTCGATCGTCGGCCACGGCATCAGCGTATCAACAGGCATTTGACTTTGTAAAGCTTCTGTCCGGCAAGACCGACCGGCGGTATCTTCTCGTCGATGTCGTTGATGGATGCGCTCGGTTACGAGGTCAGGCCGCAGTCGGGGCTGAGACGCCGGTTCGTCGAGGCGGCGACCAACGAGACTCTGAACGCCGTCGTCGCCACGGTGGCGATGCCGTTGGATCGGTTCGTGTACCGGGGAACGGGGGGGCGGTGGTCGGCTACGGCGATCTTGGCCGGGTTCCCGCTGCTCTGGTTGACGACGACGGGCGCCAAGTCGAGACAGCCTCGCGAGGTTCCTCTCTTGGGGATCCCGACGCCATCACGAAACCTCGCGGTCATCGGCACCGACTTCGGACGTGAGCGAACCCCCGGTTGGGTGCACAACCTCCTTGCGCACCCAGAGGTCATCGCCAAATGGCGCCACAGCACCGCAAACGTGACCGCCATTCGGTTGGAACCCGAGGCCCAGGAGCCGGTCTGGGAGGAGGCGATCGCTGCGTATCCCAACTACGGCATCTATCGCGACAAGGTGGCTCATCGGTCGATTCACGTCTTCGAGCTCGATCCGAACGGCTGAAGTCGGTCAGCCTCCGAAGTGGGAACGGAGATGGCGCAGCTGCTCCTTGAGGGTTCGGCGCGCCAGTAGCGGATACACGTAGCGGCCGACGCCCGGTGATCGATGGAATGACGCCTCGGTGGTCTGACTGACGATCGAGCCATGTTCTGTCGGATCGACGGCACAGGTGATCGTGCGCTCCTGAAACCGATCTGTGACTTTCCAGGTGATCGATCGATCGTCGAGGTCGAGCACTTCGACATCACCGTCGAAGGTCACCCGCCGGGCGCCCGGCTGGTCGAGATGCTGGGTGTAGCGAAAAGTGGATCCGACGCGGATCGGGCCGTCTGAGACCATTTCGGCCGACTCGACGTTGGGACACCACGTTGGATCGTTGCGGGTGTCGACGATGAAGGCCAGCACCTCCGCCGGCGGGGCCGGGATCTGCTGTGAGACGGTCACCGTTCGCACAGGGTGCTTCGACATGGGGCGAGCGTAACCGTCGACCTTCGAGTTCATCTGTCCAGGCCTCGCCACTGTGCAACCGCAAGGAGGCCGACGACGACGGTGACCGCCCCGAGCGCGGCCCGTCCAGTGCCGGTCACCCAGCCGGGAGCGATGGTGACTATTGCGACCGCTGCCACCACCCAGGCCAGGTCGGCTGCGATGATCTGCCGGGTCCACGGTCGGCGCGGCGCACCGGCCTCGCGGGCGACGACGGCAGCGAAGATCAGCAGTCCAGCCCCGAGCGCCCGGAGTGACCAGGCGGGCGGGCCGAAGGCCTCCTCCAGGCGTCCGCCGAGCGTCAGAGCTGTGAGTCCGGTGACCGTGCTGAATCCGGCGTTTGCGAGGAGCGCGCTCCTCAGTAGTTCACGTCTCATTCGTTACCTCCTACCGAACACGATGGCCGACAGAGATAATGAATACAATTATGTATCAGGTAATGGTGATGATGATGTCGTCTCGTAGAATCGTGGTGTGACTTCCGATTTCGGCAACCACCTTCGACATTGGAGAAGCCGACGCGGGATGAGTCAGCTGGCACTCGGCGCCGTGGCAGGGGTGTCGCAACGGCATCTCAGCTTCATCGAGACCGGCCGCTCCAAACCGAGCCGCGAGCTCATCGGACACCTCGGCACGGTGCTCGACATCCCGCTGCGCGAGCGCAACGCCATGCTCGTGGCCGCCGGCCACGCCCCCGCTCACCCCGAGACCGATCCATCCCGGCTCCCGGAACTCCTGCCGCCCTTGCAGTTCGTGGTCGATGCTCACGCCCCATACATGGCCGTCGTCGTCGACGGTGCCTGGAATGTCATCGTCTCCAACGAACCCGCTCAGTCGTTGGCAGCTCGGCTCCTCGATCCGTCGATCGTTGCACGGGACGGCGTGCTCAACCTGATGCGCGCCACCTTCCATCCGGAGGGACTCAGGCGGTACATCGCGAACTGGGAATCCGTTTGGCCCATGTTGTTGGCTGGGCTCGAACGGGATGCCGCCCGGTCCCCGGGAGATGAGACACTGGCATCGCTACTCACTGAGGTGCGCAGCTTCATGAGCCTCGATGTCGCTCCGGGGTCACCCCAGGGCGATCTCCTGCTGCCACTCCGATACGAGATCGATGGGCAGTGTTTCGACCTGTTCACGACCATTGCCACGATCGACACTCCGATCGACGTGACCGTCTCTGAGCTCAGGATCGAGACATTCTGGCCGGCAGGCCGGGAATCCGATGAGGCGTGGAAACGATTCGTCTCAGGCCCGTGATTTCCACCGTTCGAGGCGACCCCGGCCTTCGGAGTGCGCGAGGATGCAGGGGTCAGCTACCGGAGAGGGCCGCGCACAGATGGCATACGACCTGAAGATCGAGATCCCCAACGAGCCAGGCGCGCTCGAGCGCGTGGCTGCCGCCGTGAGCGATGCCGGTGTCAACATCGCGGCCGCCACGTGCACTGGCCCTGCCGAGATAGCCGAGCTGCACATCCTGGTGCCGCATGCCGAGGCTGCGAAGCATGCGCTGGCGATCAGCAATCTGGCGGTCACGGGGGAGCGCGAGGTCGTCGTGATGGAGGCGCACGATCAGCCTGGGGAACTCGCCGACATGGCTCGCAGAGTTGCCCATGCCGGGGTCAACATCGACTTGCTCTATGTTGCAACGCGAAACCGGGTCGTGTTCGGGGCAGAAGACCTCGATGCCCTTCGAGCTGCGCTCGGCGTCTGATCGAGCGCGGGCCCACGCGATGGAATAGTCCGCGTGTGGCATCGGTTCGATATGTCGATACGATGATTGCAGCGCGCAACTTTTGGAGCATTCATGTCTGACTCACCGATCCTCGAAGTCGTCCAGCTCGATTTCCCATGGGCCGGACTCGACCCGTTCATCTTCACGGTTCATCACCTCGACCGATATCCCGAGGGCAACGCCGAGCAAGGCCCTGCCGCCCCGTTGACCGGCCGAAGGATCGGCATGGACTTCTCGTACAAGGACGGCTGGTCGATGTACCACGGAGATCGCGTCCCGGGCTTCCCCCAGCACCCACACCGCGGCTTCGAGACGGTCACCGTCGTCCGACGCGGATACGTCGATCACTCCGATTCACTCGGCGCCACCGCCCGATATGGCGAGGGCGACGTCCAGTGGCTGACCACCGGTTCGGGCATCCAGCATTCAGAGATGTTCCCGCTCATCGACACCGACGGACCCAACACGCTCCACCTGTTTCAGATCTGGCTGAACCTCCCGCCGAAGTCGAAGATGGTCGATGCCCACTTCGGCATGCTCTGGAATGAGGAGATCCCAACCGTTGAGACCGACGGCGCGACAATCGACGTCATCGCCGGCACGCTGGACGGGCACGACGCTCCCTCACCGCCGCCCAACTCCTGGGCATCGGACCCCGATTCCGACATGGCGATCTGGGTGATCTCGGTGAAGCCCGGTGGCACCTGGACCCTGCCGGCCCACACCCAAGGCCTGAACCGCATGCTCCACTGTTATTCCGGATCGGCGATCTCTGTTGCGGGTCAGGCGGT
>JAHEIN010000291.1 GCA_024639335.1 bacterium | reverse complement strand
TGGCCGACTCCCCCGAGGCGGCCGATGTGGTGATGGTCAACACCTGTGCCTTCATCGAAGAGGCACGTGAGGAGTCCGTCGACACCATCCTCGAGATGCAGGACACCAAGCGCCGCGATGCCCACACCGTGGTCATCGGCTGCATGGCACAGCGTTTCGGCACCGACGTCGCCGAGGCGCTGCCGGAGGTCGATGCCATCCTCGGTCTCGATCGCTACGGCGAGCTGGTGGGGACACTCGATCGGCTGACCGGATTCGGAGGGAACACCGTCCATCTCGGGACGGACATCCGCCGTCGGCCCAAGATGGACATCCTCAACGTGGTGCACAGGCCCGCCCCCGAGTTCCCGTACGCCTACGTCAAGGTGGCCGAGGGATGCGACAAGCCGTGCACGTTCTGCGCGATCCCACTCATTCGTGGCAAGCAGCGATCCCGTAGGCCCACAGAGATCCGCGACGAGGTGGCCGGGCTGGTCGACGCAGGCGTCAGAGAGGTGGTGTTGGTCGCCCAGGACCTGGCGGCCTACGGGCGGGACATCGATGCCCCCGGTTCCGGCATCGTCGACCTGCTCCGGTTCTGTTCCGACGTCGAGGGACTCGACGTGTTGCGGCTGCTCTACCTCTATCCCAAGGAGATCCGCCCCTCGCTGATCACCGAGATCGTCGACAATCCGAAGATCGCAACGTACTTCGACCTGTCACTGCAGCACTCGTCGGTCGACCTGCTCCGGGCGATGCGCCGACCCGGCGGAGCGGAGCGATACGTCGAGCTGTTGGACCAGATCAGGGACGCCGCCCCCGATGCCGCCACTCGGAGCTCGTTCATCGTGGGCTTCCCGGGAGAGACCGAGTCCCAGGTCGAAGAGCTCGCCGAGTTCCTCGACACTGCCCGACTCGACTGGGCGGGGTTCTTCCCGTATTCACCCGAGCCGGGCACCCCGGCCGCAGAGCTGGACGGGCGGATCGACCGGGAGGAGATCAACGAGCGGCTCCGGTACCTCCAGGGCGTTCAGGAGGAGATCACCTACGAAGCCAACTCGGCGATGGTCGGCGAGACCCTGCCGGTGCTGGTCGATCAGATCGAGGACGAGGTCGCGGTTGGGCGGTCGTGGCGCGAAGCCCCCGAGATCGACGGCGTGATCACGCTCGATCGAGGCGAACCCGGTCAGTGGGTCGACGCCACCGTCACCACCGTCGTCGGCACCGACCTCGAGGCCACCGTCCAGTGACGCCTCACGCCTCACGCCTCACGCCTCACGCCATGTGCCGAGACGTCGGGTTGCTCTCAACGAGGTGTGCCGCTGTTCGATGGACGATGGCACCTGGCGTGTGCAGCCCGACCTCTCACTTCGCGAGTCTCGGGCGAGCGGCGTGATGCTGGCACACGCAGCTTGCCAATCGATGGGTCGGCCGTTGGGGGTCGGGGGGATTCGGTCCCCCGGAGTGTCACTGTGATCGTCGAAGTGATCGCCGTCGGGACCGAGTTGCTGTTGGGGCAGATCGTGAACACCAACCTGGCGCACATCGGCGGCCGTGTCGCCGATCTCGGCCTCGATGCCCACTATCAGCAAACGGTCGGTGACAACCTCGGCCGGATGGAGGCCGCCATCCGGACCGCACTCGACCGGTCGGATGCCGTCATCGTCACCGGTGGCATCGGCCCGACCCAGGACGACATCACCCGGGAGGCGATCTGCGCTGCGACCGGTCGCGACATGGCCTTTTCCGAGGAGTACGCCGAGGCATTGAGGGAGCGGTATGCGCAGTTGGGGAGGGACATGCCCGCTTCGAACCTCCGCCAGGCCCAGTATCCCGACGGTGCCGACCTGCTGCCGAATCCGAAGGGCACGGCGCCCGGTCTCGCCCTCGAGCACGACGGCAAGCTGATCTTCGCCCTCCCCGGTGTGCCCCCCGAGATGTATCTCCTCCTCGACGACCACGTCCTGCCGCGCATCAAGCAGAAGGCCGGCATCGACGAAGCGCTCGTGTCACGAGTGATCCGAACATGGGGCAAGGGAGAGTCGGCGGTCGCCGAGCAGCTCTCCGATCTGTTCGATTCTTCGACGAATCCTTCGATGGCCTTTCTCGCTTCGAGCGGTGAGATCAAGGTGAGATTGACGGCGAAAGCCGACTCGACTGCCGAGGCCGAGAGCCTGATCGCCCCGGTGCAGCGGCAGGTCGAAGAGC
>JAHEIN010000130.1 GCA_024639335.1 bacterium | reverse complement strand
GAGGTTGCGGGCTCGAAGGCTGTACCGCCTGAACGGTTTCAGCTCATCGAGGGGGTACGATTCGGCCTATGCACGGTGTGCAGGAGCCTCGGAAGGCTTCGATATCCACATTCACCAATAGCGACAGGCGAAATCCTCGCCCGAGTAGCTCAGGGGATAGAGCAACTGCCTCCTAAGCAGTAGGTCGCAGGTTCGATTCCTGCCTCGGGCGCCTTCAGACAACCAACCGGCGCCAATCGGCCGCTTCACTAGCCTCCTCTGAGTGTCGATGCAGGATCCTTCCAGACTGCCGACCGGGGTCATCACCTTCCTGTTCACCGACATCGAGGGCTCGACGGCCATGGTCCAACGGCTTGGACGCGACGCCGAAGCTGTCTTCGCCGATCACGACCGAGTCGTGCGCAAAGCCATTCTGGAAGCCGGCGGCACGGTCGTGCGGACGGAAGGTGATGCCTTCTTCGCCGTGTTCACCAACCCCACCGACTGCATCAGAGCGGCGTTCGCCGCTCAGGTCTCTCTCGGCGGGCACGCGTGGCCGGCAGGCGGAAATGTGCAGGTTCGGATGGGAGTGCACACCGGTGAGGGTCGCAGGGGCGTTGACGACTACGTAGGGATCGACGTCCATCGCGCCGCCCGAATCGCCGCGGCCGGCCACGGAGGCCAGATCCTCGTATCCGAAGCGACACGATCACTCGCTGGCGAACTCGAGCCCGGAATGATCTACCGGGACCTCGGACGCCACCGATTGAAGGACCTCGAGCGATCCGAGCACATCTACCAGGTGATCGGACCGGGTCATGCCGAGGAGTTCCCACCGATCCGGACCGCCGGGACCCCAACGACCCTGCCGGCACAGCGGTCGGAGTTCGTCGGGCGCAACGAAGAGATGACACAGGTGAAGCATCTACTCGAACGCAACCGGCTCGTCACTCTCACCGGAATGGGTGGGACGGGAAAGACACGGCTTGCCATACACGTTGCGCGATCGACGATCGACAGATTCAGCGACGGAGTCCACTTCGTGCCGCTCGACGACCTATCAGATTCAGATCGCGTCGTCGCCTCGATCTCGAAGGTGCTCGGGACGACCGGCGACGGCAACCCCCTCAGCTCGGTCATCGAGGCGCTCGGGTCCGGAACGATTCTCCTCGTGCTGGACAACTTCGAACACGTCCTCGATGCCGCACCGGCGCTATCGGAGCTGCTCGTATCGTGTCCGGGGCTCTCGTTGCTCGTGACGAGCCAGATCCGTCTCCGTATCAGGGGGGAACAGGTGTACTCGGTCCCTCCGCTGGGCCTGCCCGATACGGGGGAAACATCTGCAGTAGGACGATCCGACAGCGGTGTGCTGTTTCTGAAGAGCGCCCAGGCAATCGATCCGACCTTCG
Source organism: bacterium (assembly GCA_024639335.1). Classification (GTDB taxonomy): domain Bacteria; phylum Actinomycetota; class Acidimicrobiia; order Spongiisociales; family ZC4RG35; genus JAHEDH01. The sequence goes on along the minus strand of JAHEIN010000130.1, from coordinate 6,634 downwards.
AGATCAACGCAACCAACTCGGCATCCATCGCCTCGATTGTGGAGCGGCTGGACGGACTCCCGCTCGCCATCGAACTGGCAGCTGCGCGCATCCCGCTCTTCGGTATCGATGGATTGCTGTCAGAGCTCCAGACTCGACTAACAGATCTGGGAGGTGGCTACGTCGATGCCCCCGAGCGCCATCACACACTCGCGGCCGCCGTGGAATGGAGCTACGAGCTGTTGGACGAGCACGAACGTGCGTTCCTTCGAATTGCATCGGTCTTCCTCGGCGGCTTCTCGCTGGAGGCGGCCCGATTCGTTCATGGGACTCACGAAGGCCCTGAAGTCGCAGAGATCGTCGGATCGCTCATCGAGAAGAGCCTCGTGAGGTCGACGCTCACGGCCGGAAGCCCTCGGTTCTCGATGCTCGAGGCGATCCGATCCTACGGACAGCGCCGCCTGACAGACGCAGGCGAAGTCGATCATGCCAGACGACGACACGCCGAGTTCTTCACCCGGATACCGAGGACGGCGTCCGCCAGCTTCCGGGGACCCGATGGTTACGCCACGATGGAACGACTCGGGGTCGAACGAGCGAACATCTCCTCCGCTCTGGAGTGGGCAGCACAGCACGATCCGGATCTCGGCCTAGGTGCCATGGTCGTCCTGGCGAGGTTCTACGCCGTCTCGGGGTCACTGGACGAGGGGCGAGAGGTCGCCGAGAGTCTGTTGCAGTCACCCATCCCGGCGTCACCCGGGAACCGGATGACGGGACTGTTGGGCGCGGCCTCGATCGCCTACTGGTTGTTGGATTATGAACGTGCCCGAGATCTGTACCTCGAGGCCATTGCGACTGCAGAGTCCGAACAGGACGACTCCCAGTTGGGAGAAGCGCTGTTCGGACTTGCCTACACCTACGTGTGGCTGCAACGAATCGACGACGCCGAATCCATGGCCGACCGCGCCATCAAGATCGCAGAGGACAGCCACGACGATCTCAGGAAGGCACATCTCTTGACCGTCCGGGGTACGTGCCAGTGGATGCGGGGCGAACTGGAAGCATCGATGATGACCTACGGAGAAGTCAGCCGCAGAGCAGGGGCCTTCGGCGATGACGGTCTCGAACTCTCCTCCGACCGCGTGCTTGCCGCCGGACTGGTACGCATCGGGGAATACCGCGAAGCGCTGCCATTCCTTCTCGACATCTTGGGCCGTTGCGAAGCACTCAATGACGACGGCGGCATCATCGAGACGATCGACTACCTCTCGGTCGCCGCGACCGGCATCGACCCTCAGAACGGGATTCGGCTCGCCGGCTCCATACGGGCGATCACCGACCGCCGGGGAGGCACCGTCCTGTTGTCGGCACTCGGCATTCCTGATCCGCGAGAGATCGCTGCAGTCGCCCTGGACACCCAAGAGATTCAGAGGCTGTGGAACGAAGGCCGAGAAATGGACCTGCCTGAAGCGGTTGCATTCGTCACCGATTGGGCAACGGGGGCCGGGATCACGAGCGCTCCGGTAGACGTCGAGTTCGTCCTGGAGGCAGTCGCGGGCCGGTGACCGCCGCTGCCATCCCGACGCGACCCTCGACAAGTCGGGTCCGGAAATCACCGCCGAACGCGGCGGAGGCCACACCGCCGACCGAGCTCGGGCCGGGCGTGGCGAACGCACGCCTTGACGCCAATCGGTGGAGTCCCGGCACCGTCGAGCCGGCCTCGGAGCAGAGACCCGTTTTGGATGCCGGTAGTCTGACAGACGATGGCCCAGACCTCCTTCTACGAACCGCTCTCCTATCTCGATTCGTCGTTCCTCGCGCTCGAGACCCGCACCACCCACATGCACGTTGCATCTGTCGTGCTCTTCGAGGCGGGCCCCCTCACAAAGGAAGACGGCGGAATCGACATCCAGCGGATCCGCGACCACATCGAGGCCAAGCTCCAATACATCCCGAGATACCGCCAGCGGCTCTCGTTCGTCCCATACAACCGGGCCCCCGTATGGATCGACGATGACGCCTTCAGCTTCGAGTACCACGTGCGCCACACCAGCCTGCCGCGCCCCGGCAACGACGTGCAGCTCAAAGCACTGGCGGGGCGGATCGTCTCCCAGCAGCTCGACCGCAGCAAGCCGCTCTGGGAGCTGTGGATCGTCGAAGGCCTCGAAGAAGGCAAGTTCGCCATCATCGCCAAGATCCATCACTGCATGATCGACGGAATCTCGGGTGTGGACCTGACCACCATCCTCCTCAACGTGGTCCCCACCGAGGAGATCGAAGAGAAGCAGCAATGGGAGCCCCGGGCCGCCCCATCACCTGCCGAGCTTGCGGTGTCCGAACTGGCACGCTCCACCCGGAAACGGATCGACGACGTGACATCGATCACCGAGACGGCAAGGTCCGGCATCGAGAAGATCGGCACCACCGCCGCCAAGCTCTCGGCTGCAGCCGACTCGTTGCGTTCCGGATGGCTCAGCCAATCCACCGAGACACCCCTCAACCCCGACATCGGACCAAACCGACGCTTCGACTGGACCGAGATGCCGCTCCAGGACGTCAAGCACATCAAGAATGCCCTCGGCGGGACGGTCAACGACGTCGTGCTGGCGATCAGCGCCGGCGCCATCAGGCATTTCCTGGAGGTCGAGCGGGGCTTCTCGACCGACGGCATCGAGTTTCGGGTGATGGCACCAGTGTCGGTCCGCAAGGCCGACCAGAAGGGGTCGCTCGGGAACCAGGTTGCGATGTGGCTGGTTCATCTCCCGGTGGACGAGCCGGATCCCGTGAAGCGCCTCCATGCACTCGCCGCCGAGACCCAGCATCTCAAGGAATCGAACCAGGCGCTCGGCGCAGCCACCCTCGTCGACCTGAGCAGCGGGACCCCGCTCCCGCTCCTCAGCATCGCAAACCGGCTGGCGTCCAGCGCCATCCGGCCGTTCAACATGACCGTCACGAACGTCCCCGGCCCACAGTTCCCGATGTATTTGATCGGGTCGAAGATGCTGGCCAACTACCCGATCGTGCCGCTGTGGGCACACCACGGAGTCGGTCTGGCGCTGTTCTCCTACGACGGTCGGCTGCTGTGGGGCGTGCACGCCGACTACGACACGATCGCCGACACCGAAGCCTTCATCGGCTCGATCCACCACAGCTTCAAATTGCTCACGAATGCAGCCGACGCTGCAAGCTGAGCCGACCACCCCATCACCAGCATGGGCCGGCCTCATCGGTGCGGTCATCATCTCCTTCAGCGCGATCTTCTTCGAGCTCTCCGGCGCCGACCCACTCACCGCGACCGGCTTTCGGATGGTCTATGCGCTGCCCGTCCTGGTGGTTTTGTGGTGGCGCATCAAGGAGCACGACACCCGGCCGGTCGCCGACCGAATGATCGGGCTCGCCTCCGGAGTGTTTCTCGCCATTGACGTCGTCGTGTGGCAGTCATCGATGCAGTACATCGGGACCGGGCTCGCCACGCTGATCGCGAACAGCCAGGTCGTGATCGTGCCGCTGGCCGCCTGGCTCCTGCTGTCCGAACGCCCGGGGAAAGCGGTCGTCGTTGCGCTCCCGATCGTGCTGACCGGATTGGCGCTGATCACCGGGCTCGGCACGCAGTCCACGTTCGGTAGACGTCCCGTGTTGGGCGTTCTGATGGCGTTCAGTGCCGCGTTCCTCTACTCCGCTTTTCTCATGCTGTGGCGGAGGAGCAACCTCAGGCTGGTCCCCACCGCCGGCCCGCTGATGGATGCGGTTGCGGGTGCTGCGATCGCCACGGTTGCATTCGCCCTGCTGACCGGACAAGGTGACTTGGCGCCCTCGTGGCCGACCCACGGCTGGATCCTCGCACTCGCCATCGGACCGCAGGTGCTTGGATGGCTGTTCATCGGGCACTCGATGCCGAGACTCCCTTCCGCCTACACGTCGTTCATCATCCTGCTCCAGCCGACGTTGACCCTGCTGTGGGGGCGCCTGCTCTTCGACGAGACACCTTCGCCGCTCCAGTACGCCGGGGTGGCCGTCGTGTTGGGCGGCATCGTGCTCGCAACCAGCTCGGCGGTGAGAGTGCGTCCTCAGGTCTGACGCATCGCGTTGGCCTTGGCGGCGCCCCAGACCAGATGTGCCTGCCACACGGTCTCACCGAGCATCGCCGACGAGGCCGGGGCCAAGTCGAAGACATCACCCGGGATCGCCTGGACGGCCGTCGCGTCCCGGTCCACCCGATCCACGCCGAGATCGATCAGTGCCGTCGTCGGGAACCGCATCGCTTCCTGAAACAGCTCCAGCGGTCCGCGGCGCTGCTGATCGAATGGCTGAGCCAACAGATGATCCAACCGGTCGGTTAGCCACTGCTCGCCGTCGTCGATCGCCTTCACGAGAGTTGGGCCGGCTTCCCAACCACGGATCTCGAAGAGGTGCAACAGCCACGGTCGATAGACGAGGGCGAGAGCGTCCCGCAGTGCCTGAGCCTCTGGCGTCATCCGCCGAACACCTGCACGACCAACAGCCCGTACGGACCATCGACCGCGCCGATACCAACCCGATCGTACGACCGCTCCAGCATGTTGCGGCGGTGGGATTCGGATCCGACGAAGCCGTCGTGGACCGCCCTGGTCGAGCTGGCCAGAGCGAGGTTCTCACCGACGATCGTGAGCCGAATCCCGAAGCTCTCCACCCGGTCCCTGATGCCACCGGTGGTCGGAGAGGCGTGGGAGACGAAACCGTTGGTGTACATGTCGATTGCATGCCCGAGCGCAACCGCCGACAGGCCTTCCGACGGGGCCAGTGGCGGCCGCCCGGCCGCCACTCGTTCCTTGTTGAGCAGCTCGAAGGACTCGGTGGCCTCAAATGGAGATTCAGAGAGCTCGCTAGACGGCGAGGGCGGCATCTCGAAGACATCGTCGTCGTTGAGGATCACCCGTTCGGCACCAGCGATCGACTTCAACGCCAGCAACGAGCCGATCACGTCGTCGCCGGCCACGGACTCGAGCATGTCCCTCGGAGCCGCCTCGGGTCCTGCGAGCGCCGTGAGCACGGTCGACTCGTCGATGGCCTCGGCGACGGCATCGGGAACCCGCACCGCCTCGATGATCGACACCAATACCAGAATCAGAAAGATCCCCCAGGCGACGGCGACACCGGTCCCGAGCAGGCGGTTGGAGAGATTCAGGCCGGGAAGGCTCACGAACCGTCCGAGCATCGATGCGAGGATCGAGAACCCGACGCCCACCAGGACGAAGATCACGATTCCGGCGCCGAGACGGGCCCATTCCGGCGTGACATCGAAACGATCGGCCAGGAAGTCGCCAATGGGGGCGCTCATCCTGAACCCGACGAACACACCCACGACGAGGCCGGCCAGATCGAGCGCCTCCTTGACGAAACCACGTACCCAGCCGCGCACGGTGAGAGCGGCCAGATACAGGCCGAGGACGAAGTCGAGCATCAGCGATCGCCGGCGATGCGGATTCGCATCCGCTTGTTTGCCTTGCCCTTCGACTCCGTCTTCTCCACGGACACCGCGCCCACTTCGAGCGTCGAACGGACGTGTGTCCCGCCGTCCGCCTGTCGATCGAGCCCGACGATGTCGACCACCCGGATCTCCTCCACCCACTCGGGGATCAGGTTCACCTTCGTCCTGATCAGATCGGGGTCGGCCAGCGCAGCCTCCCTCGCCATGATCTGGATCTCGGTCGGATATCCCTTGACCAGCTCCTCATTCAGCTTCCGCTCGACCATCGCACCGAACTCCTGGGAGATCGCGTCGAGCTCGAAGTCCATCCGGGCCGTGCCCTCGTCCATGTTGCCCCCGGTGACCTTGGCCCCGAAGTCGCGATACACGACACCGCTCAGCGCATGCAGCGCAGTGTGCGTCCGCATGATCCGGTAGCGGCGATCCCAGTCGATCACACCCTCGACACCGACCCCAGGCTCGGGTCGGTCTCCGGAGGAAACGACATGGATGATCTTCCCCGAGCGTCTGATCGTGTCGGTGACATCCACGCTCCCGCCGTCCCATGAGATCGTCCCGATGTCTCCAGGCTGGCCGCCGCCACGCGCATAGAACACGGTGCGATCGAGGACGATGCCGTCGTCGAGCCATTCTGTGACCGTGGCCTCGGCAGTACGCAGATACGAATCGACCGATGCCAGCTCTTCAGTCATCTCGGCTCGACCACTTCGGCAGGTGTCTCGGCCGGCGTCTCGGGCTCCACCTCGGTCAACTCGCCGGTGTCGAACAGCCGCGGCTCGTCGATCTCCGGCCGGCGACGCGTTGGAAGTCGTCTCTCGGGTCGATCGGTGAATTGGATCATCGCCTCGCTGGCTTCCTCCCACGATTCGCCGAGCACCCGGGTACGCCAAAGATGGCCTGCGACGATTCGCAGCGCCGCGAACGTCGGAACGGCGATCACGACGCCGAGCAAGCCTGCGAGCGAACCACCCATGAGCAGTGCGAGCACGATGATCACGGGGGAGAGATGCACCCGGGCTCGCTGGATCATCGGCGTGATCACGTGGTTGTCGAGCTGCTGGATGACCGTGAATGCCACCACGACGATGATCGCCGTGCTGAGGTGCCCATCGAGCAACGAGACACTGGCGGCCAACGCGGCTCCGAAGAAGGGTCCGACGAGCGGGACGAGATTGAGCAACCCGGTCG
>JAHEIN010000018.1:3261-28105 GCA_024639335.1 bacterium | reverse complement strand
AGGAAGAGCTCGTGCCCGGCCGCTTCGAACCGGCTCGCCAGCTCGGCGGTGGAACTGCCGGGCGCGAGCAACCACTCGAATCTGTCGGGAACCATGGAACGAGGGTAGATGATCCCCGATTTGAGGTCAGACGGGGTCGCCGAGTCGTTTGCTCAGGCGCTCAGCTCTCGCTTGTCGGGCGATCGGGCGGGCCGTGATCAGGCGGTCATCGTGGCGCCGACCAGCCCGAGATCGCGACTGAGGGCCGATCCGATGAGATCAGGCAGAGCGCTCAGCAGGTGAACGACCGGGAACCCGTGGGCTGTGCCGATGTTGAGCCATGAGTACATGCGGTCGACTGCCCCGGCGCGCTCCACCGGGGGCAGCGCGTGGGCATGCCTGAGTGTGTGGGCAGCCTCCGCGAGCTGATCGGAGGACAGGGCAAAACTCCCCATACGACCCGGCAACCACTTCGCCCGCTCCGGGCCGAGCGCGAGGTAGAGCAGCGACATCGTCGGCAGCCCAGGCGTTGCGGCAAAGGCTGCCCGGGGTGGCTCGGCGAGCTCATACGGCTCGGCGAGGTCCCAGGTCGCGCCCTCGTGATCGTCGAGCGCACATGCGTAGAACAGGTCGCTCTCGGCTGTGGCGGACCAGAACGCTTCGAGGAATTCCTGAGCAGCGGTGCCGGGACGCTCCCCGGGCTCCGGCCCGTGGATCGACGCCGGGAGCGCCTGCCACGCCTCCAACGCCTGGACGACGCGCGGATCGCCGTCCACGCGTGCAGCCAGCGAGGAGAACGCCGGCCGAAGATCGGCCACCAGCCCGTCAGGAGCGTGGCCGACATACCAGAACCCGCTGTCGCTCACAGCGGTGAGGCTATCGGCGGGTGAGTCGGAGGCGTGGCTTTGCGGTCTGTGATGTGCGATTTTGCCGCAACCTGGGCGGGCATGCCATCAGGGGTTCGAGGGGATGCCGATGAGTTCACAGTTGACGGTTCACAGTTGACGGTTCACAGTTCACAGTTCACAGTTGACGGTTCACAGTTCACAGTTCACACCCGGGCAGCGCTCGCTGCGAGAGCCCGAACCCGGGTTGTTGGCTCCGGGCCGTCCGACGCGAACGGCGCGAGTGCCATCAGGGAGTTCGAGGGGGATCGTCGCCATGAGTTCACAACTCACAGTTGACAGTTCAATCCTGGGCAGCGCTCGGAGGCCCGAACCCGGTTTGTTGGCTCCGGGCCGTCCGACCTCCCGGCAGGTATGCCATCAGGGGGATCGTCCCCCTCAATGTGACTGCATTGCTTTGCGGAGGGATTGGCGGGCACGATAGAGCAGCGACTTGACGGCCGGCACGGTCAACTCGAGATGGTCGGCGAGCTCTTCCATCGAGAGCTCCTGACCCTCGCGGAGGAGCAAGGCGCACCGCTCGCGCTCGTTGAGGCGGCCGATGGCCTGGAGGACTTCGAGCCGGAGCTCGGCTTCTTCGGCGACGAACTCGGGGTCGTTGGCCTCGTCGATGTCGACCGGTTCGCCTACCTGGTCGAGCGACGCCGGTCGGCGCTTTCGTCGGAGCATTCGACACTCGTTCAGGGTGATCGTGTGCAGCCACGTCTCGACCGTCGCCTCACCGCGGAATCCATCGATCTTCTCCGACGCCTTCAAGAGGGCGGAGTGGGCGACGTCCTCGCCGTCGTCGGGATCCCGGCACAGATGCCGTGCGAAACGCGCCACTTGATCGCGGTAGTCCCAGACCTCTGTCGTCATGACCGGCAATGTACGCGACTTTTCGATTTGTGATGCATCCAACTTTCACAACGATCCGGAGATTGACGCTCGATGTTCTTCAAACGAGTCCCGCAGGTGCCCGCACGAGAGTGGGAGACCTGGGTTCAAGAGAATGACGCAGTCGTGCTCGATGTGCGTGAACCGAACGAGTGGGCCATGGGAAGCCTCAAAGGCTCACAGAAGGTCCAGCTCGCCAGGTTGCCGTCGGCGCTCGGCTCGCTCGACACCGGCCGACCGATTCTGGTCGTGTGCCGCAGCGGCAATCGCAGCCAACATGCAGCGAGGTTCCTCGCCGACCAGGGCTTCGAGAGCGTTGCCAACCTCACCGGCGGCCTTCGTGCGCTGGGAATGGCGGTATGAGCGTGGCAGACTCCGTCTCGGTCACACCGATCCGAACGCCTTCGCTGGGCGACACCAGCTATCTGGTCTCCGATGGCGAGACAGCGTTCGTCATCGATCCGCAACGCGACATCGATCGGTTCACCGAGCCACTCGACCGACTCGGTCTCGAACTGTCCGCCGTGCTCGAGACGCACGTTCACAACGACTACGTGTCGGGAGGTCCCGTACTGGCGCGGCAGGCGGGCGCACGCATGATCGTCCCGGCCGCAGCTGCACCGAGTTATCGGAGTGAGCCTGCCTTCCATCAGGAGGCGATCGACGTCGGGTCGATGAGATTGGTGCCGATCCACACCCCCGGCCACACCCCTGAGCACACCTCGTATCTGTTGATGGTCGACGGCACCGAAATCGCCGTCTTCAGCGGGGGATCGCTCCTGGTAGGTGCGGCCGGCCGCTCCGATCTGTTGGGGCCCGAGCGCGCCGAGACCTTGTCACGGCTCCAGTTCCGATCGGTCAACCGCCTCGCCTCGCTGCCCGGTGAGGTCGCAGTGCATCCCACCCACGGCCAGGGCTCGTTCTGCGCGGCCGGGACCGGAGGCACGACCAGTTCGACGATTGGGCGTGAACGCGTCGACAACCCGGTTCTCCGGCTCGGCGATGAGGACGAGTTCGTCGCCGACCAACTCAGCGGACTCCCGAGCTATCCGGCCTACTACCGGCACATGGCACCGATCAACCTGACGGGTGCCAGTCCGGTTCCGGCGCCGGTCCCGTCGATCGATGCGCACGGCCTCGCACGAATGCGGGACTCGGTCACTGTCGTCGACACCCGTGATCGGCACGTCTTTGCGGCCGGGCACATCCCTGGTTCGGTGTGGGTGGGTACCGGAGACAGTTTCTCGAGCTGGGTGGGATGGCTCACCGACATCGACGAATCGCTGGTGCTGATCGTCGACAAGGACTCCGACGCTCACGACCTGCAGGTCGAGCTCGCCCGCGTCGGATACGACCGGGTCGTCGGTTGGATGAAGGGAATCGATGGTTGGATCGACACTGGAGGTGAGCCGGCGACGCTGGAGATGCGGCCACTCGTCGAATGGGTCGAGGACGCTCCGACCCAGATCCTCGACGTCCGTGACCATTGGGAGCGGAAAGCGCTGCCGATGCCGGAAGCGATCGGCATCCACCTGCCAGACATCGATGCAGTCTCGGCTACGCGCCTCGACGGTTCTCGACCCGTCGGTGTCGTCTGCGCATCGGGCTACCGGGCGACGATCGCAGGAAGCTTGTTGGAGAGTCTGGGTCTCTCGGCGGTGGTCCTGTCGGACAAGGGTGTCGCCGAGCTGAGGGCACCGGCCGTCACCGGTACCTGAACTCCGTCACACCTCGATACCGGCCTCGAGCGCCTTGGCCCGGAAGTCATGCCCGTTCCGGACGTGGGGCAGCGCGGCGGCGACCGTGACCCGGCGTTGCTTGACCAACTCGAGCAGAGACTGGTCGAAGGACTGCATCCCGAAGAACTCGGCATCCTGGATCGTCTCGACGAAATCGGACGGCTGCCCACCGCTCATGATCAACTCGGCGATGCGTTTGTTGCCCGTCATGACCTCGGATGCAAGCACTCGCCCGGTCCCGTCCGCCGAATCGATGAGCCGCTGAGAGATCACCCCACGGAGGTGGTTGGAGAGTTGAGCCCGAAGAGCGCGCTCCCGATCGCTCGGGAACATCCCCGCGATTCGGGTGACGGTGTCGACCGGATCAGAGGTGTGCATCGCTGCAAGCACCAGGTGGCCTGTCTCGGCGGCGGCGAGCGCAGCCTCGACAGCGCCTGCTTCGGCGAGTTGCGACACCAAGATCACATCGGCATCCTGCCGGGTGGCTCGATCGATCGCCGAGGCGTAGTCGCGTACATCGACGCCGACCTCGCGCTGGGCAACGACGGCCATCTTGTCCGGGAACAGCACTTCGATCGGGTCCTCGATCGTGACGATCGAGACCGGGCGGGTCTGGTTGATGTGCTCGACGATGGCTGCCAGGGTCGTGGTCCGGCCGGAGCCCGACGGACCACTCACGACCAAGAGGCCCCGCTGGTCTCCAGCCAGTTTGCGGACGATGGGTGGCAGGCCGATACGGTCCAGCGACGGCACGCCCGGCACCACCCGACGAAGAACCAGGCTCACCGACCCCCGCTGACGATATGCACTCACCCGGAACCGTCCGACCTCCTGGCGACCGTATGCAAAGTCGGCCTCGTTCGTGGTGTTGAACTGGTTCGCCGCCTTCTGCGTGAAGATCTGCTGGGCGTACGCCTCGGTGTCTGGCGGCATGAGACGATCGACGTCCTGCATGCGCCGGAGCTCACCGTCGATCCGGATCACCGGAGGTGACCCCACCTTCAGGTGGATGTCCGAGGCGTTGGCGTCGACGGCGCGGCGCAACAGTTGATCGAAGGGTGTTGACATGAATCGGGCTCCGGCGTGTGGTTGCTTTCCCAATGCATCGGATGCTGCACCACGGACCTTGAGTTGCGTCTCACGCCCTACGCCACACGCCAGTTGGAGCGTGGAGCGTGGAGCGGGCGGGCGGCAGCCCGCCTCACAGCTCCCAGTACGCCCGGTGGACCTGCTTCGCCTCCTCGAGCGCCTCCCAGGAGGTCGGCGGTGATACCAGCGAGGTGGCGATCCCGCTGTACTCCAGTCCCCCGAATCCCCGGAGCGTGGCTGCGACCGACGCGGTGATCGCCGACAGTGAATAGCCACCTTCGAGGAACGTGATGATCCGGTTCGGCGGCGCCAGTCTGGCGAGCCGATCGGCGAAGCCGTGATAGTCGATCGATGCCAGACGCATCTCGGCGAGCGGGTCGTCGGCGTGAGCGTCGTAGCCGGACGACACCAGCACCCAGTCTGCATCGAACGCTCGCAACACCGGCGCGATGAGTTGATCGAAGGCGGCGTCGTAGACATCTCCCGCGCTCCCGGCAGGCAAAGGCAGGTTGACCATCGTCCCCTCGGCGTCGCCATCTCCCACGTCCAACACCCTCCCCGTCATCGGATAAAACGGGTATTGGTGGAGCGACACGTACAAGACGTTCGGATCGTGATCGAGGAGATCCTGGCTGCCATTGCCATGATGAACGTCCCAGTCGATGATCGCCACCCGCTGTCCGTCCTCCACCAGTTTCGCGGCGGCGATCGCCACGTTGTTGAACAGACAGAACCCCATTGCCTGGGCGGCGAGCGCATGATGACCCGGTGGCCGGACGTTGAGGAACGCCGTCGTGTGCTCTGCAGCCTTCTCGAGCCGCTCGATGGCGTCGATGCCGGCCCCGGCGGCGCGCATGGCCGCTTCCCAGGACCCCGAGCCGACATGGGTGTCCTGATCGAGAAAGCCGCCTCCCTGTTCGCAGAAGCGCTCGATGGCCGCGATGTACTGGGCGTCGTGCAGCCTCTCGAGATCGGACGTGTCGATCTCAGGGGGCACGACCCGCTCGATCCGCACACCCGAGGTCATCACGCCGCGATCGGCGGCCGCCAGCCGCTCAGGTCGTTCGGGATGCCACGCTCCCGTGTCGTGCTCGGTGAACGTCTCGTGGCTGTAGTAGAGCAATGCCATCCCCGCTACTTTGCCAGCAATGGCGGCACTTCCGTGATCAGAACCATATCTGCCCGCGGGGAATGGCCCGGAAGGGTCACCCTGAAAGCGGGATGGTCGCAATCGATCGCCCGGCCGTTGAACGACGACGTCGCCGACGCTTCGCTCCGCCTCGAGCGGGGATCGGCGGCGTTTCTCCGTCAGTCGGCCGAGTGGCTCTTCCGACAGGATGTGCCTGCGGTGCTCTCCATTCCGCTGCATCCAGGGACACGACGGGTGTGGGACGAGGCCGGATTCGAGCCATACCGTCAACTGCTCCTGATGGAACGCGACCTGTCCTTCGCTGTCGAGGCGCCGACGCATCGAATCACCGAAGGCAGCGCCTCCCAGTGGGGCGAGGCTCTCGAGGTCGACAATGCTGCGTTCGAACCCGACTGGCGGATCGGCCGTCTCGGACTCGAAGATGCCAGAGCAGCAACCCCGACCACCGGCTTCCTCGTACACGAGGCCGGCGACCGTATCTCCGGCTTCTCGATCGTCGGTGTCGCACAGTCGACCGCCTACCTCCAGCGCATCGCCGTGCACCCCGACTTCGGTCGACAGGGGATCGGCCGGTCGCTGATTCGCGCGACGGTCGACTGGGCGAGGCAGCGATCGGCTCGAAGCATTCTGCTGAATACCCAACTCGACAACCACGGAGCCGCCAGACTGTATGCACGCGAGCGATTCGAGGCGCTCCCCCAACACCTCGTGCTATTGAGAAGCACACCATCATGATCCGCATCGTCACCGACTCCTCATGCGACATCCCTCCCGAACTCATCGCCGATCTGAGCATCGACGTCGTCCCGCTGACCATCCGGTTCGGACAAGAAGAATTCGTCGACAAGGTCGAGCTCTCCACTGGGCAATTCTGGGATCGACTCCTGTCCGGCGAGGGGCTGCCCGAGACCGCAGCGCCGAGCGCCGGCGCGTTCGTCGAGACCTTCGAGCGCCTGGCTGCGGACGGGGCGAGTGGGGTGTTGGTCATGACACTGTCTTCGGACCTCTCCGCCACCCATCAGGCAGCGGTGATCGGTGCCGAGAAGGTCGGGCTCGACGTGAAGGTGCTCGACAGTCGTTCGGTCTCGATGGGACTGGGACTGCAGGTGATCGCCGCCGCGGAACAGGCCGCCACCGGTGCGGGGCTCGAGGAGATCACGACCGCCGCCATCGACCGTGTCGACCGGGTTCGGCTCATGGCTGCGCTGGACACCATCGAGTTCCTCAAGCGTGGAGGCCGGGTCGGTGGCGCATCTGCACTGGTTGCCGGGCTACTGGACATCAAACCCATCATCACGCTACGGGACGGCGTCATCGACGGAGCCGGCCGGGTGCGGACACGGTCGAAGGCGGTCGAGAGCATCGTCTCGGCATGCATCGAGCAGGGGCCATCCGGCAAGCTGAGCGTGTTCGGCGGGAGAACGGCCGGTTTCGAACAGATCGTCCACCGCATCTCGACCGAGACGGGACACCAGGTCATCGCAGCCGAGTTGGGCGCGGTGGTGGGGACACATTCAGGCCCGGGCGTTCTGGGTATGGCCCACCTCTCGGACTGACGTGCCGCCTCCGATTCCCGACCGCTACCGACTCGAGGTGCGGATCGGGCGAGACGAAGATCTCGAACAATGGCTCGCCACCGACACCACGCTCGACCGCCCGGTTCTGTTGCGAATCCTCGGACCCGAGGCGAGCGAAGAGCGCCGGTCGAGGTTTCTGGCTGCAGTCCGTGCGGCAGCCAGGGTGAACCACTCCCACCTCGCTGCCGTCTACACGGCGCACGAGACCGAGCACGGGATGGTGGCCGTCGCAGAGTGGGTCGGCGGAATGACCATCGCCGATCGACTGGCGTCGGGGCAAGGAGTCGAGCCGGACGACTTCCTTCCCAATGCGGCCGGACTCGCCGAGGCGCTCAACGCTCTGCACGAGGCAGGCGTCGTGCACGGAGGCATCGACACGTCGGCGATCTACTACTCGGTGTCTCATGCGGCCAAGCTCGGAGCCATCGGCCGCAGACAACGGCATTCGACGGTCAACGGAGATGTCTGTGATCTGGGGGCGGCGCTCGAGGAGGCGCTCACCGGCGCACCCGCCGGCGGGCCACCCCCGTCGCAGGTGATCGACGGACTGTCGCCGCTCGTCGATCGGGCTCTCCGCCGGGCACAGCGCGGAGAGTTGACGGCCCGCCAGTTGTCCGAGGCGATGCATGCAGCACCGACGACACAGGCGCCCCGGCCCGAGCAACCGGGCTCGTCACGCCGCCTGCTGATCACGGCGTTGGTCCTCGTCGTCTTGGCGATCAGCCTGGTGGCGATAGGCAGGCTCCTGCTGGCAGGCGACGACTCGCCGGTGCTCTTCCCGGCGACGTCGGAGCCGACCGATCAGCCACGTGTCGTCCCGACGACCACGACCACCACGGCGCCGGCGGTCTCAGACCCGGGGGGACCGGTCGAGCTGCCATCGGTGATCCCCGTGGGATCGATCCGCTCCGTCGATCCATTCGGAGGAGGAGAAGAGAACGACGAACGGCTCGAGGACATCGTCGACGGCGACACCGATTCCTTCTGGCGGACCGAGCGCTATCGCGACCCCCTGCAGTTGTTGAAACCAGGCGTCGGGTTCGCCGTCGAGCTCGAGCGGGATCCGGTCACCGTGCAGGTGACCTCGAACAACGCCGGTGCTCTCGTCGATGTGGCGTGGACCTCCACAGAGGTGGATCCGAACACGTGGGAGACCCTGGCTCGGGTGGAACTCCCCAGCGGAACGCTCGACCTCCAGCTTCCGCTTCGGTCAGGAGGAACCTGGGTCTTCTGGATCACCGAGCTCCCGCTCAACGGAGACCAGAACTATTGGGTCGAGATCAGTGAAGTACGCTTTCGCTCATGACGAACTCCACCGACCGGGAGCTCATCGCCCTGGTCGCCGAGGGTGATCGTGATGCGTTCACAGAGCTGATGGCCCGCACCGAGGACATGGTCTTCGCCGTGTCCATGCGGATCATGGGAAACCGCGAGACGGCCAGGGACGCCACGCAGGAGACCTTCGTCACCCTGTTCCGGAAAGCCGATCGGTACAAGGGCACCGCTGCAGTCACGACCTGGTTGTACAGGGTGACGGTCAACACGTGCTACGACATGCTCCGCAAGGCGAAGCGGAGACAGGCGGATTCCCTCCCCGACTACTTGGATCCGGCCGATCCGCGGGGTGGTGACGCGTTCACGTCGGTCGAGTTGCGGGCTCCGGTGGTCGAAGCGTTGCGATCGCTCCCTGAGGATTTTCGGACCGCCGTGGTCCTGCGTGACATCGAGGGACTGGCGCTGATGGATGTAGCCGAGATCCTCGAGGTCCCGGTCGGAACGGTCAAGTCTCGCGTCTTTCGGGGAAGGAAGCTGCTGGCGGCAGAACTCGGGAACCTCCAGGAGGGTTCGGAACGTCGGAAGGACGATGGCAATGCATGAGCACCACGACGAGGTTCTGCTCCTCGATCTGCTCGACGATCCGGCCGCCACCGAGGTCGAGATGGCGGCGCGCCTAGACGGCTGCGAACAGTGCGTTGCCGACCTCGCCGAGCAGCGGGAGATCGCCACCCATCTGGCCGATCTCGAGGCACCGTCTTTGACCGGGACCGAGCGAGCTGCGCTCCGAACCGGTGTGCTGTCGCTGATCGAGCCGGGCCCGGTGATCCCGCTGACGTCGAAGCCCGCATGGGATTGGACGCGACTGGGGACCGTGGCCGCCGCACTCGTGGGTGTGGTCGCAGTCGCCGGTCTCTTCTCGTTTGTCGGAGGCGATGCCGCAGACGAGGCGCTGGACACGGCGACGGTGGCCGCTGAGGAGGCCGACGTCGACATGGGAGCGCTGCAGCTGGAGGCAGCACCCAGCGCAGACGGATTCGGTGATGACGCCGCCCTCGAAGAGCCGGCGGAATCGATGGCCGGTGATTCCGCCGCCATGGCAGCGCCGTCGGACCTCATCGTCGATCTCGGACCGGTCGATCTCCCGGGATTCGCCGAAGGGCTCGACCGGGTCCGCAAGCAGTTCTTCGACATCACCGAGAGCAGCGGCGTCCTCCAGCGGTATGCCGACGAAGCTGCCGTGTCCTGCATCACCCAGCTCAGGGATCCCGGAGCCGTCAGAGCGATCGTCAAGGCCCTCGTCGACGGGCTCGAAGTAGAGGTGTACCTCGACAACTCCGGCGGCGAGTTCGCGTACGCCGGCGCCGACTGTTCCGCCTACGACATCCCCTGACGAATCCGGGCACCACGAGCGCTAGTCTCGGGGTCCATGGAGAACTTCGCCACCCGCTTCGCCGACCTGCTCGAGTCGACGGCGATCAAGGCGCGATCGCTGACCGTCGATCGGGCTGCGAACGCCATCCGGATCATCACCCTGGTCTTTCCAACGATCGTCTTCGGATTGCTGGCGATCGTCTTTCTGTTCATGACCATCCACGAGGCGTTGGCCATACCGCTCGGCTCGGCCGCCGCTCACGCGATCATTGCGGGACTATTCGCCATCGGTGGCGTGTTCCTATGGTCGAAGCGAGAGCCACAGGACGAGACATGAGCAACACCGAGAACGTCATCATCATCGGGAGCGGGCCCGCCGGCTATACGGCAGCCCTGTATGCCGCTCGCGCCGACCTGGACCCCCTGGTGTTCGAGGGCAGCCAGTCGGGCGGACAGCTGATGATCACAACGGACGTCGAGAACTACCCCGGCTTCCCGGACGGGATCATGGGCCCCGAACTGATGGATCAGTTCCGCAAGCAGGCCGAACGGTTCGGAGCCCGGATGATCACGACCGATGTGACGGAGGTCGACCTGGAACAGCGCCCCTTCGTCGTCAAGGCAGGAGCAGACGAGTACAAGACGCACACCATCATCATCTCCACGGGAGCGGTCGCCAAGTGGCTGGGGGTGGAAGGCGAGGAGCGGCTCACCGGTCGCGGGGTCTCCGCCTGCGCCACCTGTGATGGCTTCTTCTTCCGGGACAAGGAACTGATCGTGGTGGGAGGCGGTGACACGGCGATGGAGGAAGCAACATTCCTCACCAAGTTCGCCTCCAAGGTGACCATCGTTCACCGTCGCGACGAGTTCCGTGCCTCGGCGATCATGGCCCAGCGGGCACTCGACAACCCGAAGATCGAGGTCATCTGGAATGCCCAGGTCACCGAGATCCACGGAACCGATGAGGTGACCGGTGTGACCTTGAGAGACACCGTCACCGGCGAGACCCGTGAGATGCCGACCGACGGCGTCTTCGTCGCCATTGGACACAAGCCGACCACCGAGCTCTTCGAAGGGGCAATCGATCTCGACGACAGCGGCTACATCATTCTGAAGGATCGGTCCACGCGAACCAACGTGGAAGGTGTTTTCGCTGCCGGTGACGTGGCCGACTCGATCTACCGCCAGGCGGTCACTGCCGCCGGCTCGGGCTGTGCTGCGGCGATCGACGCCGGAAACCATCTCGCAGAATTGGAATGAGCGACGGTTCCCCGCCGTTGTCATGAACTGATCCCGAAAGGAAACCATGGCTGACAACATGATCACGTTGGACGACTCGTCGTTCAACGACACAATCTCGGGCGATCGTCCGATTCTCGTCGACTTCTGGGCTGAGTGGTGTGGACCATGCAAGATGGTCGCGCCCGTTCTCGATGAGATCGCCGGTGAGCACTCCGACAAGATCACCATCGGCAAGCTCAACATCGACGAGAACCCGCAGATCCCCGCCAACTTCGACGTCATGAGCATTCCGACGCTCATCGTGTTCCAGAACGGCGTCGAGAAGAAGCGAATTGTCGGCGCCAAGCCCAAGCACATGCTCGAAAAGGAACTCGCCGAGTTTCTCTAGACCTCACGACGATTGAGGGGGCGCCTCGAGGCGCCCCCTCAATCGCGTTCGGCCGTTGTCGGTTGTCGGTTCAGCCGTCACAGCTCAGGTGAACCGGATCCAATCACAATGCTGTATCTCCCAGATGTTGTGAGGGACCTGAAGCTTGGAGAACTGCGTCGATCTTTCGGTGCTCGAAAGGAGTTGTTGTTGCGGAGCCGTCGGTTGCGACCGTGCCCACCCAGCGGGCTTTGACCTGAGCTTCTTGTTGCAGGTCTACCGCGACTGGCCGTCTGAGGTCTCGACTCCATGAGCCGAGCCTGCGACAAGAGGAAATGCCACCCGGGGAGACCACGGATGCGCACCTCGCGATCGGAGTCGATCCCACAGGTTCACGTACCATCAACACATGCGTCTCTATCGGTCGGGCTCGGTTGGTGAAGCCGTGCGCGACATCCAGGATCGCCTCGCCGCCCTCGGCTTCGATCCGGTCGATGACCCGCGGGGAGAGTTCGGGCCGTCGACGACCGAGGCCACCAGGTCGTTTCAGCGCTCGCGCGGTCTGAGTCCCGATGGAATCATCGGTCCCGACACTTGGAGAGCCCTCTACGAGGCGGGATACCGACTGGGTGATCGCCTCCTCTTCCTGAGACGGCCGATGCTGCGAGGCGAAGACGTCGCCGAGCTTCAGAGTCGGCTGAACGGCTTGGGCTTCGACGCAGGCAAGGTCGATTCCATCTACGGGCCCGACACCCAGAGAGCCATCTATGAGTTCCAGGCAAACCGGAACCTCACCGAAGACGGCGTGGCGGGACCCGAAGTGACCACCGAGCTGAGGCTCGTCACCCGCGGACCGATCCGTGCGGGCCGTGAGGCGATCCGGGAACGTGAATGGCTGCGAGCATCGGACAAGACGATCGTCGGGACCAAGGTGTTCTTCGATGCCGCCGCCCGGTCCAGTGACGAGGCGCGCCAGGCGTGGGCGGCTGCCAACGCCGCCGCCCTCGAGTTCCAGGAGCGCGGAGGGCTGCCCCTGGTGTCACACGGCGCCGACGAACACCTCCCCGAGCGGGTGCGCGCCGGCCGGGCGAATCGTGGGGCCGCCGATCTGATCGTGTCGTTTCAACAGTCCGATGAGGATCGGGTGTTCTTCTTCGAGACGCCTAGGAGTCGCAGCGAAGTCGGAGAACGCTTGGCCAACGCCGTCTCTCGCGAGATCGGTGGCTCCGTGGAGGGTCGGGCCACCGCCATGCTGCGTGAGACGCGCTCCCCCGCCATCGTCATCGCCCGCAACGACCTCGACGAGACGCTCGGCCGCAAGACCGTCGCCGGCATCAACCGCTTCTTCAATTCGCTCTAGCGCTCGCTTCGCATCGCCGTTGAGGGTATTGAGTTGTGGGTTCTGACTGCTTCATCGATTGCGGAGCGCCCGTGGAACTGTGGAGAACTTCGGGTATAACTACATCGGTGTAACTCACAGATTCCGAACTCATGACGGCGATGCGAAGCAACCCGCCGCGAGCGTCAGCCGAAGATGGTGCGGTAGATACGTTCGAGCTCGTCGAGGGAGGCGAAGTCGATACGCACCCGGCCCCTTTTCTTGCGGTAGTCGATGGAAACCTTCGTCCCCAGAGCTTCTGTGAGCCGTTGTTCCAGCTCGATGATCTCTACGGGCCTCAATTCCTTCACGGCCGCTCTATGAGGCTCTGACGGGCTCTCCTGGCGCTGCCGGACCGCATCTTCGACTTGGCGGACACTCCAGCCCTCGTCGACGGCCCGATGAGCGATATGTACGGCGTACGTACGATCTTCGAGCCCCAACAGGGCGCGGGCGTGGCCCTGCCGCAGCTCACCGGTCTCGAGCAGGGCCTGGATCTTGGCCGGCAGGCCGAGCAACCGGATCGCATTGGTGACCGAAGATCGACTCTTGCCGACTCGTTCCGCCACCTGCTCGTGAGTCAACCCATATTCTTCCAGGAGTGACTTGTAGGCGGCACCCTCTTCGAGCGGGGTGAGATCCTCGCGCTGGAGGTTCTCGATCAGTGCCTCGGTGAGGAGGCGTTCATCGTCCACCGTCCGGATCACGGCCGGCACTTCGGTGAGACCCGCCTGACGGGCGGCACGCCACCGCCGTTCCCCATTGATGATCCGGTAACGGTCCGAGTCGTCGATCTGCATGACGGCGATGGGCTGAAGGATCCCGACCTCGCGAATCGATGCGGCCAACTGATCCAGCGTCTCCTGTTCGAAGCGCACCCGCGGCTGCTGCTCGTTGGCGTCGATGTCGTCGACCGCCAGCATGGCGAACCCGGTGTCGCTGACTTCATGCTCGGTTGGAATCAGCGACTCCAGCCCTCGTCCCAATCCCCCGCGTCGTTGGTTCATCGATCAGTCCTCCCTTCCATGCCGCGCCCGAAACTCCCTGGTGAGCTGACGGTACGCGATGCCACCGCGGCTCATCGGGTCGAATGTCTCGATCGGCTCCCCATACGAAGGCGCCTCGGAGAGCCGCACCGAACGGGGAATGAGCGTGCGATACGCCTTCTCGCCGAAGAAATCCTTGACTTGTTGTCGCACGTCCTTGGCCAAGTTGGTCCGGCCGTCGTACATGGTCAAGACGACACCTCCGAGTTCCAGCTCGCGATTGAGGTTGCTTCGAACCATGTCGATGTTGGCCAACAGCTGGCTGAGCCCTTCGAGGGCGTAGTACTCGCACTGGATCGGGATGAGAAGCTCGTCGGCTGCAGCCATGGCGTTCACCGTCAAGAGACCAAGGGACGGCGGACAGTCGATGATGACGAAATCGAAGTCGTGGGAGACCGATTCCAGGGCCGTGCGAAGCCGCTGCTCACGGCTGAAGACCGAGACCAGCTCGATCTCCGCCCCGGCGAGGTCGATCGTGGCGGGGACGACGAACAGGTCGCGAATGGCGGTGGGCTCGATGGCATCCTGGATCTCGGCTGATTTCAGGAGGACGTCATAGACGCTCAGTTCGATCGAACCACGGTCGATTCCCAGGCCGGACGAGGCGTTGCCCTGGGGGTCGAGGTCGACCATCAGCACGCGCTCGCCCTGCAATGCGAGCCCGGCGGACAGATTGATCGACGTGGTGGACTTGCCGACGCCACCTTTCTGGTTGGCGATGGCGACGATGAGGGGGGCGCCGTCGTCGGAGTGAGTCACGATTCCCGCATGATAAGCAACCATCGAGGCGAATCGAGGTATTCGGAGTCGATTCTCACCGTCTCGTATCCCTCCACCTCGAGGTCGTACCGAGTGCTCCCAGCCACGATCCCGAGATCGGTCAGTCGGCGGAGATGCGGGAGGAGCTCGGACGGCGGCAGCGATGCACGGGAAACCGCAACATCCACCGGGCGTTGGAGGTCGGCGATGTCGGTCTGGACGATCTCGATGTTGTCGACCTCGAGAACCCGAATCGCTCGATTGAGCAAGGCGCAGCGACGACCGGATCGATCGGCCAGCACGACCTCGGTCTCCGGCAACGCAATGGCAAGGGGAATCCCCGGAAGTCCGGCCCCTGAGCCGAGGTCGAGCACGGACCGGGGCGTGCGTTCGAGCGGCGCCAGAAAGGTCAATGAGTCGAGCAGATGTCGGTCGAGCACCGTGCCGGCCTCGTTGGGTCCAATCCCGCCCGCCTGGGTTGCCTCGTCAAGCAGCCAGCTCGAGTAGCGATCAAAGGCTCTCAGCTGGCTGTCATCGAGCATGGCTCCGAATTCACTGGCCAGGAGCCGAATCTGTTCGAGATGTTTCACGTGAAACCAGGATAATCCACTCATCGAATCGCGGCGGGCTCGTGTTTCACGTGAAACACGGCGCATGGCCCCTTGGGATCAAAGGAAAGACGGGCGCCTCGTCAGGCGCCCGTCTTTCGAGTCAATTCGACCGTCTCATCTGGAACGTGAGACGTGGAACGTGAGGCTATTCCTCCTCGTCGCTCCCGACCTTCGCCAGCACCACATATCGCTGCGGCGATTGACCTTCCGAGTAGCTCTGGACCCCGGTCCGCTCGGCGGCGGCATCGTGGATCACCTTGCGATCGCCTGCGCTCATCGGCTCGAGAGTCACCTCGCCACCGTCCTCGAGCAGCTGATCGATGAGCTGGTTGGCGTAGATCGACAGCGCCTGACGGCGGCGCTCCCCGTAGCCGGCGACGTCCAGCCGGAGCCGAGCCGAAGACTGGGTCTGGCGTTGCAGGACGGTCTTGGAGAGCTCGTGGATGGCTTCGATCGTGGAACCGCGCGGCCCCACCATGGCTTCGGTCTGGGGCCCGGTGACGTCGGCGATGATGACCTCGTCCTCCACCCTGACTGCAACGTCCCCCTCCAGCCCGAACGCCGAAACCAGTCCGGAAAGGAACTCTTCGACTACTGGTGCCTGATCTTCGATGTCCACGTCTGGCTTCTCCTCGCGCTTCTCGGACTGCTTCGGAGCGGAACTCTTGTCCTGGCCACCGCCGCCCTTCTTGCCACCATTGCCCTTGTTGCGACTGCCCTCACCTGAGGTCTGCTTCGGGGCTTGCTCACGACTGCCGCGATTGCCATCCTGCTTGCGGCGCCCTTGGCTCCGATCATCGGAGCCCCGATCTCCGCCTTTGCGGCGACGACGCCGCTTGCGCCCACCCGTCGGCTTGAGCTTGACCTTGACGATCGCGTCCTGGCCACCGAAGCCGAGGAATCCCTTCTCGGGTTCCTGAATCACCTCGACCTCGATGTGCTCGCGACTCGACGCGCCCAGTTCCTGCATGGCGGCTTCAATTGCGATGTCCGCGGACTTGCCACGCACTTCGACCCAATCCATCGTTTTCATCTCCTCCTGCGGCGCTGTTTCTTCTGAGACACCGGGTGCGGTTTCGGGCCCTTGGCGCTCGATCCGCCGTCACCGTTGTCATCGCCATCGTCGGACTTCGGCGATCCGCCGTCGGGTGGTTCCGACGATGGGGGACTCGGTCGTCCATCGATGGCAAAGAGTGCGAATTGCTGCCCAACCCGAAACAGGTTGGATGTGGCCCAGTAGAGCACCAGACCGGCGGGGAATCCCCATGAGATGACACCGATGAAGAGGGGGAGACCCCGGGTGATGAGCTGTTGGGTCTGTTGTTGCTGCCGTTGCTGCTGGGTGAGATCGGTCTTCTTGGTCTGGCCGCGCTGTGCGTGCCACTGCTGGAAGTACTGCGATGCCACCATGAGCACCAACATTCCAATATATGGAAGGGCGCTCAACCCGCCGGCGGTGATGCCGTCGCTCATGTTCGAGCCGAGCGACATGCCGAGGAAACCAATGTCGTTGCGCTCGACCGCCGCCTTCAGCGCCGTGCCGGCGTGGAGGATCGGCTCGGCGTCGAATTCCGCCAATTGGCCGTTGGCGGTCCACGAGATGTTGCGCAACACCCGGAACAATGCGAACCAGATCGGTGATTGCACGAGGATGGGGAGAAGACAACCACCTGGAGTGGCCCCAGCCTCACGCTGAGTGCGCATCAGCTCCTTCTGCATCGTCTCGGGATCGTCCTTGTACTCCTTTTGGATCCGCTTGATCTCGGGCT
This sequence comes from bacterium, assembly GCA_024639335.1. Lineage (GTDB taxonomy): Bacteria > Actinomycetota > Acidimicrobiia > Spongiisociales > ZC4RG35 > JAHEDH01. The sequence continues at coordinate 10,969 of JAHEIN010000018.1, read as the reverse complement.
GGATCTCCTGGAACGCCCGGGTTGCTCGGGTCTGACGCAGGGTCAACGGGAACAGGATGAAGTTGATCGTGAGCGTCAACATGATGATGTTGATCCCGAACGACGGGATCAGTTCATAGAACCGCTCGAGACCGAAGGCCAGGAGCTCCTGCAGGCTCCGGAACAGGCCGGTGATGAAACTCATTGCGTCTCCATGCGGGTCGGCACCGGGTCATAGCCGCCCGGGTGCATTGGATGGCACCGTCCGATACGGGTGAGGCCCATCCAGGTGCCACGGATCAACCCGTGAATCTGAAGGGCCTCGGCGGTGTAGGCGGAACACGTTGGGGAGAAGCGGCAATTGCGGCCCAACATCGGGCTGAAGAGCCTCTGGTAGGCGCGAATCAACCAGGTGGCGGGTGTCGCCGGGCTGAATCTTCGCTGTTGGTTCACGTGTGTCTTTCCTCGGATCGTCCAGCCCGCTCGATCGCCTCCACCAGCTCGGTGAACGGAGTAGTGGTGGCCTGCGGCGTCGGCACGATCACGTAGTCGGATGATGAGTCGAGACTCGCTTGGGCCACCGCCGCCCGGATCCTACGCTTCACCCGATTGCGGGTGACGGCGTTCCCGAGGCGTCTCCCCGTCACGACCCCGACCCGGGTTCGGCCTTGATCTGTGACGAGGCGGATCACGGTGACCGGCCCTGACTTCGTGCGAACGCCAGCTCGCATCACGCGGGAGAACTCCCCGGACGACTTCAGGGACTCGATCGCTCGAATCAGGCGGCGAGCCGCTTGCGGCCCTTGTCCCGGCGAGCCTTGATGATCGCGCGGCCCTGGCGGGTGCGCATGCGGTGCCGGAACCCGTGGCGCCGCTTCCTACGACGGACCTTTGGTTGATATGTTCGTTTCATGATGAATCTTCCGAGATTGGAGGAGAGTCAGAGGTGTCTCCTACAGGCGGAGACTGACATGAGAAGGCTACGGTCCATCGCGGTGCCTTGTCAAAGCGGGCTTCAGGTCGCGAGATTATCCACAAGCCCGCGAAAAGTCGTATTCCGGCGTTTCTCCCCCTTGCGGCGCCCAGAGAGTTCCTCCCATTCGGCATGACACAACGGAAAACGCCCTATGAACATTGACTGAACCGCCTTCGGAGCGTTTTCGGGAGGGCAGCCAGTTCGAGCGATGTTCGCGCTCTTGAAGCGGCGGCATCGTCGGCCCTATATTCGCTCCCAAGGAGCGGTGGTCCCGATGATTTCCCCGCATCGACCCGCTCGGCTCGCGCAAAGCAGACAACTGAACAGTTTCACAGCCGCTCGGCGCCCTCTCCCAATTCTCCACACATGTGGATCGCTTTGTGGACAAAACGCGCGGGCGGACACGGAGTGAGTGAGGAGGAGCACGCCGTTGACACAGACACATCCCACCAACGGACCGCCCGATTTCGAGCGGTCCGTCACGACCGATCAGTGGCTTCGGTTCACCGAGGTGATGCAGGCCCAGGTGACACCAGGAGCCTGGCAAACCTGGATCCAACGTCTCGAACCGTCGTTCGACGGACAACGCCTCACGCTTCGAGCACCGAGCGATTTCCACCTCCGATGGGTGATCGACAAGCACGGTCAGCACATCGAACAAGCCTGCCTCACCGCATACGGCAGCGATGTCGAGTTGGAGTTCACGATCGGAGAACCATCCGAAGAAGCGGAACAACCTCTTCTGCCGACTCCGACCGATTCCGGCCGGCGAAGCACCGACCCGTTGCCCTCGGCCCCACCGGCCCCTGAGCGAGTTGCACGACTCGTGCGCAAGTATCGGTTCGAGAACTTCGTGGTCGGCCAGTCGAACCGCTTCGCCAGCGCCGCCGCCATGGCGGTCGCCGAACAGCCGGGACGCAACTACAACCCGCTGTTCATCCACGGCAACGCCGGGCTCGGCAAGACCCATCTGCTGAACGCCATCGGCTATCAAGCTCTGGAGATGTACCCGGGCATGGAAGTGCGGTACGTCACCTCCGAGACCTTCTTCACGGACTTCATCAATTCGATCCGACGCAAGAAGATGGACGAGTTCAAGGCGAGGTACCGAACGACCGACATCCTGCTACTCGACGACGTCCAGTTCTTCGACGGCAAGGAACAGATCCTCGAAGAGTTCTTTCACACGTTCAACAGCCTCTACGAGTCCGGCAAACAGATCGTGATCACGTCCGATCGGCATCCCCGGCACCTTCACACGTTGGAGGACCGACTCCGTAGCCGGTTCGAATGGGGCCTGTTGACCGACATCCAACCGCCCGACGTCGAGACGCGACTGGCAATTCTCCGCCGGAACGCCGAGCACGCAGCCATGGCGATACCCCTCGAAGTGTTGGAATTCATCGCGGGCCTGGTCTCCGACAACATCCGCGAGTTGGAGGGCGCCCTCACGAGGGTCACTGCCTTCGCCTCGCTCACCGGTGAGCCCATCAGTCATCCCATGGCCGAGCGCGTGCTCCAGGACATGCTCCCCGGACACGAATCGAAAGCCGTCGACGCACCGGAGATCATCGCCGCCACTGCGGCCGCCTATGGCTACAGCGTCGAGGAACTCCAGGGGCCCTCGCGCAAGCAGCCACTCGCCCGGTGTCGTCAGGTGGCGATGTACCTGTGCCGCGAGCACACCGACCTCTCGCTCCCAAAGATCGGCGCGCAGTTCGGGTCACGCGACCACACGACCGTGATGCATGCCATCGACAAGGTGAAGTCGGTCATGCAGACCGACCGAGAGGTTTTCGACCGGGTCTCCGAACTCTCACAGAGCCTGAGGACAAGATGAGAGTCATCCACACCTCGCGATCATCGTGGGATCTACCTGTGGATTGGAAAGCATTCCATCCACAGCCCAGATCGACCAGAATCGCCTTCGGGTGCTGGGAATCGGATGGTTCATCCACAATCCACAACCCCTACTACCACTACTGAGTGTTTCAAGAAAACAACAAGAGATAGAAGAAGGGAACAATCCCTGTGCGTATCAGAGCAGAGCGTGACGATCTCGGAGATGTCTTCTCCAGGGCGAACCGTGCCGTTGGAACGAGGTCTGCACTTCCGGTCCTTCAAGGACTGAAGTGTGAGGTGACCGGATCCTCGCTCCGGGTCACCGGCACCGATCTGGAGATGACCGTTCAGACCCAGACCGAGGTGGAGACGCTCGAGGAGGGTGCTGCGGTCATCCCGGGCAAGATCTTGGAACAGGCAGTCCGAAAGATGCCGGCAGGCCAGGTCACGATCGGCGCCGAAGATGGCGACGTCGAGATCTTGGGGAGCGGGCCCCGGTTCTCGTTGAAGCAGCTCGGCCTCGACGACTTCCCCGAGATCAGCGAGTCGACGGTCGGCGGAACCGAGGTGGACGGTGAAGCGCTCGCCGGTGCAATCGCCCAGGTGACAACCGCAGCATCGACGGATGCGGCCCGACCCATTCTCACGGGTGTCCTCTTCGAGTCGACCGAGGACGGCGTCCGATTGGTGTCGACCGATTCGTATCGGCTGGCCGTGCGAGACCTTCCCGGTGTCGGCATCGAGGGGTCGGGGCTGATCCCTGCCCGCGGGCTCCGTGAGCTTCCGCGGACGGTCGGGTCTTCGAAGGTTCAGGTGTCGCTCGACGGACGTGAGGGGGTCTTCTCTTCCGACCGCGGCGCACTTCGACTGCGAATGATCGAAGGGACGTTCCCCAAGTACCAGAGCTTGCTGCCCGACAGTTATCCCAACCAGCTGGTCGTTGATCGAGACGGTCTGCTCGAGGCTCTCGGCCGAGTCGCGCTGGTGGCAGAAGATCACATCCCGGTTCGTTTGAAGATCAATGCCGGGGGAGTCGAGATCGCGGTGAGTCGCCAGGACGTGGGCGCTGAGAAGGAGTTCCTCGCAGGCGAGTACTCGGGCAGCGAGGAGCTCGAGATCGCCTTCAATCCGCGGTATCTCGCAGACGGTGTCTCCGCCATCACCGGCGATGCAGTGAGGTTGCAGCTGATCGACGGGCTCAAGCCCAGTGTGCTCGACAGTGCAGACGATCCGGGATTCCTCTACCTGCTCATGCCCGTCCGGATCTGAATGCAGCTCGACTGGTTGACGCTGGCCGGTTTCCGGTCGTATGCGCAGCTCGAGTGGCAACCGGATCCGGGAGTGAATGTCATCGTCGGCCGCAACGGCGCAGGCAAGACCAACCTGCTCGAGGCGGTCGGATACCTCGGCTCGTTGCGGTCGTTTCGGGGTGCTCCGGATCATGCACTCGTGGGATTCGACGCCGAGAATGCCTACCTCAGAGGACAGATCGCCTCGGGCGCTGCTCAGTCACTCATCGAGTTGGAGTTGCGGCGGCGTGGCGGCCGGCAGGCGAGGGTCAACACCCAACGGCTCGCTCGCACCGCCGATCTGCTCGGCCACGTTCGTTTCGTGACATTCCTCCCCGAGGATCTCGACATCGTCAAACGGGGGCCGAGTCATCGGCGAGACTTCCTCGACGCCACGGCGGTGCAGCTCTGGCCGGCATCACATCTCGATCAGGCCGACTTCGATCGAGCTCTTCGCCAACGGAACGCGTTTCTCAAACAGTACGACCGTGATGAGGTGACGCTTGGCGTGTGGGATGAGAGGCTGGCGCAGGCCGGAGGGAAGGTCATGGCGCGGAGGGCCCGCACGGTCGATGCCATTTCAGATCAGGTGGCCTCCGTTCATGCAGACATTGCCGGTTCCGAAGCCTCGGTCGGGTTCGACTACGTCTCCGGATGGAAGGGTGAGCTCGATCCCACCGTGTCGCCTTCGGAATTCGCCCAGCGGTTGACCGATGCATTGGGGGAGGCGAGGAAGCGCGACCGTGAGCGGCGAGTCACCACCGTGGGACCGCATCGTGACGAACCGATGCTGATGCTCGACGGCCATGACTCGCGCTATCACGCCAGTCAGGGAGAACAGCGGACGCTCACGTTGAGTCTCCGGGTTGCCTCGCATCGGGCAATCGCCGACTTGATCGATCGTTCCCCGATTCTGCTGCTCGATGACGTCTATTCCGAGCTCGATCCGGAGCGAGCTGCTGCACTGACGAGGTCGTTGCCGGAGGCGCAGACGCTCGTGACGACGGCAGATCCCCGTGACGTGCCGCTCGAGGGCATCTCGTGGAGCATCGAGGGCGGCACGGTGGAGCACCGATGAGGGAGGTCCGTTGACGACACCCAGCCGCAAACGGGGTCGCAGTGAGCCGCTGCCGATCGATGACACGCTCCGCAGGCTGATGGATCGGCTCGGCGTGGTCGAGGCGTCGTTGTGGAATCGAATTCGCGACGAATGGGAGGAGCTCTCCGGCTCTCCGTGGGCCACTCAGACGAGACCGATCGGCATGCACGGGGCGAAGCTGGTTCTCGAGGCGACGAGTGCCCAGGCAGTGGCGATGCTGCGGTACGGGACCACCGGTCTCGCCCATCGCCTGAACGCGCAGCTCGGCGACGACGCAGTATCCGAAGTGGTTGTCAAACCACCGAGCCGACAGGGCGGTTGACAGCCGCTCACAGGGGCCGAAATCGGGGTGGCCGACCGACACCCTGAAGCGCCGCCTTGGTGGCGCTCTCGGGGCTTCTCAAAGCTTGGGGCTGCGCAACGCAAGCGCTAGAATTACAACAGTGAATTTCGACCCGTCCCGGTCCCCTGAATCCAGCCGCGCTGCAGCGTTCCGCGTTGTGGCCCGTGCCGGGGGCAGCCGCTCCACTCGATGAGTGCGATCGACCGATGACGGAGGGGGAAACCGCCAGTTCACGTCGGCGTCGACCGACCCGCCAGCCAGTGAGGTTCTGACATGTCAACCGATGGTTCGTCGAAATACGACGCCGGACAGATCACAGTCCTCAAGGACCTGGAGCCGGTTCGCAAGCGTCCGGGTATGTACATCGGTTCCACCGGACCGCGTGGACTGCATCACCTCATCTGGGAAGTGGTTGACAACGCAGTGGACGAGGCGATGGCCGGGTTCTGCGACCGCATCGAGGTGACGATGCTCGAGTCGGGCGGCGTCATGGTCACAGACAACGGTCGCGGGATCCCGGTAGCTCGCCACAGCGAGACGAAGGAATCGGCACTCACGACCGTCCTCACCAAGCTCCATGCCGGCGGCAAGTTCGAGCAGGGCGCCTACACGGTGTCGGGTGGACTACATGGCGTTGGTGTGTCGGTGGTGAATGCCCTGTCGAGCCGACTGGAAGCCGAGATCCGTCGCGATGGGCATGTGTGGACCCAGGAATTCGAACGGGGCCACCCGCTGGGCAAGGTGAAGAAGGGAAAGGAGATCAGGCGGACGGGATCCACCGTCACGTTCTGGCCGGATCACGAGGTCTTCACAGAGACGACCGACTTCCAGTACGACATCGTCCAGTCACGAATCCGTGAGTTGGCTTTCCTCAACCGCGGTATCGAGATCCGCTTGACGGACGAGCGCCCCGAAGAAACGATCGAGGAGACCTTTCTGTACAAGGGTGGCCTCGTCGACTTCGTGAAGTTCCTCAACGAGAAGAAGGAACCGCTCCACGCCCGCATCGTCGAGTTCGGCGATGTATCAGACGAAGCCGAGCTGGAAGTAGCCATGCAATGGACCACGGCATACAGCGAGACGCTCCTGTCGTTCGCCAACAACATCAACACCCACGAGGGGGGCACCCACGAAGAGGGCTTCCGGAAGGCGTTGACCAAGGCGGTGAATCAGTTCGCCCGGGACAAGAACCTACTCAAGGAGAAGGATCCGAATCTCTCGGGTGACGACATCCGTGAGGGCCTCACGGCGATCGTCTCGGTCAAGGTGAAGGAGCCGCAGTTCGAAGGGCAGACCAAGACCAAGCTCGGAAACACCGAGATCCGGTCGTACGTCGAGCGAACGCTCAACACCAAGCTCCCCGAATGGCTCGAGCGGTACTCGGCCGATGCCCGCCGCATCGTCGACAAGGCACTCACGGCTGCTCGGGCGCGCGAGGCGGCCCGAAAGGCTCGTGATCTCACCAGACGCAAGTCCGGTCTCGAGTCCGGCGGCCTCCCCGACAAGCTCGCCGACTGCTCATCACGAGAACCGCATCTCTCCGAGCTGTTCATCGTGGAGGGCAATTCGGCGGCCGGCCCGGCCAAGCAGGCGCGGAACTCCGAGTTCCAAGCGGTTCTCCCGATCCGGGGCAAGATCATCAACGTCGAGAAAGCCCGCCTCGCCAAGGCCCTCCAGAACAACGAGGTGCAGGACATCATCACGGCGATGGGCACGGGCATCGGCGAGGAGTTCGACATCACCAAGGCTCGATATCACAAGATCGTGCTGCTCGCCGACGCCGACGTCGACGGAGCGCACATCCGGACGCTGCTGCTCACGCTGTTGTTCCGTCATCTGCGCGGACTGGTCGAGAACGGCATGGTCTACATCGCCGAGCCGCCGCTCTACCGCGTGAAGGTGGGCTCGAAGGTCCACTACCTGAAGGACGACGCTGCGCTCGACGAGTTCCGCAAGGAGCACCCGAAGGTCAAACCGTCCCGCTTCAAGGGCCTCGGAGAGATGAACCCCGACGAGCTCTGGGACACCTCGATGAACCCCGAGACCAGGAGCCTGGTACGGGTCGAGATGGAGGACGCCTTCCGGTCGGACCAGGTTTTCTCGACCCTGATGGGCGACGACGTCTCCGAGCGCAAGTCCTTCATCCAACAAAACGCCGACGACGTCCGCTTCCTGGACAT
>JAHEIN010000018.1:0-3161 GCA_024639335.1 bacterium | reverse complement strand
TACCACCCGCACGGTGACAGCGCCATCTACGACGCGTTGGTGCGACTCGGCCAAGACTTCTCGATGCGGCATCCGCTCATCGACCCGCAGGGGAACTTCGGCACGATCGACGACCCTCCCGGTGCCTCCCGATACACCGAGTGTCGCCTCAGTCAGCTCTCGATGCGGCTGCTCGAGGGCATCGGTGAGAACACGGTCGACTTCGAGGAGAACTACTCGGGGGAGATGACCGAGCCGAGCGTTCTGCCGGCCCGCTACCCCAATCTGCTCGTCAACGGCTCGCAGGGGATCGCCGTCGGCATGGCGACCAACATCCCGCCACACAACCTGGGCGAGATCGTCGAGGCCTGCCTGTACGGTCTCGAGAATCCCGACGCCACGGCCGAGGAGTTCCTCCAGATCGTCAAGGGCCCAGATTTTCCGACCGGTGGCTTCCTCGTCGGCACCGCCGGCATCAAGGACGCGCTGGTCTCGGGCCGTGGCTCGGTGAAGATCCGGGCGGCGTGCGACGTCCGGGAGATCCGCAAGGGGCGTACTGCCATCGTGGTGACCGAACTGCCGTATCAGGTCTCCACCGAACGCGTGATCTCGAAGATCAAGACGCTGGTCGATGCCAAGAAGATCACCGGGATCGCCGACGTTCGTGACGAATCCGACTCCCGCAAGGGCATGTCGCTGATCATCGAGTTGAAGCGCGACGCCATTCCCCAGGTGGTGCTCAACCAGCTCTACAAGAACACGCCGCTCCAGGACAGCTTCGGGTACAACATGGTGTCGCTGGTGGACGGTGTCCCGCTGACGCTCGGGATCGCCGAGATGATCGGCCATTACCTGGATCATCAGATGGACGTCATCGAGCGGCGGACCCAGTACCGCCTGGACCAGGCGGAACGCAAGGCGCATGTGTTGGAGGGGCTGGTCGTTGCCGTAGACAACATCGACGAGGTGATCCGAATCATCAGAGCGTCGGAGAACACCGCTGCAGCGTCTCTAGCCCTCCAGGAGCGGTTCGAGTTGTCGGAAGTGCAGACGAAGGCCATTCTCGACATGCCGCTCCGTCGTCTCACCGCTCTGGCCGTAGACGAGCTGCGCGCAGAGCTGGCCGAGTTGCGAGAGCTGATCGCCGAGCTGCGGGGGATCCTCGCCGACCCGGCGAAGCGGCGGGCGATCATCCAAGAGGATCTCGAGGGAATCCGTGACAAGTTCGCCGAGCCTCGCCGGAGCCGGATCGTTCCCGACGAGGGCGACCTCTCGCTCGAAGACCTGATCGCCGACGACGAGTTGATCGTCACGGTGAGCCAGTCGGGCTACGTGAAGTCAGTGGTCGCGACCACCTACAAGACACAGGGTCGTGGAGGCCGTGGAATTCGTGCTGCCGAGGTGGGAGAGGACGATGTCATCGCCCACCTGTTGCACACCACTGCGCACGCCTATCTGCTGTTCTTCACGAACACCGGTCGGGTGCATCGGGTGCGTGCGCACCAGATCCCCCGCCAGGCGCGTACGTCGAAAGGCGTCCTGGCCCAATCGGTGTTGCCGCTCGAACCCGAGGAGCGCATCGAGGCGGTCATCGACACCCGTGACTACGAGACGAACCGCTATCTGGTGATGGTCACCAAGCTGGGTCAGGCGAAGAAGACGGAGTTCAAAGAATACGACTCTCGCAACGCCACGTTGGTCGCCATCAATCTGACCGACAGCGACGAGCTGGTGGCGGTCCGGACCACCCACGGTGACGATGACATGCTGATCTTCACCAAGAACGGTCAGGGCATCAGGTTCACCGAGTCGGATCTCCGCCCGATGGGACGCGCCACGCGGGGCGTGCGCGGCGTCAAGCTGCGGGACGGTGACGAGGTCGTGGCTGCAGCCACGAGTTCTGATGGTGACGAGGTGCTGTTGCTGTCATCCGGTGGATACGGAAAGCGGACGGTGATGGATCAGTTCCCCCGTCAGGGTCGTGGCGGAATCGGCGTCAAGGCGTTCAAGCTGACACGCGTCAGGGGGACGCTGATCGGCGCCAAGGCCGTCGAGCCCGAGACGGAGGTCTTCTTGATCTCGTCGTCGGGGGTCGGCATCAGGACGAAGGTGAAGTCGATCAGTCGCCAGCAGCGAGATGCCACCGGTGTGAAGGTCATCGATGTGGGAGACGGTTCGTTGACGGCTTTCGCCATCGTGCAGGAGATCGAAGAAGCCTGAACTCCACGGGTGTGATTTGCCGACACCTGTGGACAACTCTGTGGAAGCGGCGTGGCTCGAGTCCCGGATCGGGGCGCTACTCGCGCGGCGATGACGGTCCGTTTGGTGATTCGGCCCGTCACCACTGTTCGACTCGCCGGCCGCTCAGACTTCAATGCGCGCGACAGGAGCGCGATATTCCACAGAGTTGTCCACAGGGGCATTGTGCGTATGACAGGGCGAAGCATCCATCGACGGCGGCGCGAGTACCGTGATGAAGGTGCGTGTGGCCGTGGATCCAGTCGATGAAGTGCACTCGCGTGCCGCTGCCAGTCTCGTCTCGTCTCCGTTGGTGTCTGCGGTCGGGCTGATCGGCAAGGCACCGCCGAAGTCGTGGGGGAGGCGCGCCACGAAGGTCTCCGACGCCGGCGGCTTCGATGTCCTGGTCGGTCCTGACTCCGACCATCCGAACGTCACACCTGATGGTGCGGGCTCGGTGGCCTTCGCCGGTTTGACGGGTCTGGCCCGATCGCTGGCGACACGCCTTGCCGGCGACAGGATCTCCATGGATCGGACCGTCACCGCGACCGAACCGGGGACAGGACCCTTTGCGTTGTTTCCCGAGCCGCTTGGAGCGGTGCGGCGGTCCACGATGTCGGAAGGTGTGATGTTGTGTCCGGTTCAGGGTCGGATTGCGGGTGTGGTGGTCGGCGACTCGCTCCGTTCACTCGCCGTGATCGACGACGTGCTCTTCTTGTCCGGAGCGTGTCTGGCAGCAGGAGCGGTGCTGTCGGGTCACACCGGCCCGGTGTGGGAACGTCCCGAGGAGTATCTCGAACGCGTTCAATCCTTGGGGGTGCTCGTCGCCGAGGCCGTCACCGACGGGTCGTGACGGGGTTCTCCTGGGTTGGGAGCTCGGTGATGTCGGTGGTGTTGTAGCCGGGCGACGCTTGTGCAGGTGCGGTGGCGGCGAGGGTCGGCTG
>JAHEIN010000129.1:2237-8073 GCA_024639335.1 bacterium | reverse complement strand
TCGTGTCTGACCAGTGCACCGATCGTGATGGCGTCGCCATCGTCGGTGATCTGGTCGAGCCCGTCGATCTTGCCGATGTCGACCACCAACTCGGGCGACAGCAGTCTGAGCTTCATCATGGGGATGAGGCTCATGCCGCCCGACATGACCTTGGCGAAATCGGCGTTGGCAAGCTCGCGGACGGCGTCGGAGACCGAAGTCGGTGCGATGTAGTCGAATGGTCGTGGATACATGGTCTCCTCCTCAGCTCTGCGCCGCGTCGTGCATCGCCTGCCAGACCCGTTTGGGCCGGAGCGGCATCTCCAGATGGCTCACTCCCAACGGCGACAGCGCATCGACCACGGCGTTGACCAGGGTCTGCGCCGAGGCGATGGTCCCTGCTTCGCCGATCCCCTTGACTCCCATCGGGTTCACTGGACTGGGCGTGGTCGTTCGAGTGAGATCGAACGATGGCAGGTCACCGGCGGTCGGGATCGGATAGTCCATGAGCGACGTGGTCAGCATGTTCCCGTCTTCGTCATAGATGGCGTCCTCGAACATCGCTTGTCCGATGCCCTGCGCGATACCACCGTGGACTTGGCCATCCACGATCATCGGGTTCACCACGTTGCCGCAGTCGTCTGCTGCCACGTACTTCAGGATCGATACGTCTCCCGTGTCGCGGTCGACCTCGACCATGGCCAGGTGGGTTCCGAACGGCCAAGTGGCATTCCCCGGACTCCATGTGACCTGGGCCTCGAGGCCCGACTCCCAGCCCTCCGGAGCCGTGTGCGCCTGGTAGGCGGCCTTGGCCAGTGCGGACCACTCGACGCGTTGATCGGGGCTTCCGGCAACATGGGCGCCACCGTCGGCAAAGACGATGTCCGCCTCGGAAGCCTCGAGCAGATGGGCGGCGAGCGAGGCCGCCTTTTCGCGCACCTTCTGAGTCGCTTCGTGTGTGGCGGTGCCGTCGACTGCGAGCGAACGGCTCCCAAAGGTTCCGATGCCCATGGGTGACTCCGCCGTGTCGCCGTGTCTGACGCTGATTTGTTCTATGGGGAGCCCGAGCCCATCGCTGACGATCTGGGCCCATGTTGTTTGGTGGCCCTGACCCGAGGGACCTGTCCCGATGATCACCGTGGCGGTTCCGTCTGGATTGACTCTGACGAGACCGGAACCGTTGAACGAAGCCGGCAGGCCGTAGTTCGTCCACGAGAAACCGATCTCCGCCAGCACGGCCGGGCCGAAGCCGCAGACCTCGACATACGAGGACACGCCGATACCCACCAGACGCCCCTCGGCTCGTGCCTTCTCCTGCGTGGCCCGGAGCTCGGCATACCCGGCTTCCTCCATCAGTGTGTCCGCCGATCGGCCGTAGTCGCCGGAGTCGAGAGCGAACCCACATCCCATCGTTGCCGGGAATTCGTCGGGCTGCCAGTAGTTCTTCTTCCGCACCTCGAGTGGATCCAGACCGATCTCGCGTGCGTACATGTCGATGATGCGCTCGATGTAATAGATCGCCTCCGGGCGCCCGGCGCCGCGATACGCATCGGTCGTCATTGTGTTCGTGACGACGCAATCGATGTTGAAGTGGGTCGGGAATCGGTACTGGCCCGACGCGACCCAGAGCCCGAGCAGCGGGATGGCCACCGTGAAATTCTGGGTGTAGGCGCCCATGTCGGCGAGGCCCTCCAACTCGTACCCGAGGATCTCGCCGTCTCTAGTGCCGACGATCGTCGCGGTTGCGATCCAGCCGCGGCCCTGGATCGTCGACCCGCTGGCCTCGCGCCGGCCCTCCGTCCACTTGACGGAGCGTTCGAGCGCCTTCGATGCAAAGCAGACGAGGATCTCGTCGGCGTAGACGTTCAGCTTCGCGCCGAAACCACCGCCGACCTCTGGTGCCACCACGTGCACGGCGTTCGCGGCCAGGCCGAACATCTTCGAGATGGCACCTGCGAGCGCGTGCGGCACTTGGGTGGAGGAGGTCACCGTGAACCGCTGGTAGCCGTCCTGCCACTCGGCGACCACCGACCGGGGTTCGATGGCGACCGGCACCAGCCGCTGATTGACCATCTCCTGAGAGACGATGACGACATCATCTCGCTGCTTGGCCGCTTCGATCTCGGGTTGTTTGGACTCGAGTCCAAGCGCGTCCCAGTAACCGTGATACGACCAGGTGTGGAGGATGTTGGAGTCGAGGTCGTCGTGAACCTTGATCTCATCGCTCGCAGCCTGTTTCAGATCGATCACAGCCGGATTCGCGTCGTAGTCGACGACCACGGCGTCGGCGGCGTCGCGCGCCTGCGATGGCGACTCGGCGACGATCATCGCCACGGCCTCACCAACGTGCTTCACCACTCCGTCTGCGAGAAGTGGCCGGAGTTTGCCGATCGGCACCTGGGCGAGGAGCGGGCCCAGGTGGCGAACGTCGTCGATCGTGTACACGGCGTGGACGCCGTCCATGCCGGCCGCCTCCGAAGTGTCCAAACGCGTGATCACACCGTTGGCGATCGGGCTTCGGACGAATGCGGTGTGCAGCATTCCGACAGCTTTGATGTCATCGGTGTATCTGCCCTTCCCGCGTATCAACGCAGGGTCTTCTCGACGCTTGACAGCTCCCCCGAGTGCGCTGGTGGTGGTCATGACGTCACCTCCCACTCCGCCGGGGCCGGTTCTTCGCCGCGCATCTTGGCGGCGGCGTATTCGACGGCCTTGACGATGTTGTGATATCCGGTGCAGCGACAGAGATTGCCCTCGAGACCATGTCTGATCTCGTCCTCGGAGGGGCTCGGATTCTCATCCAGGAGCCCGACCGCGGACATGATCATGCCTGGCGTGCAGTAGCCGCACTGGAGCCCGTGCCGTTCCCAGAATCCCTCCTGGATCGGATGGAGATCGCCGTTGGAGGCGAGTCCCTCGATCGTGGTGATCTCGGCACCATCCGCCTGGACGGCCAGCATGGTGCACGACTTGGTGGACCGACCGTTCACCACCACGGTGCATGCGCCGCAGTAGGACGTCTCGCATCCGACGTGCGTTCCTGTGAGCGAGAGACTCTCCCGGATGAAGTGGACGAGGAGGGTCCGCGGTTCAACATCCGCCGTCACCGCCTTCCCGTTGACTGTCATGGAAACCTGCATCCGTTCCTCCTGGGGCGACGACACCGTCGAAGCTAGCGCATCAGCCCGATTCGTGCCCCGGAGACCGAGCACCTTCATCGCGGTGGCTCGGACGGCACCTGCCGGGATGCCGCCTACCCTTGCGCAGATGCAGATCGGATTCCAGGGCGAGCCCTACAGCTATTCGGACCAGGCATCGTCAGAGCTGTTCCCGGACGAGGAGCGGATCGGATACCAGAGTTTCGTTGCTGCCTTCGATGCCTTGCGTGATGGCGAGGTTGAGCGGTTGGTGCTGCCGATCGAGAACTCGACGACCGGAAGCGTCCTCCCGGTCCTCGATCGACTCCTCCCCGGCAACGTCTATGTGACCGGCGAACACCTGGTCGAGGTGCGCCATGCGTTGCTCGCCGTCCCCGGTGCCTCAGAAGCGGGTCTGAAGACCGTCCGGTCGCACCCGGAGGCGCTCTCTCAGGCGGAAGGATTCCTGACCCATCACGGACTGACGCCGATCCCTACGCATGACACCGCCGGTGCCGTCCGGCAGGTGGCAGCGCACCGTGACCCCACGGAGGCGGCGCTGGCACCCGAGCAGGCCGCGGAGCCACATGGCCTCGTTGCGCTGCGAACCGGTGTGATCGATCGCTCACACAACACGACCAGGTTCTTCGTTCTGGCGCCGGGCAGCCAGCAGATACCCGATGACGCCGACAAGACCACCGTATCGTTCGTGACGAGCCACCATCCCGGCGCATTGGCCCTCGCACTGACGGAGTTCGGCCTTCGCGGGGCGAACCTGACCAGGATCGAGTCTCGGCCGTCCGAGGCTGCCTGGAACTATCGCTTCTACGTCGACTTCCGTCACCCGCCCGGGGAGTCGGGATTGAAGTCGGTTCTCGACCCGCCGATGGCCACACTGGCCGACCTCAGAGTGCTGGGCACGTACGCAGCCGCAGGCCTCGGCTAGAAGTGGCCTCGCCTGGCGGCTCGGCCGCCGTGCGATCTGCGCCGTGAGCCATGCGCTTCGTGCAGAGTGGGTTTCGGAGTCGTCGGCGAACATGGTGGTGAGTTCCGGAGGCGCATGTCGAGATCACTACGCGCGACTGTCGAGAATCGCATGGGCTGCCTACCATCCCGCGCCATGACCACCTCGCCGCAGGCTCCGGTCATCGAGCCGGACACCGACGACGCCACCGACCTCGACGAAGTGTGGAAGGTCGTCGTTTGGAACGACCCCGTCAACCTCGTTTCGTACGTCGCGTTGGTGCTCCGCACCCTTTTCGGCCACTCGAAGGAGAAGGCGATGCGCCTGACGATGCAGGTCCACAACGAGGGTCGGGCGATCGTCAATGACGGGCCTCGGGAGCAGGCGGAGATGGATTGCTACCGGCTCCACCAGCACGGTCTGTGGGCGACGATGGAAACATGAGAATCGATCGCCGGCCGGACGGCCTCCACGTCGAGTTGCCCGACTGGATGATCGCATTCCTCTCCGATATTCCCGAGCTTCTCGCCACGGTGGGGACCGGCGATTCGGATCCGGCCGCCGATCGCCTCGAGGTCCCGGTGTACCTGGACGACGCCGAAGCCAACGAAGACTGGTGGCGCTGGATGGGCGGCGAGCTCGCCGAGTCGAAGGCCGCCGATCGATCGGCGTTCGCCGAGGTCCTGGCGTCGGCCGGAGACGGGGTGGACATCTCAGAACTCGAGGCATACGCAATGCTGCGCGTGCTGACCGAGACCAGGCTCGTCATCGCCGCGCGCGCAGGCCTCGAGATCGAGGCAGATTACGAGACTCTCGACGACCACACCCTGGCAGTGCTCAACACCCTCGCCCTTCTCCAAGAGAGCCTGATCGAAGCACTGAGCGCCTAGCTGGGCGCCCGTGCGAGTCACTCCGTCCCACCTGCGGTGGGACTTGCGACACGTCCCTTCGCGAGAGCAGCTCGCCAACAGACAACAACGCCGGTCGTGCGCCCACGACGGGCACCCACCCGACCCGCAGCCCCTCAAGCACTCAAGGTGTGTGAGCGCCCGGCCGATATCTCGTCCATCATGTCGATGGTTCGCTGCCCCACGTGCAACAAGAAGATCGACACGAGCTTCTACGGCGCGTGTCTCGAATGCGGAACGATGCTTCCGATCGAGGGGCTGGATGTTTCAGCAACAGCGGAACCAGAAACCGTCATACCCAGCTCCGAGCCGGCTGATGCGCCGGATCCCGCCCCGGAGCCCAGCCGTTCCGATCCATCGGACACCGGGCTGTTGCCCCGGATCGGGGGTGGATTGCTGATCCGCCTGCTTGTCGTTGGAGTTCTGGTCGGCGGAAGTGCCATCTGGGGATTCCTCACAAACGCCGACCGGGATGCCGGAGGCTCCATCGTCGAGTCGGGCACGCTCGACGCAGACGAGCTCCAAGTAGGCGACTGCCTCGACTGGCCCGGCTCCGGAAGCGACGGCGTCGAGGTGTTCGATTCAGTGGGCGCTCGGCCATGCAGCGAGCCCCACGACATGGAGGTCTATGCGGTTCTCGAGTACCCGTCGGTTTCCGGAACGGTGTACCCCGGGGACCAGGTCCTCACCGACTGGGGTTTCGACAAGTGCTTCGGAGGCTTTCAGCAGTACATCGGAGCCAGCTATCAGTCGGTTCCGGACATCGACATCACGATCTTCTGGCCGAGCGAAGAAGCCTGGGACCAGGACGACCGAACGGTCCACTGTCTCATGGTCCCCTACGAGGA
>JAHEIN010000129.1:0-2137 GCA_024639335.1 bacterium | reverse complement strand
CCGATTTCCTCGGACGACTGGGGTGTCCCCTTCGGCGGTGATGACATCGTGTTCCACGAGGTCGTCGCCGATCAGGTCTTTCAGATCACCGGTTCGGCCTTCTTCCAGAACAACACTGCAGGGGCAGAGGCTCTCGTGGCGCTGGTCCGGGAGGCGGCGACGATCGAGACCGGTGACCGGGTGCTCGACGCCTATGCCGGCGGAGGGCTGTTCACTGCAACCGTGACCGGCGAGGCCGACGAGGTGGTGGCCATCGAATCGGACCCGCTGGCGCTCGAGGACCTTCTGGTGAACACGGAGGTCGAAGTGATCGAGGCCGACGTCGCCGACGGGTTGGCGGAGCTACCTCCGGATTGGGATGTCGTCCTCGTCGATCCTCCCCGCGTCGGGCTCGGACCCGAGGTGACCGGCCTCTTGGCCGAGCTCCAACCGGCGGTGATCGTCTCGGTCTCCTGCGACGTCGCCAGCTTCGCTCGAGATGCGGCGGCGCTGACGGGCGCGGGCTATCGCCTCGAGTGGGTCCAGCCCGTCGACATGTTCCCCCAGACCCCCCACATCGAGACGGTGGCTCGCTTCAGCCGGTGAAGGTGAGCTTCCGCCGGCGGTGTCGGGGGATCCCGACGGATGCGAATCTTCCGAAGAGCGGCCAGTAGGTCTTCATCAGCCACTTCCAGATTCTCTCCGCCCAGGTCCGCACATGGGCATCGACACGGAGTCGCACCGCCGTGCCGCCCGGGCGATCGTCGACCCAGAACTGGAGTCGGACCGGTCGGAAGAGCTTGAAGCTGAGCGCATAGGACCCGTAGAAGTAGTGGAGGTCGCGATACCCGCCTTCTTCGATCTCGCCGAGGACCCCGGCGAAACTCATGAACGGGCCGGTGTGGGCGTTGTACACGCCCGGCCTGAAACCACCCGGACCTTGCTCGTCGGGAAGGAACTCGACCTCCCACGGCCAGACTTGTCCGTCGATGAAGGTGTCGGGATCGCACAGCCATTCCCACACTTCGGCTCGGTCGAAGTCGAGGTGCCATTCGTGCTCGTACGGAACGGTGGTGAAGCCCGGAGGTGCTGCTTCCGGCGTGGGTGAGACCTTCATCTGGCGACCATATCGCACTCCGGTTCCGTATCGGGACCGGACAGGTATGCGGGCTACCGGGAACCTCACGGTCCGTAGTCGTCGTCACACGGTGGACCGAAGGAGGTCACCGATGAAAGAGAACCGATTGAAACTGATCATGCTGGCAGTGGTCATCGCACTGGTGGCCTCGGCCTGCAGCAGTGGCGACGACAGCACCGAGAGCTTCGAGCCGATCGCCGCCGAAGAAGCGCAGGCAGACAGCGACGACGCTGGGCTCCAACAGTTCAGCCTGGGCGACGGTGGCGATGCCCGCGCCGGCGGAGCCGACGAGGCGGCGAGCGAGAGCCCGGACTCCGATCCACTGGGCTCCGGTGCGCTGACGGTCCAGGCCAACCCGATCGATCTCGGACGAGACATCATCTACACGGCGTCCATCGCCGTCGAGGTCAACGACGTCGCCGAAGCGACCCGCGAGGCCGGCCGCATCATGCAGGGATTCGGAGGACTGCTCTTCGGTCAGGAGACCACCGGTGGGACCGAGCCGCGCACGGTCCTCGTGTTCCGGGTGCTTCCCGAAGACTTCACCCAGGCACTCGACGCACTGGGAACGATCGGAATCATTCGAGATCAACGTGTCTCCGCCGATGATGTCACCGAACGAGTCGTGGACCTCGAGAGCCGGATCAACACTGCTGCAGCCAGTGTCGAACGGCTCCGGGCGCTGCTCGAAGGCGCGACCAACGTCAACGACATCGCCGATCTCGAGAACCAGCTGCTCCAGCGCGAGACGAACCTCGAGACTCTGCGCGGCCAGCTACGCACCGTCCAGGATCAAGTCGACCTGGCCACGATCACGTTGAGCATCACCCAAGCGGTCGTTCGACCGGCCATCTCGATCTCAGTCACGTCCTATCCGGGCATCGACGATGCCGGCCTGTCGTGCCCTGGCTCGTCCAACCTCGTCGTCGACGAGGGAACGGCCACCACGGTGTGCTTCGAGATCCGCAACACCGGAGACAGGCCACTGACCGACATCCAGCTGAGCGATCCGGTTCTCGA
>JAHEIN010000290.1 GCA_024639335.1 bacterium | reverse complement strand
TTCTCGATCGCCTGCGCAGGCCGCTTGGCGCCGGGGATCACCGTCGAAACGGCCGGATGCATCAGGATCCAGCGAATCGCCATTTGGGCGAGCGTCGCGCCCTCGGGTACGAGCTCGGACAGTGATTCCACAGCGTCGAGTCCGGTCTCGAAGTCGATGCCTGCGAACGTCTCGCCGACGTCGAAGGCTTCGCCGTGCCGGTTGAAGTTCCGGTGGTCGTCATCGCCGAATGTGGTTGAACGCGACATCTTCCCGCTCAACAGGCCACTCGCGAGCGGCACGCGGACGATGACTCCAATCTGTCGCTCGGCGGCCTCCCGGAAGAAGAGGCCTGCCGGGCGCTGACGGAAGATGTTGAAGATGATCTGCACGGTCTCGACACCGGGATACTCGATGGCCTTCAGCGCCTCCTCGACCTTTTCGACGCTCACCCCGTAATGGCCGATCTTGCCTTTGGCAACGAGCGCATCGAGGCCTTCGAAGAGTTCAGGGTCGTAGTACACCTCGGTCGGTGGACAGTGCAATTGGAGCAAATCGAGTGACTCGGTCCCCAGGTTGGCGAGGCTTCGATCGACGAAACGCTCGATGTTCTCAGGCGTGTATCCGCCCCCAACATGCGGATCGAGACGTCGCCCGGCCTTGGTGGCGATGACCATCTCGGCGTCTGGCCGCTCGGCCTGCACTTGAGCGAGTCGCCGTTCGCTCAGACCGTCTCCGTAGACGTCTGCGGTGTCGAAGAAGTTGACGCCCTCATCGAGGGCGGCATGGATCGCAGCGATCGCTTCGTCCGTTGAAACGCTCCCCCAATCGGCACCGATCGCCCAGCCACCGAAACCCACCTCCGAAGCCTCGAAACCGGTACGCCCGAGGGGTCGTCGCTCGAGATGGTCAGCCATTCGGAACCTCCGTTCGGATCGGTATCACATCTGTGAACGGCACCGTGGGATCCTGGTCGACCGTGAGGTCGCACGCAAACCACTCTCAGGAGCCAGTTCGGGCGGTTGTGCGAGGTCATCGATCGCCCGTGTGGAGGCATCACACTGAGCCGGGCGGTCTCGACGTCTCACGGAAGACGACCAGAGAGCCCGCTGGAAAGACGGGATCTCACTCAGGAGGTTCTTGGTTCACGCCGGCCAGGGTCTCCAACTGCTTGATCGCCGTCGGGAGTTCCCGCCACCAGCCGGAGGCGCGCAGCGTGGCGTACATCACCGCAGCGGTCAGCGCGACGATCCCGATGGCAGCGAGGACGACCGTGGGCCGGGGCAGACCGAGCGCGTAGAAGCTACGCAGCCCGGGAACGATGAATACGAGGACCGACCCGAGGCCCATGGCGCCCACGATCAGCCTCCGGATCGGTGTGAGGGGTCGGGCGACCATCAGCAGGACTCCCAGCCCGACCGCCACGAGCGTGAGGGTCGTCACGGACTGTGCGGTGTCGAGAGGCACACCCTCGGCCCGAGCCATCCAGAAGGCGCAAAAACCGGCGAAAGCGCTCAACGCCCCAACCGGAAGCCCGAAGCGCAATACACGCTTGATGTACCCGGACGTTGCCCGACGTCTCGTTGGCTCGAGCGCGAGCCAGAACGACGGCACACCGATCGTCACCACGCCAATCACCGTGTAGTGGCGCGGCAGCAGTGGGAAGGCCCATCCGGCGATCCCCACCGACCAGGCCAGCAGGAGCGCATAGACGGTCTTGGTGACGTACAGGCTCGCCACTCGTTCGATGTTGCCGATCACGCGTCTGCCTTCGGCCACGATGTGAGGCATGCTCGAGAACCGGCCGTCCACCAGGATCAGCGGTGCGACGGCGCGTGCCGCTCCCGATCCCGATCCCATGGCGATCCCCACATCGGCCGATTTGAGCGCCAGCACGTCGTTGACGCCGTCACCGATCATCGCCACGACATGTCCCCGTGACCGCAACGCTCGTATCAAGCTTCGTTTCTGTTCGGGCGCGACCCGCCCGAACACCGAGGTCGACTCGGCGATCTCGGCGAGGGCCTCGAAGTCGTCGGGAAGCTCGCTACCGGACGATGGGCGTCCGTCCTCGATGCCGGCTTCCCGGGCGATCGCGGCAACGGTCGATGGGTGATCACCGGAGATCACCTTCAGGTCGACACCCTGCTCGGCGAAGAACGCCACCGTCTCACCGGCATCCGCTCGGACGGCATCACCGATCACCACCAGCGCTCGCGGTTCCAGCTCAGACGGAAGCGCTT
>JAHEIN010000289.1 GCA_024639335.1 bacterium | reverse complement strand
CCCGCTCAACACCCAGCGGCGCTTCGTCTGCTTCGAGCAGGCCGAGCAACTCCCCCATCGCCGCGAGTGACGGCTGGTCGAATCCCGACCCGACCGAGCCGATCGACGTCAGATCATCGCCGTCGTAGAGGGCGATGACGAGTGAGCCCAGGGCGTTTGCCCGCCCACCTGACCCGCGCCGCCACCCGACGATGACCGCATCCACTTCATGGACCACCTTGATCTTGCGCCAGTTCGGATGTCGTTTGCCCGGCACGTAGACCGAGTCGAGACGCTTGGCGACGATTCCCTCCAGCCGTTGTGTGCTGGCCGCTTCGAACAGGGCTCGGCCGAAGCCGATGGTCAATGGCGAGATCTGGATGTGCTCGCTCGTCGGAACGCCTCGCTCCAGCCTCGCCCGCCTTTCCGACAGCGGTTGCCCGGTGAGATCCTCACCGGCGTCGAAGAGCAGGTCGAACACCATGAACACGACTGGGTTCTCGACGACTGCTTGCGCGACCCGCCGCGCGTCCCGGAGGTGCATTCGGGCCTGGAGGCGCTCGAAGGACGGTCGCCCGTCTCGGAATGCCACGACCTCCCCGTCGACGACAGTGCCGTCCGGGAGGGATGAGGCGAGGCCGGTCAGCTCGGGGTAGGCCGTGGAGATCTCGTTGCCGTTGCGTGACCACATGCGGATGTGTCCGCCGGACACCTCGAGGATCGCCCGGACGCCGTCCCACTTCGGCTCGAACCCCCATGCGGGATCGTCGAACGGCTCATCGACGGGCACCGCCATCATCGGTGCGACCGGCATCACGGCGGCTGGATCACGTGGCCGGGAGCGGGAGGAGGCGGTGGCGGGCGAGCATCCCGACCAGACATCCGACCAGCCCCGCACCAAGAAGGCTGAGGAATCCGAAGCCAGGTCCCGCGAGCAGTACGCCTGCCCCGGCGCTCGCCAGTGCGCTCGCCCCCCAGACCATCGAGTCGACCCTCCCCTGGATCAGCGGTCGGATCGACGGTTCGACGCTGACGCTGAGCAGCGTGCTACCGGAGACGAATCCCAGATTCCAGCCGATGCCGAGCAGGAAGAGCGCAAGCGTCAGCGTCGTGGTAGCCGATGCCGGCGCGGTCGCCGCGAGCAGTGCAGACCCCACCAACACCACTGCGCTCGCACCGATCATCGCAACCGGGCCGGTGCGATCGACGACACGGCCGACCAGCGGAGCGAACGCGAACATCCCAAGGGTGTGAGCCGAGATGATGCTGCCCACCAATGCCAGATCGAAGCCGTTGTTCTCCACGTGGATCGGTGTCGCAGTCATGATCAGCACCATCACGAACTGCCCAATGACCATCGCAGTCAATGCAAGCTGGACCGGCCGCCGGCTGAAAACGTCTCGCGCCACGACCGGACCGAGATCGTCGGACGACTGCTCGAACGCCTCGTCGTCGACCACGGCGAGCGTGGAAGGGTCGGGACGCAGCGCTACGAGAAACAGTCCGAACGCCACACCCATGAACACGATCGCCGCCAGATAGCCGCCCGCGTACTCAGATGCGCCCAGACCGGTGGCGACGGTGCCGGCCGGATCGAGAAGCCTCGGACCGACGACTGCACCGATCGTCCCGGCCCAAACGACCATGCTCAACGCACTCCCCCGCCGCTCAGGGCTGACGAGATCCGCAGCGGTGTAGCGAGAGAGGTGTGAGGCGGCGTTGCCGAATCCGAGAACGGCCATCCCCGCGACCAGAACCACGAACTGGTCGATGAAGACCGCATACGCGCTGATTGCGGCGCCGAGTACCGCCGCTGCAGTCCCAACGATCAGCGAGCGGCGGCGCCCGGAGGCGATGACGACCCGCCCGAGAACCGACGTGCCGATGGCGGTGGCGATGACGGCGAGCGAGCCGGGGACGCCCGAGAGGAGCTCCGAGCCGGTGATCGCCTTCGCTGCGAGGGTCGTCACTGTCAGCGCTGCGATGTAGGCCGTTGTCATCGCCCCGACCGCTCCGAACAGCACCCAGCGGAGCCGGGTCCGCGCGCGATCGTCGGTCATGGTCTGCATGAGGCTGCAGCCTACGACCGTGAGCCATGGGTGAGGGCCGAATGTCGATCACGCCACCAATAGCATCGTGCCATGGCGGAGATGATCGATGAGGCGGCCGAGCGGTCGATGGATCTTCTGCGAGCGGCGTCGTCTGAACACGGATTCGTGGCCTCTCCCACCTTCGACCACTACTCGG
>JAHEIN010000288.1 GCA_024639335.1 bacterium | reverse complement strand
GTCGGCTGGGCATGGCTCGCCGACCTCTGGGCACGCCCGACTCGGGAACCGATTTCAGCCGACGCGGAACTGGTCCCAGTGCCATGATGGCCTCGAGGTGGTCGAGGTGACACGATGAGCTGGTGGGCGGTGGAGATCGTCACGAACGTCGTCCTCTTGGCGATCGTCTTCGGACTCGGGCCCCTGATCAAGCGCTTCGGACGTGCCTACGCGGGGGACATCTTCCGAGCCAACCCGAGGACCGGGAAGAGTTATCTCGTGTTGATGGACGTCGCCTACTACCTGATCTTCCTGGCCTACATCCTGTTCACCGTGGCGATCGAACAACGGCCGGAATGGCGCAACGCGTCGATCGGCACTCAGGTCGAGGCCGAGCTGATCAGAGTTGGTGGGATGCTGTTGTTGATGGGGATCCTCCACGGCTTCAACGTCCTGACGCTTCCGCTCGTCGGTCGCCTGCTGGGGTTGACCCGGCAGCTCGAAGCCGACACGCCAACCGGCTGATGTTCACTGCCGAGCTGCTGGCGGCGCTCGATGTGGCCGATGGCGTGGAGGGCGACTCCGAACGGCGACACCTCGTTGTGGAACTCTTCGAAGCCGAGGCACGCTCGCTCGTACGGCTGGCGCGAATCTTCACCGACGACAAGAACGCCGCCGAGGACCTGGTGCAGGAAGCCTTCATCCGGCTGTATCGGTCCGCTCATCGAATAGAGCACCGTGCCAGATCAGCTGCATACCTCCGGTCGATCGTGCTGAACCTGGCTCGAGATCACAACCGACGCGGTCTGCTGTCGCTACGACATCTCCAGCCCGCGGAGCTACCGGACGATCCGGACCGTCCAGACGAAGCGGTCGTGCAGACCGAGAGCCAGGCCGAGGTGATCGACGCCCTGCTGACCCTCTCACTCCGTCAGCGGGAGTGCCTGGTGCTGCGCTTCTATTTCGACCTTTCGGCAAGTGAGATCGCATCGACGCTCGGCATCTCCTCGAATTCGGTGAAGACCCACTGTCGGCGTGGGTTGTCGTCGATGCGTGCCCTGCTGGAGCCGGCATGAGCGTCGAAGACCGCCTTGTCGACGCGCTGTCCGAGTTCGATCGGGTCGAGCCCTCGCCAGACCTGTTCACCCGTGTAGAAGCGAGCGTCGAGCAGGACCGCCTGCACCGACGCCGTGTCAGGCGTTTCACTGCCGCGGGCCTCTCCGCTACGACGGCCGTGGTGGCTTTTCTGTGGGCATCGACAGATCGAGAGGGTGGCACGATCTCGGGATGGGCGGTGTTCGTCGCTCAGCTCGCAATCCTCGTCACGACCGTCATCGTGCTCGGCCGGATCATCCCGCGCTTCGGGCAGGCCTACGTGTCCGACGTGTTCCGACTGGACCCCGCAACTGCGAGGAGTTTCCTCCGACTGCACGACGTGGCGTTCCACCTCGTTTTCGGTGGCTACGTGATCATCCTCGCATGGCACCGGCAGATGGCGGGTTCCGCCGACACCGGTGAGGCCATCCGGTTCCTCCTGGACCGCATCGCAGGGCTGTTCCTCTTGATGGGAATGCTGCACGCCGCCACCCTGATGGCCCTGCCGATCATCGGTCTCGTCCACGGGACGATCGTGCGTGATCACGCCCGGACGATCGCGGGCGACGCCGCACCTCCACCGGACCCACGGGCCGTCCGGGCCGCCCGAGTCGGACGGATGATCGTCTGGATCATCGGTGGCATCGTCGTTGTACAGGCTCTGGTAGGTCTCGGGCTGCTCGCCGGACTCGGCCTTTCTGGTTCCTGACGTCACCCATCTGGCACCGATGTTCGTCTGTATGAGTGACCACCGAGGAAGGACGGAGATGAGGGCACTGACAACGATGATCCTCACAACCCTCTTGGTGCTCATAGTGGCGGCACCGGGCTGGGCTACCCACACTCACGTGCGGGCCACCGGCAATGGAGCATGTGTGATCCTGGGAGGCGAAGGTAACGAGGCGGAGGTCGAACTCCCTCATGCCGACTCATTGGCCGAGACCCGCAGGCACCCCCTGCACGTCAAGGTCCACCTCGGCGAGCCGGGGTCACATGGCGGCGAAGAGGTGGTCTGGGTGCTCGGATCGGCGAGCGACCTGGCCAATTGCGACGGATACGTCAACGACTGAAGACGTGACCTCCGACACAGGCCCCACCGTTGGTCATGACCGATAGAAAGCCCCCCAGCCCTATGGTTGCGGAATGCAAGGCG
>JAHEIN010000128.1 GCA_024639335.1 bacterium | reverse complement strand
CAGAGCCTCTGCGCAATGAGTCGATCGGGCCTCCCGTATCCCGCCGTCGAGTGTCACGAGGGTGCGGTCGAAGCGCTGGTGAAGATCCGATCGAGGATGGCGGCGGGAGACCGAACGGAGACGCTCTGGCCGCCGCCAGATCAGATCTCACCCGGGCTCGGCCGGCCTCGCGGAGTTGTCGACCGACTGAGAGGCCTACCAAGCAGGCGGCGTGGAAGCCATCGACCGCATCTCAACCGCGGTTCGGTCGGACTCGGCCTCAGGGGGTGTTCGACGCCGCCCGGTCGAATGAGCGGAGTAGCGTCGAGCGATGGCCACACACTCCCTCGACCCGACACCGGACACCGTTCATTGGGGGTACTTCGACGCCACCCTCGAGCCAGTGTTGGAAGTCGACTCGGGCGACACCGTCGTCGCCGGGACGGTATCGGGGGCGCCCGAATACATGCCAGGTTCGCCACACGAGGTCCCGCCGGCGCTCGCGCAGATCCACCGAGACCTCGAACCGGAGCTCGGGCCACACATCCTGACCGGCCCGATCGCGATCACTGGGGCACAACCCGGCCAAACGCTCGAAGTCGAGATCGTCGACATCTCCCTCGACACCGACTGGGGATGGAACGTTCACAAGCCGGGCCTGGGAACGCTGCCGCACGACGAGTTCCCCGACGGGTGGATCCGTCATATCCCGATAGACCGACATGCAATGTCGGCGACGATGCCCTGGGGCACCCACCTCCCCCTGGCACCGTTCTTCGGGATCCTCGCCGTGGCGCCGTCTCCAGAAAAGGGGCGAGTGAGTTCGAAGCCCCCGGACCCCCATGGCGGCAACATGGACAACAAGGAACTCGTCGCCGGCTCCCGCGTCTATCTCCCGGTGTTCGCCGGAGGGGCAAAGTTCTCGATCGGTGATGGCCACGCAGTCCAGGGAGACGGCGAGGTCAATCTGACCGCGCTCGAGACCTGTTTGACCGGCACCATCCGCCTCACACTCCACGATGTCGAACCGATCAGCGCTCCTCGTGCCATCACGCCCACCCACTACATCACGCACGGCTTCGACCCCGACCTCGACCGGGCGGCGGAAGACGCGCTTCGTGACATGATCCGTTGGCTCGTCTCACTCCTCGGCATTCGTCCGGACGAGGCCTACATGTTCGCCAGCCTCGCAGTGGACCTCCATGTCACCCAGCTCGTCGATGGCAACAAGGGCGTCCATGCGATGCTGCGCCGCTCCCTCATCGAGTGATCGCCCGCCGAGTGTGAATGGGCTCAGACCAGCGAGCCGAAGTCGGGCTCGGCGGCGTGCCACCGGGGCAGAGACCGGGCCGGGCTCGACGTCGTGGGGCTGAACGCCGTGGGACATGATCGACGACGACTCCGGGCAGTTGCTCGCTGCGGCACGGCGAGATCTGGCGGGCTTCATCGGCCGCAACGGGCGGGTCCGCTTCGATTCGCCCGCCTGGGGTGGCGACCCCGACGAAGGGCTGACCTGGGGAGGGCATTCCGCTCAGTCGCCGTCCCACCATCGCAGGACTCGCAGCGACCGCATCGTGTTCCACCTGCTCGGCGCCCGACCCGACTCCATGCGGAACCAAACCGGACCGGAATAGTTGGCGTGGATCGGCCATCGGCCGTCCTTGCGCCGGTGAGCCATCACGACTGCGATCGGATCTCCGAGCCGTTCATCACGGGGGGCATCTGCGGCCCTGAACCAGTCGAGCCCCCGAAGCACATCGTGATGCCAACGCGGCGGGAACGGCATGCGGGTCATGCGCGGGTCGGGGATGTCGTCGGATCGGTGAGATCGATAAAGCCGGTGGGCGGCGAAGAACTCCATCGCCCGCCGTTCTGCCTCCTCGGTGGCCGCCGTGCGTGCTCCGCCGGACAGCGCGTACTCCCGGAGCCCTTCGACCACATTGATCGTCGTGTGGAAGGAGCCGTGGGTGGAGCCCGATCTCGGATGGCGGCAGTTCCAGCCGCCATCGTCGAGCTGCTGTTCGAGGATGGAGGTCACCAAATCGTCCCGGCGATCGTCATCGATCGTGAACCAACTCGAGAGCGACAACCCGAAGCCGGCCACGCACTCGTCGCGCCCGACCCCGAACACCCACACCGGCTTGTCCAACAGCAGCTCCGTCGACGCCACCGCCTCCGGATGATCGCGGGGTAGCCCCATCCTCCACAGCTGAAGAAGCGAGTACGTCGTCGAGATCCACTTCGGGCCGTAGAGGCCGTCCGCCCACCTGCCGTCGGGTGAACGTTCCGCCAGCAGCCGAGCCCCCCACCCTTCGACGGCGACTCGACGTTGGGTCGCCGTCCACGTCGACTCGGGCAGATCCAGCAGATTCCGCTCGACCTGCCAGCCGATCGACGGATCGCCGTCGAGAAGCCACTCTCGAAGCTGTTCGTCCACCCTCCGACCATACGCCTCCCGCGGTCGGATCGCCGTGGCCCGTTGTCCTCTGTCGGGGGCACCGGCCCCGCAATCCGCGGTGACAGGTAGTCTCGGTTACTGAGGGGCGACGTCCAATCCGACCGGATTTGCACGTGTCCCAGCGGACAAGGAGCAGCGTTGAAGAATTGGTGGCAGGCGATGATGTCGTACCCGGCCACGTGGGCCGTGGTCACGATCGTGGTTGCCACGGTGGCGGCCATTGTCGTCTTGCTCGAGCCGCCCGGATTCATGATCGCCATCCTCCTCGGGCTCGCTGCCGTTTCCCTGGCCGGCTGGCCCTTGGCTCTGACGATGACCGGGACACTCAACCGCCTTCAGTTCAGCCTTCCGCAGATCACCGCGGTCGACGAGGACGAGATGGCGAAGCTGGTCGACGAGCTGAAGGAACTCGAGGATCCGCGTCCGACCAGACAGCTCAAGTCGCTCACCCAGAAGCGCGACAACCTCGCCGATGTGCTCGGTCGAAGGCTGGACGCCGGCGAGGTGACCTACGCCCGATACCTCACAACAGCACAGCAGGTCTACGAGTCGACCCTCGAGAACCTCCACGAGGTGGCGGTTGCCCAGCGCAGCATCAGTGCGATCGACAGTGAGTACATCGATACCAGGCTCGCCGAGATCACAGCCAGAGGTTCCGCCGCAGAAGCAGACGAGAGCGAGCGGAAGTCGCTCGAAGGCCGGCAGGCGCTGCGTGACAGCCAGCAGACGAAGGTGGCTGCACTGCTCGCCGAGAACGAGGCGGCCATGACGCTGCTGGACAAGACTGCGACGTCCTTGGCGAACGCCCCGATCGGGCGGACTCCAGAGGACGCCAAGGCGGCAATGGCCGCACTCGAAGAGCTGGCAGACCGAGCCGGTCGCTACGCCACCGGATAGTTTCGAACGAGAGAAGGACGAGGAGAGCACGATGACAGGCAGGACGAACGGAGCCGCAGCGGCGGCCACACTTCCCCCACTTGAACTCAGCCTGGGTGTCGAACAGGCCAAGGCTGAGCTGGTCGAATTGGAGCCCGAGCCGACTTCGGAGATCGAGCAGAAGGCAGCCGCCTACACCGCCCAGCTCATCGCGCTCGACCCGGCAGACCACGATTCGCTGCAGCGCGGACGCGAGGCAGTCGAGTCGATGGGCCGCGACCTCCAGCGTCAGGCCGCCAACCGAAGCCGCATGCTCCAGGCGCCGATCCGCGACCTCTCCCACAGCGCCGAGGACGGCGGCCCAGTGGCCAAGTCGCTCACCGACCTCCGCATCGAGGTCGAGAAGCTCGATCCCGTCTCCGTGGACCTCTCGCCCGGATGGTTCACTCGCATGGTTGGGGCAATCCCCGGTGTCGGCACCCCGATCAAGCGCTACTTCATGCAGTACGAATCGAGCCAGACGGTGATCGACTCGATCGTGAAATCGCTCGAGAAGGGCCGCGACCAGCTCAAGCGCGACAACATCACGCTCGGCGAAGACCAGGGTCACATGCGCGAGCTCACCCACACGCTCGCCGACCAGATCGCCCTCGGTCAGGCCATCGACCAACGCCTCGTCCGCCAACTCGAGACCGAAGTCGGTGCGGACGACGACCGCCGCCAGTTCATCGAAGAGGAACTGATGTTCACGCTCCGCCAGCGGATCATGGACCTCCAGCAGCAGCTGGCGGTCAACCAGCAAGGTGTGCTGGCAACCGAGCTGATCATCCGCAACAACAAGGAGCTGGTGCGTGGGGTCGATCGGGCGATCGACGTGACCGTCAGCGCTCTCCAGGTGGCCGTGACCGTCGCGCTGGCGCTCGCCCACCAGAAGATCGTCCTCGACAAGGTCGAGGCGATCAATCGCACCACCTCCGACATCATCGCAGGCACGGCAGAGCGGCTGCGGAGCCAGGGCACGGAGATCCACCGTCAGGCCTCGTCGTCGATGCTGGACATGGAATCGCTGAGGTCGGCGTTCATCGACATCAACGCTGCGCTCGACGAGATCTCGACCTACCGAAGAGAAGCGCTCCCTCAGATGGCGGCCACGATCGTCGAGTTCGATGAGCTGGCAGAGCAGAGCGAGGAAGCGATCCAGAAGCTCGAACAGGGACGCGCCGCCTCGGCGACGCTCGACCTCGACGTCAGCCCCGACGCCGGCGCGCCGGAGGCCGAATGACAACGTTCCGAAGGGGGACTCTTCGATGATGCCCATACGCAGACTGCGCCTCGTCGCAATGGTGGGTGTGTTCGCCCTCGTCGCGGCCGCCTGCGGTGAGCCCGAGCCGCTCACGGTGGAGGAGGCCGAAATCGAGCTCCAGGAGCTGGTCGACGACATCGGATGGATCGATGACCCGGTCACCCGTCGCGCCAGTTTGGAACTCACAGCACCTTCCGACCTGTCCCAAACACTTCCGCCGATCGACGAGTTCCCTCTCGAGGTCAGAGCCCCGGGAGGCGCAGACGTCGCAGTCGAGATCTTCGTGTCCACAGAGAAGTCGGGTGAAGGGACCGACGGCTGGATGATCGAGGTGGCCGAGGACTTCAACGACGAGCGCGTGACCCTGTCGGATGGGCGTGTGGGAGCCGTGGAGATCCGAGAGATCGCCTCCGGTACCGCATACCAGTACATCGCGGCAGGTCGAATCGTCCCGGACGCGATCAGTCCATCGAACCAGCTGTGGATCCAGATGTCCGAGGTTCACGAACCGATGACGCTCGTATCCGAGCAGTTGGTGCCGAACGTCGCCGGAATCGTCATGAAGGACGAGACCGCAGACGAGCTGCGAGCGAAGTATCCGACGCTCGATGCCGCCACCTTGATCGAAGCAGTAGTCGCAGGCGACGTGGTGATGGGCTACACGAATCCGTTCGCCTCGAGCACAGGGCTCAACTTCCTCCTCACGGTCCTCAACGCTTTCGCCGACGGAGACGAGTCCCGCCTGACGGCGCCGGACGTCGCCAGCGTGCTCGAGCAGTTCCAGCAGCAGGTCCCGTTCGTGGCGTTCACGACCTTGCAGATGCGCGAGTCGGTTGAGAACGACAACGGCTCACTCGATGCTTTCGTCATGGAGTGGCAGACCTACATCCAGACCGACTCGCTCAGGTCCGGATTCGAGTTCATCCCATTCGGAATCCGGCACGACAACCCGCTGTACGCGGTTGGCGACGTGTCCCCTGGCGAGTTGGAGACGCTCGAGGCGTTCGCGGAGTTCGCCCGGCGCGACCGGTACCGGAACCTGGCGGAGGACTACGGGTTCGACCCACCCGACTACACCTCGGACGTCGCCATCCCGTCGGGAGGCTCACTCATCGACGCCCAGGCCCTCTGGAAAGAGAAGAAGGACGCCGGACGCCCCGTCGCCGCCGTGTTCGTCGCAGACGTCAGCGGGTCGATGGCCGGGACGCGGCTGTTCTCCCTCCAACGGGCACTTCGGACGGCTCGTGGCTTCATCAGTCCCGAGGCATCCGTCGGGATGGTCGAGTTCAGTGACCAAACGGTGCTGCGGCTGCCGATCGAGGAGTTCGACCTGAACCAGCAGGCGAGATTCATCGCAGCGGTCGACGACATGGATGCTGCCGGGGGCACCGCAATGTACGACGGGATCACTCTGGGCCTATCGATGCTGTTGTCCCATCAAGCGACCAATCCGAACGCCAAACCCTTGCTGATCGTCCTGACGGACGGCGAGACCAACGAGGGGTACACACTGAGCGACGTGCAGGCCACGATCGGTGGGCTCCGCATCCCGGTGTACACGGTCGGGTTCGAGGCCAACCTCGACGAGCTCGGGCGCCTGTCCTCGCTGGTCGAGGCGGCGACCATCAACGCCAGCGAAGAAGATGTCGAGTTCAAGATCTCGGCATTGTTCAACGCAGGGACGTAGGCCGACGTGCGGGCCTTCGCCATCTGGCTTGCGGCGTTCGTCGTGATATTCGGCGCGTTTGCGTTGTTCACGAACAGCGCACGCGAGAACGACGAGGTGTTCGTTCTGGTGGACAGCTCGTTCGACATGCAAGACGTCTGGACGAGGGTGCCCGGAGAGCTGGACCGAATCGACGACGACCGATTCGCCGAGTTCGCCCTCGCGACGGAGAAGTCGATCGTGCACGGCTACCAGGAACGGCTGCGGATCGGTGACGTCGTGCCATTCGCACCGTGTGACAACGATGAGCTCGAGCGCTATCCCCAGATCGATACTGCGGACCGCCTGGTGCTGATCACCACGGAGGACTCTTGCCTCACCGAGGGACTCGAAGGCGATTGGGACATCATCGAGCTGGAGCCGTGACGAAGCACGCCACACGCCACACGCATCTGCCGGTTTCGGATGGCACCGTTCCGAAGCTCGGCTAGCGCAGACCGCCGGTGAGCTCGCACCACTCGATCAGCTCGTTTGAATAGCGGCGGTCCTCGGCGTGGGTTTGGGGATCGAGGAGTTGAGCGGACTCCTCGGCCTGTGCACAGTTGCCGGCATACGACCACAACCGCACGGCCTCGGACCTCAGGTATGGATCGCTGGGACTCACGTCCGCGGCCGCCTCGTACAAGATCGCTGCTTCGGCCCAGCGCTTGTCGAGCTCCGCATCCCACGCCAGCGTCTCGACGGACGAGCTCCCGTACACCGGGATCGCGGCGGCGAACCGATGGAAGGCCTCCGCATCGCTACCTGACACGGCATAAGCAATCCAAGGGCTGAACACCGCCGCTGCCATGGTCAGCGCGCTGCCGACCAGGGCAACGAGCGGCCGCACCCGAGAGGGCGGGAGCGGAACGTCGAAACCCGGCTCGACTCCCGCAATCGCCAGACGCTCGTGAAGCTGGCCGTGAGTCCCCCTGCGCAAGACCGCCGGGATCAGACCGATTCGATAGGTCTTCTCGAGCGCGCTCCCGAACGCCGCTGAATGATGCGACGCATCGACCGCTGCGGAGTCGGACGCGAGCTCGGCCGCCAGACCACGGCGGCGCACCACCTCGGTGACTCCCACGAACACGAGCAAGGCGAGCAACGGTCCAACCAAGCCGAGCGTGCCGAGGAGCGGCCGCGCTGCGGCGATCGGAATGAGGGCATACAGCTGAGACTGGCGAAGCCGCGTCAATCCCACCGACTCACTCAAGTGTGCCAGTTCGTGGTGAGTGATCGCTTCGAGTTCGCCGTCGTCGAGCGCCTCCAGCAGACCCGTGGTGAATGCCACCACGCCGAGCCAGGGGAATGCAAAGGCGTTGGGATGTCGGGTGCGGAACTCGATCGTCCTGGGCGCCCGAATGTCGAGCGCGCTCGAGGCGGATTCGACGACTCCCGTGGCCCGGGCATCGGCTTCGGCTGCCAGGGGCGTGTGGAGCATCAGCAATGGAGCCCGCATCCAGGCGTACACCACGAGGAGCACGCCCACCAGCCACGGCACCATCCACCAAGATGTCACCTCTGCAGGCGCGAACCAGGCCAGCGTCACCAGCGCGAGCACCGGCGAGTAGGAGAGGATCGGTCCGAACACCGCCCTCGCAGGGCCTTCCTTCGACGGCCCGTGGATGCGACGATCCACCGAAGCGGAGTCGACCAGACCTCCAAGCGCACCGAGGGCTCCCAGGGTCAAGGCGACAAGCGGCCGAGAAACGAGGGAGAGCGGATTGACGAGCGCCAACGCCGACGCCACACCGACGATCGGCAGCACGAGAACCGACACAGCGGCCCCCGTGCGGGCCACGTGGACACCCCTCGCCCGCTCGGTCCATGGC
>JAHEIN010000127.1 GCA_024639335.1 bacterium | reverse complement strand
CCCGTCCGTATCCCAACAACCCATACGAGCACAAGGGTCAAAAGCAATGATCGCCGAGCTCCACCGTTCATGCGGTGGCCGGTGAGGAGTCGGCTGGCTACCGCCCGGCGAGCGTCACGCCTCGAACATCGCCGCCATCCGCCGGACCATTTCCTCGGGAGGTACGTTCTCGACGCGTTGGCTGACTCCCCATGTATGGCCAAAGGGGTCCCGCAGGCGCCCTCCTTTGTCACCATAGAACTGGAGCTCGAGCGGGAACACCACCTCCGCTCCGGCGTCGAGCGCGCGTTGCCAATTCGCATCGACGTCATCGGTGTAGATGAACAGCGCTGCGGTCGATCCTCCGAGTCTGGTGGGTGACTGGGTCGGCCCTCCTGGCCACTCATCGGCCAACATGATCACCGTGTCACCGATTCTCATTTCGGCATGTGCGATCGACCCATCCGGACTGGTCAGACGGGGCTCGATCTCCTCTGCGCCGAAGGCGCGCCGGTAGAAGTCGATTGCGTCGGCGCACGGCGTACACACGATCGAGGCGGTGACGGAGTGGAAGCCTTGCGGAATCGGCGACACGGACATTCGGGTTTCTCCTCGCTCGCTTCGAGCCGAGCGTACGCGATATCGGCTCGACCTGGCTGATGCTCCTTTTGGAGTGAAGCGAGTCCATGAGGGGTCGATCTGAGATCGCTCGGCGCGTGTTCAAAGTGGCAATTCCGATGTTCCGATCTTGGTGGCGCGCCTCCAGGGATCAGCCGATCTGTTGGCGCGGGCTGTTTGACCCGTTCACAATGGGCAGATGGATACGTACGACTACGACGTCATCGTCATCGGCTCGGGGTTCGGGGGGTCGGTGGCTGCGCTTCGGCTGACCGAGAAGGGCTATCGCGTCGGTGTCTTGGAGGCTGGTCGGCGGTTCGAGCCTGAGGACTTCCCGAAGACGAACTGGGACTTCCGCCGCTTCTTCTGGTTCCCTCGGCTCGGGATGCGGGGCATCCAACGCATGTCACTACTCAAGAACGTGCTGGTGCTGTCTGGGGCGGGCGTCGGTGGCGGGTCGCTGGTGTATGCCAACACCCTCTACCGGCCGCACGACGCCTTCTACGAGGACCCCCAGTGGAAGGGCGTCACCGACTGGAAGACGGAGCTGGCTCCCTTCTACCGACTCGCTGAACGCATGCTCGGTGCGACGGAGAATCCGACTCACACACCGGCCGACGAGGTCACGCTGCAAATCGCCCGGCGATGGAACGTGGAAGACACGTTCCGGCGCACTCCCGTGGCGGTCTACTTCGGGGAGGCGGGCATCGAGGCGCCCGATCCCTACTTTGCAGGCGCCGGGCCGTCCCGGTCTGGATGCCTCGAGTGCGGCGGATGCATGGTCGGTTGTCGTCACAACGCCAAGAACTCACTCGACCGCAACTACCTCTACCTCGCAGAACGCGCCGGAGCAGAGGTCCACGCCGAGCACGAGGTGGTCGACGTTCGGTCCCTCTCCGATCGTGGCTATGCGGTGACCACCAAGCGGCCCGGCGCATGGGTGCGAAAGCGCCGGCGTACTCTCGCCGCCAAGGAAGTGATCTTCTCAGCAGGTTCGTTGGGGACCACCAGGCTGCTGCTCGAACTGGCCGAGACCGGTCGGCTCCCCGACCTGTCGCCCATGACCGGCGATGTGGTTCGCACCAACTCTGAGGCGTTGGTCGGCGCCACCGCGCGGTCCGCAGACGTCGACTACAGCAGAGGAGTGGCCATCACCTCGTCGTTCCATCCCGAGCCGCACACCCACATCGAACCGGTGCGCTATTCGAAGGGCAGCGGTGTCATGGGACTGCTCGCAACCGTGCTCACCGATGGTGGAGGGCGGGTTCCCCGCCAACTCCGTTTTCTCGGCAACGTAGCGCGGCATCCGATCGTCTTCATCCGGAGCTTGTCGCTGCGCCGGTGGGCCGAGCGTTCGGTGATCCTGCTGGTCATGCAGAGTTACGACAACCGCCTGCGAGTGTTGCGCAAAAGGGGATTGTTCGGTTCCCGTCTCACCTCGGAGCAGAGCAGTGGCGAGCCGATTCCGAGCTACATTCCGATCGCCAACGATGCCGCTCGTGTCGCCGCCGACGTGATGGACGGATTCCCTGGCAGTTCGATCAATGAGGTCCTACTCGACGCGCCGACCACGGCCCACATTCTCGGTGGGGCGTGCATCGGCGCCTCGCAGGACAGGGGTGTCATCGACCCCTATCACCGGGTGTTCGGGTACGAGGGTCTCCACGTGATCGACGGCTCCGCAATCGGAGCGAACCTGGGAGTCAATCCGTCGCTCACGATCACTGCAATGGCCGAGCGTGCCATCGCGATGTGGCCGAACAACGGCGACCCCGATCCACGACCAGGCAGCGGCGAGACCTACCAACGCGTCGAACCGATCGCACCTCACTCCCCCGCGGTGCCGGTTGGTGTGCTTGGGGTCGACGTCTGGCGGGGCAGGCGTCCACACGATGTGGAGACCGATCATCTCGGCAACAGGGATGACGAGGGTGTCACGTTCCCTCACCGGAAGGGAGTGTGAGCTACCCGAGATCCGATCTGGGATGCGATGGCCTCGTCCCGATGCATGAGACGGATTGGTCTCCCCAGCCGGCCCAATGCGGCGATGGAATCCGAGCGCAGCGGACTCGCGCCAACTCCTGGCTGTGCGCCGGTGGTGCTCTCGACCGACCGAAGTATCGACGAATTGGTTGCTGACCATACGTCTTCCGGAGCGACCTGGATACACGTGGGAGCCTGGTCGGTTGCGGAGCTGCGAAGCCGGATCGCCGCAGGGCCTCTTGCCGGCTGACAGCACGGAGTACCCACAAGCGTAGGAGACCTGATCGGCTGATCAGTTCGAAACGACGTGCTCAGAATCGGCCGGCCATGTGATCGGAACGAGTACCTCGTTCCGCCGGATCGGAGCCGGGACGAAGGGACCGTCGTACACCGCGGCTTCGGGAGGGCCGGCCACCTCGACGCGGTCACGATCGAGCGCCGACAGCAGCCGTCCGGTCGCCCGTCGGAATCTCTCCTCGCCACGCCCTCCCCGGTATCGAATCGCGGCATAGTGACCTCTGGGGACCCGGACGATGTCGACGGTTCCGTCTACCGGCTTCGGCAGACTCTCCTCGGTGTAGGCCCGCTCCATCACGAAGCGATAGCGATGGCCTCCCTCGGGAAGCGGTAGGTGAGTGACCGGCACAGTCATCTTCATCTTTTCGCCTTCGGAGTTGCGTCCGAAGATGAAGCCGGCGAGTCGACCGAAGGCGACGTTTCCAGTGGACTCGAAGTCCCCCTGCACAATCGTCTCGGCAACCAGGTGGGAGTCGTAGGCCCTCACTTCGTAGCCTCCCTGCGTTGCGACCACGGAGTACTCGGGCTGTTCGTAGCGGCTCATGGCCTCGACTCTACGAGCAGCGCAGACTTGGTGAACCGCCCCGGGCCTACCGGGGTACAGTGCCCGCATGGCATCATTCGTGATCTCGGTGCTCGGGGACGATCGAGCCGGGCTGGTAGAGGCGTTGTCCGGTGTCGTTGCCGGGCACGGCGGCAACTGGGAGCAGAGCCACATGACCCAGCTCGCCGGCAAGTTCGCCGGCGTCGTACTGGTCACCCTCCCCTCACAGCGAGCGGAGGGGTTCGGCGCTGCGCTCGAATCGCTCGAACACAGCGGATTGCTCCACTTGTCTTTCGAGGAGGGACGCGACCGGAGAGCGCCCGGAGCGTCGATCGAGATTCGCATCATGGGGAACGATCATCCCGGAATCGTTCACGAACTCTCACGCCTCCTCGCGAGCCGCAATGTCAGCATCGATGATCTTGAAACCACGACGCGTCCCGCACCCATGGCCGGCGGCTCCGTGTTCGAGGCCGTAGCCATTCTGCGGCTTCCGACGAGCCTCTCGAGCGATGATCTCGTGGATCAAGTCGCTGCGCTGGCGGCGGACCTGATGGTCGACGTCGAGATCCTCGACGAAGTCCCCTGAGTGCCGGCCTCGGTACATAGGTTGGACGGGTGACTGGTGTCGACGCAGTCACGTCGGTGACTCGAGACGGTCACGCCGACGTCGGTGTGGTTCTCGGGCGGGCGTTCGAAGACGATCCATTGTGGAAAGCGACGTTCCCCGATCCCGACAGACGCCTTCAGCAACTCGTCGACATGTTCACGGCTCTGAGCA
Organism: bacterium; assembly: GCA_024639335.1. GTDB lineage: Bacteria > Actinomycetota > Acidimicrobiia > Spongiisociales > ZC4RG35 > JAHEDH01. The sequence continues at coordinate 4,010 of JAHEIN010000127.1, read as the reverse complement.
GGGCAACGGTTGCGGCCGGCGGCGCCGTTGACGTGACACCGAACACGACGGCCGCCGCCCTGTGGTTGCCTCCTGGCAGAGACATCGGGCTGTGGTCAATGGTGAGATCGCGGCTCGGCCTGCCTCGGTTCACACTGAGCCTGCCCAGTTCCGAACGCCGGGTCATGATGGGCGTCCTTCGCCAATTCGACGATCGGAGGAAGGACCTCATGCCGGAGCCTCACTGGTATCTGTCTGCGGTCGGTGTCGATCCCTGGCATCAGGGCCAGGGGTTGGGCTCCGCACTGCTCCGCGCCGGGATTCGCCGCGCTGACCGTGAGGCCGCTCCGATCTACTTGGAGACCGAGACCGAAGGAAATGTGCGCTTCTATCGCCGGCTGGGCTTCGACGTGCTCGAAGCGACCGCTGCCGAGGCACTCGGTCTCCCGATATGGCTCATGCTGAGGCCCCTCGATTCAGGCGCGTCGAGCTGATCGCGCCGCCGGTCGGACCCGGTACTCCAGGGCGTTGCCCCGTTTCCCGACGACATCGAGCGCGCCCATCTCTCTCAGGCAGTAAGCCATCTGCTGGGCGGTTCGTCTCGGCCGGGAGATGGTTGACGCCAGCTCCTCAGTGGTGAACGGCTCGGACAGCCCAGGGGGAAGCAGGAGCAGCCAGTCGGACGGCGTCTCGAAGACCAGATGCTCGACGACATCCAACAGGCGGCGTTCGACGACCGCCCACCCCTTTCGCCTCCAACTCCGGTTCCCGTCATATCGGCGCAGCTCTTCCTCATCGGTCATCACGATCTCGAACGAGAGATTCGGGTGGTCAACCAGCGAGGGGAAGCTGACCAACTCGGTGAACACGTCGTAGATGCTTCCGCCCTTGGGCGACTTCCGTCGGCTCGACGGATTCCCATCGTGCGGTCCCTTCACGATCCACTTCTGACGTGCGATCGGGTGGATGATGACGATCTGATGTTCATCGAGCAGAGCGTCGAGCTTCGACTTCATCGCCGAGAAGCCGCGTGTCTGAATCTCGATCAGCTTGCCCGAGCGAACGATGTCGATGACGAAACGTCCAACCGGGACTTCGAACTCGTCGCCGTGCTCGGCGATCCACTCTTTGAGGGCGGCGTGCAGGTGTGTTTCTCGTAGCGTGCCGATTCCCGATGATGTCACGCCGACGAGCGTAGAGGGTGGTCCTGAGATCGCTTGTATGGACACGCGGGTCTCCAGAGGTACCAGCGCCCACGTTCAGACCTTCGGCTCTGGCTTCCATGAAGCACCGATGGAAGGCTGGATGTGCGGAAGGAGAGCAGATGGCGACGCCCACAACCGTGAAGCTGCCGGGAACCCCGCCGGCCTGGATGAATGCGGCGATGCGGATCATGCTTCACGCACCTGGGGTCCAGCGCTTGCTGGGCAGGGTGTTGGCAATCATGTCGGTCACGGGAGCCAAGACCGGACGTCGTTACACCATGCCGGTCCAGTACCTGATGCACGACGGAGACGTCGTGGTGCTCTCACAGCGGATGAGGAAGTGGTGGCGGAACATCGCCGCCAGACCCGAAGTCGATCTTCGGCTACGCGGCAGGACGGTCACCGGAGAGGCGAAGATCGCCGAAGGAGCCGAAGCGCAAGTAATTCTGTCCAACTGTCTCATCGCTGAACCGAAAGTCGCGAGGTTCTACGGCATCGATCGCGAGCCCGATGGCACCATCGAACCCGAAGCAATTGAGGCCCTCCTCGATCGAATCGTTGTGATCGTCGTGGACATCCCGTCGATCGCCGTGGAGTTGACCGACGAAGACCTGGCAATGGCTGTCCGCTGACCGAGCCCTGCGACCCGAAACGAAGCAAGATCTTCGCCGGTGCGCGGTCGGGCAGCATTGCGGCGTCGATTCAATGGACCGAAGTCGGGTCCCGACGCTCCGGACGCGTTCTGAGCGCAGGCACCCGCACCTCGAAGCATGCTCCTCCCAGGCGCTCGGACTCTCGGTAGCGGGTCTCGCCGCCATGGGCACGGGCGAGTCCTCTTGTGACTGCGAGGCCGATTCCTGAGCCCGGTATCGCGCTCTGCCGGTGTGCGCCACGCTCGAACCGTTCCCAGATCACGTGCCGGTAGGTATCCGGCACTCCCGGCCCGTCGTCGTGGACCTCGATCACCGTGTTCACACCCGAGCGATACGCGATGATGGCGACCTCGCCGTGGCTGTAAATGGCAGCGTTCGACAAAAGATTCGCCAGCACCTGCAGCATCCGTTCGCGGTCGGCGGTCAGCCTGGTTTCGGGTTCGATCTCGGTGCGCACGGACGCACCTCGTAGCTCGGGAACGGCTGTGATTGCCGAATCGAGAAACTCGTCCAGTTGGATGTTCGTGACGTGGAGTTCCGTCTGCTCGATCTTCTCGCGAGCGACGTCGACCAGGTCCCCCACGACGCGGGCCATCACGTGGGATTGATCCCGAGCCATCTCGACCATGTCCACCCTCTCCTCGTCGCTGAAGTCCTCCCAGTCCTCGAGGATGTCCAGGAAGCCGACGATTGTCGTCAATGGGGTTCGCAGCTCGTGGCTGATCGTGGCAATGACGCCACCTTGTTCGACTTCGATCTTGCGACGCTGCTCGGCGATCATCGCCAACTGCCTGATGAGAACGACCAGCATCGCGGTCATCAGCCCGACTTCGATCCCGGTTCTCGTCGGGTCATCTCCCCACACCTGGATCTGATGTGCGCCGAGCAGGACAGCGAGGAAGCCGACGAGGACGTATGGCGTGAGGACGTGTCCCCACCGAACCGGTCGGAGGATGTTCTTGGAGCGGGCGCTCCGCCGATCTGGGATGAGCGGGGCGATCGCATATCCCACCAGTCCGCCGAAATAGGCATAGTCGGCGTTGTGACCGATGTGGTAGGGATCGAGGCTGATGGTGGAGATGAGGACTCCGGCGAGGTATGCCCCGACTGCGGCAACGACGCACAGAAGCGGCCAATCGATCCCTCCTCGTCCGCTCCTTCGGAACGCCACGTATCCCAGCATCGCCATGATTGCTGCGTCACTCACGGTCCAGATGAGGTTCCCCGCGAAGTTCATCCCCGAGTCGGTACCGAGCCAATAGGTCCCGGTTGCGATCACCAATCCCAGAGCCAGGGCGTCGAGGCTGGCGACGATCCGCTGGAAGGGGCCGGCATGGGGCAGTGGGATTGCCAGGACGGCGATCCCTCCGACCGCATAGGCGCCTGAGATCAAGATGTCTTCGAGGTTTCCGGCGCCGAGATGGTGGACGACGTAGATCGGGATCATCAGGGTCATGGCACCGGTGAGGAGAAGCCATGGCAGGCCTTCTCGACCTCCGAGGCGCTTGCCTTTCCGAGCGGCTCCGACGGCAGCGATGGCCGGCAGCGCGGTGGCACAGGCGAGCAGAACCCAGACGGGTCCTGATCCCTCGCCGGTCAGGGCGATGCTGAGCATTCCGACCGCCGCCAGCAGGGCAACGGTCGAGATCCTGGTGAAAGCGCTCATCTCCTACCCCTATCGGCCAGAGGCCGTTAAACCGAAGGATTCGGCGGAGAGGCGTCCGGTCGAGATCGGAGTTCTCGTGGAGGTCGAAGACCTGCTCGCCACGATGCAGGAAAAGGTCCATGAGGGGAGCATTTGAAGAGCGACGACCCTCGACGAGGAGTGCAGCAGATCATTCCTGCCGACCGGTGAGGATGTCCGTGCGTTGCTCCTCCCTCCCACTCGCAGCGGTCGGGGCGATTGCTGCGATCGTCACCGAGTGCACGGTCGAGATCGAGCGGGTCGAGGCCTCAGTTGAGCGGGACCGCAACCGGCCACACCGTCCCTGTGGCCTGGAAGGAGCGTGTTGCCTCCCCGAGATGCTTGGAGTGCGCGATTTCCTAAACAATCGAGATCCGATGCCGACTCGTCGCGTATGAACCGAAGCAAGAAACTCATCTTGGAATGGGCTGTCGCGGGATTCCTCTTCGGGCTTCTCTTCCCTGTCGGCTCTCTCACCGTCACCGGCAT
>JAHEIN010000287.1 GCA_024639335.1 bacterium | reverse complement strand
GTGGGTGCCCAAGCGCGGTGACCGACTGGTGGAGTCGGTCGTAGCCGAGCTTGTTGAACGGGCAGACTGCCACACAGATCGAGCATCCATGATTGACGGCGAAGAACGGCAGGCAACTCTCTTCGTCCGCACACGTGAGCCGCCCGTCTTCATGGACGATCGGCTCGGCGTAGATCGCGTCTACCGGGCACTTGCGGACGTCCCTCGTCGCGGTTCAGGTGCAGAACGCAGCAGCTCTGGCGGTACCTCGGTACGATCGCTGCATGGGTCGCATCGGTAACTCCGTAGAACTCGCCAAGTCATCGTGGAAGGTCATACAGGCCGACCGAGAGCTGCTCGTCCTGCCGATCATCTCCGGGATCGCCTCCGTGATCGTCGGGGCATCGTTTCTGATCCCGCTCGTGGCGGCCGGCGGCCTGGGCGGTGACACCGGCTCGTACATCGTGTTGTTCCTCATGTACGTGGCGCTGGCCTATGTGACGATCTTCTTCAATGCTGCGCTCGTCAGCGCAGCCCATGAGCGGTTGAACGGCGGCGACCCGACGTTGGCCTCTGCTCTGGCCGGCGCGCGAGCCCGGGCCGGCAAGATCCTCCCCTGGGCGATCGTCTCGGCAACGGTGTCGATCATCCTTCGGGCGATCGAGGAGCGCGCAGGCGCCCTTGGCAGGATCGTTGCCGGCCTGGCCGGAGTCGCCTGGGCCGTCGTGACGTTCCTGGTACTCCCTGTGATCGTGATCGAGGGGATCGGCGTGACCGGTGCGATCAAGAAGTCAGGAGAGCTGTTCCGCCGGACCTGGGGAGAGAACCTCGCAGCTCAGGTCGGCTTCGCCCTGCTCGGGTTCCTGGCCGTGCTTCCGGGGATCGCCCTCATCATCGCAACGGCGTTCGTCGGCGGAGGCGTCCTCGTCGCGGGCATTCTGTTTGGCGTTTTGTGGATGATCGGTGTGGCTGTCGTGCTGTCCGCGATGAGCGTGGTGTTCCAGACGGCGCTCTACCACTTCGCCGTGGACGGGGCCGTGGCCTCCTCGTACTTCTCGAACGAGACGATGGCCGCAGCCTTCGCCCCGAAGTCGGGCGGCCGGACCAGCGGGTTCGGCGGCGGATTCGCCGGCAACTGATCCGGCGGCGCAGGAACCGACCTGGATCTCCGGACGCCGCGCATCGGTTTCGTTCATACTTGGGCTGACGAGCGAGAGGCACTCATGGCGCTGCTGTACGACTGGGGTTTCTACATCAAGCCGGGAAGACGGGAGGGTTTTCTCGGATGGCTGGCAGACAACGAGCCCCGCCTGGCCGAGTTCGCTCCCAAGAACTACGAGTACATCGGCACCTATCAGTCGCTGAGCCCCGAGCCGTGTGACTTCCACCAGGTGTGGCGCTACGGCTCGGAGCGTCCGCCCGATCTCCGCGCCGCTGCCGCGGCCGATCATTCCGGTGCATTCACCGACGTCGCTCGCGAGTATCTCGAGTTCGTCGACACGAGCCGTGAACCAGAAGAGGAGTTCCGGCTGTACAGGGGCGCCGTCGAGCCCTCCTGACTTCCGCCGACCAACCGACCTGGGAGACTTGCGGTGGACGATGTCGACGTCGAGATCGATGGGGACATGATCACCATCACGCATCCGGACAAGGTGATGTTCCCGGCATTCGGATGGACCAAGCTCGACCTCGTCGAGCACTACGTCGCCTGTGTGGACGGGGCGCTCGCCGGCGTGTTTGGACGCCCGACCATGTTGAAGCGCTTCCCACGCGGCGTCGGTGAGAGGCCGTTCTTCCAGAAGCGGGCGCCCAAGTCTGCGAGCGAGCGGGTTTTCGTCGAGTTCCCTTCTGGCAGGACGGCCGGTTACTTCGTGCCGCGCACGCCGTATGACGTCGTCTGGATGGCCCAGCTCAACTGCGTCGATCTCAACCCGTGGCCTACTCGGGTCGATCACCTAGAGAACGCCGACGAGCTTCGGATCGATCTCGACCCCACCCCTGAGGCGTCCTGGTCGGACATCCAACAGGTTGCGCTCGAAGTGCGCGAGACCCTCGGTCTTTTCGGGTTGAGAGGCTTTCCCAAGACCTCGGGGTCGAAGGGCATTCACGTCTATGTTCGGATCGAGCCCCGTTACTCCTTCCTCGAGGTTCGCATGGCAGCCCTGGCGTTCGGTCGCGAGGTGGAACGGCACCGGCCCGACATCGTGACCACCCAGTGGTGGAAGGAAGATCGCCATGGTGTGTTCATCGACTACAACCAGAACAGCCGGGATCG
>JAHEIN010000126.1 GCA_024639335.1 bacterium | reverse complement strand
GTCAACGATCGCAACGCCGTCCTCACCAGCGGGGGCCTGGGAGGCCTCGACGTTCTGAGCGGGGAAGTCGGCGCACTCACCAATCTCAGCAACAATCAGATCAGCAGACCTGTCGGACCGGTCTTCCCGGAGAGTCGAACGATCTCTCCGGGGGACCGATGGACGATCGACTCCTCCCGCGAAGCGCCTGGAGGCCCCGTCGTCGTGACCACCGAGTACGAGGCGATCGCACTCACCGAGATCGACAGCCGGCCCCACCTCACCATCGCATCGGTCACGCAGACCGACGGGTTCGACCTCGACTTCTCCGAAGTCTTCCGTTCCCTCTTCGCGGGATTCGCCGCAGGCGAAGAAGGTGTCCCCGTCGATGAGGCCGACCTCGAGGCATTCGCCGAAGTGGTCTTCGCCATCGGCGTGGAGCCGTCCACCGGGACCGCCGAGTACCTCTTCGACGTCGAGCGGCGCCTCGTCGTTGCGACGGACCAGCAATCGAACGTCCGGACACGGTGGCTCCTCCAGACACCGGACGCCGAGACGGGTGAGCCGACCGGATTCGAGTTGACGCTCGACATCAAACGTCGTGCCGACTTCCGGTATCTCGGCGACTGAGCACGGAACCGCGTTCGTCGTAGGGACCGCCGAAAACTACCCTTCGCCATGTGAGCACCACTCCCCTCCTCCAGATCAAGAACCTGCACGCTTCCGCCGAGGGCGTCGAAATCCTCAATGGTGTCGACCTGACGGTAGACCGTGGCGAAATCCATGCGTTGATGGGCCCGAATGGCTCCGGGAAGTCGACCCTGGCCAGCGCCCTGATGGGACATCCCGACTACGAGATCACCCAAGGCGAGGTTCTCTTCGAGGGCGAGGACATCACCGAGGCCGCACCGGACGCTCGGGCGAACCTGGGCCTGTTCCTGGCGTTCCAGTACCCCGAGGAGATCCCCGGCGTCTCGGTCATCCAATTCCTCCGCCAGGCTCTGTCTAATCGGACCGGGACCGACTACACCGTTCTGGAACTGCGGCTCAAGGTGATGGAGGCGATGGCGGCGCTGGGCATGGAGTCGAGCTTCGCCGACCGGTACCTCAACGAGGGCTTCTCCGGAGGAGAGCGAAAGCGAAACGAGGTACTGCAGATGGCAGTGCTCGAGCCCCTTCTGGCCGTCATGGACGAGACCGACTCCGGACTCGACATCGATGCGCTCAAGACCGTCGCGGAGGGTGTCAACACGCTCAGGTCACCCGAACGGGGCTTCCTGATCATCACCCACTACCAGCGGCTCCTCGACTACGTCACACCTGACCACGTCCACATCTTCATGGACGGTCGCATTCTCGAATCCGGTGGCTCTGAACTGGCCGCCCAACTCGAAGCCGAGGGGTATGACGGTTTCCGTCAGACCGCCTGACATGCCGTCTCTCGACACTGCTGCGATCCGGAGCGACTTCCCGGTCTTCGAACGCCTCATCGGTGGCAAGCAGATCCACTTCCTGGACTCGGGCGCATCGAGCCAGAAACCGTCCCAAGTACTCGACGCCATGACCGAATTCGCTGCCCATCACTACGCCAACGTCCATCGCGGCGCCTACACCCTGTCGCTCGAGGCGACGACGGAGTTCGAGCGGTGCCGGAGCTCGGTTGCCCGGTTCATCGGAGCGACGAGCCCCAATGAGGTCGTCCTCACCCGGGGCGCCACCACGGCTCTCAATCAGATCGCTTTCGGCTGGGGTGGTGAACACCTGCGGGCCGGCGACAAGATCCTGCTCACGACGTTCGAGCACCACGCCAACCTCATCCCGTGGCAGATGGTGGCCAGGCGGACAGGAGCCCAGCTGGACTTCGTTCCGTTCAACGAGGACTACCAGTTCGACATCGACGTCTTCGAAGCCAAGCTCGACACCGATGTCAAGGTGGTGGCGGTCACCGGAATGTCGAATGTGCTCGGCACCCTCCCGCCTCTCAGGCAGATCGTCGAACAATCCCACTCCGTTGGCGCAATCGTGGTCGTCGACGGCGCCCAGCTCGTGCCACACCTCGGCGTCGACGTCACCGACCTCGGCGCCGACTTCGTTGCAGTGTCGGCCCACAAGATGCTCGGACCAACCGGTATCGGGTTTCTCTGGGGTCGAATGGACCGGCTGGAAGAGATGGAGCCATTCGAGGGCGGCGGAGAGATGATCGCCGACGTGACCCTCGAATCTGCCACTTGGGCGCAGATCCCCCACCGTTTCGAGGCAGGGACGCCTGCCATCATCGAGTCGGTTGGCCTCACCGCTGCCATCGAGTACCTCGAAGCGCTCGGAATGGATGCTGTGGCCGCTCACGATGCCGAGCTCACTGCATACGCACTTGGGCGCCTGGCCGACGTCCCCGACCTCACCGTCTATGGGCCGTCCGACCTGTCGAAGAGAGGCGGCGTCATCAGCTTCACGCTTGGCGACGCTCATCCCCACGATCTCGCCACGATCCTGGATTCCGAGGGTGTCTCTGTGCGAGCGGGGCACCATTGCGCCAAGCCACTGGTGAGGGCGCTGGGAGTGCCCGCAACGGCTCGCGCCAGCTTCTACGTCTACAACACCACCGACGACGTCGACGCACTCCTCGATGGACTGTCCGTGGCCGCCGACATCTTCAGCCCGAGCCGGGTCGTCTGAGAGGCCGCAATGTCACTGGAAGACCTGTACAGAGAAGTCATCATCGACCACTATCGGAGCCCGCGGAACCGTGAACCACTGAAGCACGCTGACACACGCGCCGAGGGTGTCAACCCGCTGTGCGGCGACGAGGTGACAGTCGAACTCGAGCTCTCCGAGGACGGATCGATCGACGCCATCTCCGTGCGTGGGCAGGGCTGTTCGATCAGTCAGTCGTCGGCGTCGATGATGTCCGAGCTCGTGAAAGGAAAGAGCCGGGACGAGATCGAAGAAGTCGTCGAGAAGTTCCGGGCGATGATGGACCTCGATGGTGATGCCACCGACGTGATCGATCCGGAGAAGCCGGGCTCGGTGCTGGGCGACATCGAAGCGCTCTACGGCGTTCGCAAGTTCCCGGTGAGGATCAAGTGCGCCAACCTCCCCTGGACCACCCTCGCCGAAGCGCTGGAACGCACCAACTGAAGACGCAATCCCGCAACGCGCTGCGCCGTCATACAGCTTTCGGTGGTGCACGTTGCGTGGCTTCGTCGGCCGATCTCGCCAGCGGACCTGGTCAATCCTCAGCTGACCCCGCCCTCGGTCATCTTCTTGAGGTCGAGGGCGGCGTCGAGCTCCTCGGCCGACATCAGACCTTCTTCCAAGACGACATCACGGACGGTACGGCCCTCGGCGAACGCGCGCTTCGCCGCCTTGGAGCCGGCGTCGTACCCGATGTGAGGATTCAGCGCCGTCACCACGATGACGTTCTTCTCGAGGAGGTGCTGGGCGCGCTCGGCGTCTGCTTCGATGCCGTCGACGCACCGTTCGGCGAGGTTCCTGCACGCTGCGGCCAGCAAAGAGATCGACTCGAGCAGATTCATTGCCATCATCGGCATCATCACGTTCAGTTCGAAGTTGCCGTTCGCGCCTCCCCAGGTGATAGAGGCGTCGTTACCGACGACCTGGGCGGCCACCTGCATGGCCATCTCGGGCATCACCGGGTTCACCTTCGCCGGCATGATCGAGGACCCGGGCTGGAGGGCCGGCAACTTGATCTCTGCGATGCCCGTGACGGGCCCGGACGACAGCCACCGCAGATCGTTGGCGACCTTGAACAGCGCTCCCGCAGTCGTCTTCAGCACTCCCGACACGTTGACGACGGCGTCCTTGCCCGCCTGCGCCTCGAAGTGGTTGAGCGCCTCGGTGAGCGGTGCACCGATCCTCGATGCCATCTCTGCGATCACCGCTGCTGCGTAGCCCTCAGGGCAGTTGATCCCGGTGCCGACTGCCGTGCCGCCGAGCGCCAGCTCGTCGATCTCGGGCAGGACCTTGTCGACCCGCTCGATCGCCTTGCGGAAGTGTGCTGCATATCCGCCGAACTCCTGGCCGAGTGTGACCGGCACGGCGTCCATCAGATGGGTGCGGCCCGACTTGACGACGTCGGCGAATTCGCCTGCTTTGGTCTCGAGCGCCGATGCGAGCTGCTCGAGCGCAGGCAACAGGTCCTTGCGCAGCGCCCGGCCGGCTGCGAGATGCATCGCCGTGGGGAACGTGTCGTTGGAGGACTGTCCGAAGTTGACATGGTCGTTCGGGTGGACGAGCTTCGATCCCGGCTCGCCGCCGAGGATGCCGGTCGCGAGGTTGGCGATGACCTCATTGGCGTTGGTGTTCGTCGACGTTCCGGATCCGGTCTGGAACACATCGACGAGGAACTCGCCATCGTGCTCGCCGTTCATCACCTGGTCGGCGGCCTCCCGGACGGCGTCTGCCTTGTCGGCCGGAACATGGCCGTCTCGACCCGAGACCGTGGCCGCCGAGCCCTTGAGAAGCCCGAACGCCCAGATGATCCGGCGCCCTACGAGGCGCCCGGAGATGGGGAAGTTGTCGATCGCCCGCTGGGTGGATGCGCCGTAGAGGGCCTCGGTTGGCACCCGGACCTCTCCCATCGAGTCCACTTCGATCCGATACTCGGTCATTGGCCGTCTCTCCTGTTGTCGACTCTCAGGAGACTACGCGCAGCCACGGAGATGGCAGATGACAGTGAGTTGCGAAACCCCTTCAAAGACCGAGCAGATCTCGGCGCTCGGCGTATGCAGCGGCCAGTCGATCACGAAGGGCGGTAGCGGTGTCATCCATGTCGGAGGCAGCCGTCAGCATGAGGTCGACAAGGCCATCGAAGTCGGCGAGTGAGATCTCTTCGGGTCCGAGCTTCGCAGCGGCCGCACCGGCGGCGACGCCGTCGATGTCGACCATGTTGTGGTAGTTGCCGAGCGGAAGGCACAACCCCGTAGCGTTGTATCCGTACGCAACGAAGGCGGTCGCCTCGCAAGTCCCGCCGGCCATCAGCCTGCGCTGGTGAGTGATCCCGGCGGAGCGAACGGCGTCTGAGACGCGGTTGGATAGATCCGCGTCGAAGATCGAAGAGCGGTCACCGACCCTCACCACGGGCCCGCCACCGATCGGCGAATCGGGGAAACTCCGGGAGGTCTCGATCGAAAGCAGCCGGGCACGGTGTGGGATCGTCCCGAGCTCGCACGCTGCGATCGCTCCAAGGAGCCCCTCCTCCTCCGCCCTCGTCAAAAGAACGCCGAAGTGGCGCAGTGACGGGTCCTTCCGGGCCTTGTCGAGCGCAGCGAGGGCGGCGGCCACACCGGCGAGATCGTCGCAGGCCGGCGCTCTCAGCAGGTCGTCCTTGATGCCGAGGGTGCGGCTGTCGAAGCGCCACCGGCCGACGTCGCCAGCGGATAGGTCATCGGCGGCCGTCGTCAGGCGGATGGACCCGACCCGACCTTCGAAGGAGGTGACGATTCCACGCGCCGCGGCTCCCGTGGCGGTGAAGAAGACGACCGGCGCAGACTCGAAGTATGGACCCATCACGCCACCCATGAAACGCGCGCGGACAGATCTCCCTTCGACTTCTTCGACGACCCAGCCCGGGTGGTCCATGTGGGCCACTGCGATCACAGGGTCTCGGCGCTTGCGGCCCCTGATCGTGATCAACAGATTCCCCGCACGATCGGGCCGGATACGGAGATCGTCACGGCGCCGGACCCATGTCTCCACCCACTCGATCACCCGGTCCTCGTGCCCAGAGGTGGTCGGGAGATGTGTGAGATCGACGAGCCAGCGGTGCGACGCCTTCATCGGCTCAGACGTCGAACGGCGTGTCGGTCAGCAGATCGGCGGGTCGCTTCTGAACAGCCTTGGGTTTCACTTCGATCCCGAGTCGCTCCCGGATGGCGTCGTAGCCGGCATCCTCGAGCTCGTCTGCCAGCTCCGGGCCTCCCGATTCGACGATCCGGCCGTCCAGCATCACGTGGATCCGATCAGGCGACAGGTAGGCGAGGATCCGCGAATAGTGAGTGATCATGAGAACGCCGAGCTCCGGCTTCCTGGCTGCCTCGACAGCTTCGGCCACCTGACGGACGGCGTCGATGTCGAGGCCGGAGTCGATCTCGTCGAGCATCATCAGCTTGGGGTCCAAGACGGCCATCTGGAAGATCTCGGAGCGCTTCTTCTCGCCGCCCGACAGGTCGTTGTTGACGGCCCGGTCCAGGAAGCGGGTCATGTCGAACCGCTTCGCTTCACGCTCGATCCGGTCGAGCACCTCCTCGGAGCTCAGACCCCGTTCCTCCCCTGCTTCGACCATGAAGTCCCGGAGCGGGACGCCGGGGATCTCCGTCGGGTACTGGAAGCCCTGCAGCAACCCCATGCGGGCGCGCTCCTCGATGCTCTTGTCGAGGAGGTCGACGTCGGCGAGGGTGGCGGTGCCCGAGACCTCGTACACCGGGTGGCCGGTCAACACGTGGCACGTCGTCGACTTGCCGGAGCCGTTCGGGCCCATGATGGCGTGGATCTCCCCGAAGGGAACCTCCAGGTCGAGCCCTTTGAGAATCTCGGTCTCACCGACCGACGCCGCCAGATCATGGATCTTCAGTGCTGGCTTCATGTCGTCTCCAGTTGCAGGAAGATGGCGCCGTCCCTGACCTCTGCCCGATAGCTGGGAACGGCTCGTGTCGCCGGCAGAGAGAGGGCTTCGCCGGTCGTGATATCGAACATCGCTCCGTGGAGTGGGCACTCGATCTCCGTGTCCTCCAGCTCGCCTTCGGAGAGAGAAGCCTCCGCATGAGTGCAGCGGTCGCCGATGGCGTAGACATCGTCGTCCACTCTGAACACGGCGACCCGGTGCTCGCCGACGTCGACCCGTCGGGCGGCTCCGGGCCCGAGATCTGCGAGGTCTGCGACTCTGACCCAGCTCATGCGACGCGGCCTTCTCGCTGCGCCTCGACGAAGCGGGCGAACAGCTCCTCGCGGACCGGTTCGGCCAGGCCCGACACGGGAAGGCGGTCGATGATCTCGTTGAAGAACCCCTTGATCATCAGCCGTTCCGCCCGCTCGGTGGACAGACCGCGACTCCGGAGGTAGTAGAGGTGTTCGGTCTCGAGCGGACCGACGGACGAGCCATGACCGCACACCACATCGTCGCACTCGATCTCGAGATTCGGCACGGAGTGGGCCTTGGCGCCTTCGGACAGGACGAGGTTCCGGTTCGTCTCGAACGCCGAGGTGCGCTCGGCTCCCTTGTCGATCTTGAGGAGACCGGTGAACACCGACTGGGCGTCGTCTTCGACTGCTCCCTTGAGAAAAACGTCTGAGCTGCTGTTCCGCCCTTTGTGATGGATGAGCATGCGGTAGTCGAGTGTCTGGTCGTACTCGCCGAAGTAGACGCCGAGCACCTCCGCCGACGAGCCCTGGCCCTCCAAGTCGACTTCGAGATCGAGGCGGCCGACCTTGCCACCCAGTCCGACTTCGCCGGTTCTCACGGTTGCATCCCGTCCGATCTCGACCTTCTGATGAACGACGGCAGTCGCCTCGAATGCCACGTTCTGAACCCCCACGTAGCGGATGCGTGCGCCGGCTTCGGCATGAAGGCCGATCTGGGGCACGATCACGGCGGGCTCGCCATCAGCACTCCGGAACATGACGATGACTCCGATCTCGGCGTTCTCCTCGGCGACGACTGCAACACGCGGGAAGCTGGAGGTCGCCGAAGTCGCCTGAAGATCGATCACGACCGGCCCCGAGACGGTCACACCTCTCGGGGCGGTGACGACGACAGCGTCGGGAGAAAACGCAGACCGGGCAGCGGCGAAGATGTCCCGGTCGGCATCGATCAAAGACGCAACTCGATCGATCTGTAGATCGTCGAGGTCGGAGAATGATCGGATATCGGCTTCGGAGCCGGAGGTGACCTCGGTCACGGTGCCATCGATGACCACGACGGACGCCTCACGATCGGTGATGGAACCGAGAAACGGTCCCGGTTCGAGTGGGTCACCAGGGCCGGTTGCTACGGGGATCTGTTTGAGGTCGAAGCCGAGGTCGACGTACTTCCACCGTTCGAGCTTCTGGGTGGGCATCGCGGCTGCATCGAAGCTCTCGAATGCGGCGGTCCGGAATGCTCTCGAGGATGGCTCGAGCGGCTCGATCATCCGGTCGAACATGGACCGATCTGGCGCGTTCACAGGTGTTCTCCCAAGGGTCTTTGCGGTGCTCGGAGGGTACTTCTCACTACGGCCATAGGAGAAATCTCGAATGAGCCAAGCGTGATCAGAACCCGAGACGCCT
>JAHEIN010000125.1 GCA_024639335.1 bacterium | reverse complement strand
GGATCGCTGCCCGCCTACCTGGCCACCATCCTCCTGGTTGCCATCGGATTGCCCTTGACCTCTCTCTGGCGAGTGGAAGGGCTCGAACTCCCCGAGCCCGGGTCGTGGATCGAGCTCCTGATCGCTGCGGTGATCATGGCGGCCACGCTCGGGCTCATCGCGGTCCGACGCCGGTTCGCCGCGGTCATCCTCCTCGGGGCGGTCGGCTACGGGCTCGCGGGACTCTTTCTCCTGCTCGGCGGGCCGGATCTCGCGATCACCCAACTGCTCGTCGAGACCCTCGTGATCGGCTTGTTCGCCCTCGTCCTGCGCCGGCTTCCGGCCGGGTTCGAGCGGTTCAAGCTCCAACCGCTCCGGCTGGCGGTCGCGGCGGCCGTCGCAGTGTTCGTATTCGGCCTGGGACTCGGATTCGGTGCAACGCAGCCGGACAACGCGGTGTCGGCGGGGTATCTCGAACGGTCGGTTCCCGAGGCGGCCGGCCAGAACGTCGTGAACGTGATCCTGGTCGACTTCCGGGGACTGGACACCCTGGGCGAGATCACCGTCCTCGCCGTGGCCGCCATCGGCGCCGCCGGGCTCGTCCTGCCGATCGTGCGGTCGAGGAAGGAGCAGGCATGAAGCCCCAGCGCGACTCGGCCATCCTCGATGCCGGCATCACCGTGGCCTCCGGACCGATCCTCGTCTTCTCGCTCTTCCTCCTCGCAGCCGGCCACAACCAGCCGGGCGGTGGCTTCGCAGGGGGCCTGGTCGCCGGAGTGGCAGTGCTGCTCGCTTGGGCCGGCGGTGGAACCGAACTGGTCCGCCGGATCGTGCCCCTCCGCTCGTCTGCGCTGATGGGTGCAGGGCTGCTGGTCGCCACACTCACTGCCCTGGCCCCGCTCGTGCTGGGCATGGGTTTCCTCGAGTCCGGCTACGTCGAAGTCGCCGTTCCAGCCATCGGCGACGTCAAACTCGTCTCGGCCGTCCTCTTCGACATCGGCGTCTATCTCCTGGTCGTGGGAATGTCGCTTGGGCTGGTCCGGGCCCTCGGAGAATCCGAGCCCTCCGAAGGCGAGGGATCGACATGAGCCTGGTCACGCTCACGGTCGTGTCCATCCTTTTCGGGGCGGGCACGTTCCTCCTGCTTCAGAGATCGCTGGCCAAGGTCATCATCGGCCTGGGCCTCATCTCGCACGGCGCCAACCTCTTCATCATGCTGAGCTCGACGAGCTCGGGGGTGGCTCCCGTCCTGGCTGATGGCGTGGACGCATCCGCGGTGGCCGATCCCCTCCCCCAGGCCATGGTGTTGACGGCGATCGTCATCACATTCGGGGTGACGGCGTTCCTGCTTGCACTCGCCCTCCGCAGCTTCCTCCTCACCGGCTCCGACGAGGTCGAGGACGATCTCGAGGACCGCAGGATCGCCAGACACGAGGTGGAGCACTCATGAGCTGGCTCCTCCCGGTCCTGGTGGCGGGCCCGCTGCTGGGCGCCGCGATCACGCTGGTGTTCGGCCGCCGCCTGATGCCGCAGCGGATCACGACACTGTCCATCGTGGCAGGCACGGCTGCGGGGGCACTCGCGCTGCTAGCCCACGTGGACGGCGAAGGCATGGTCACCGCTCAGATGGGTGGATGGCCTGCACCGCTCGGGATCACCCTCGTTGCGGACCGCTTCTCGGCGATCGTCCTGTCCGTCTCGGCGCTGATGCTGGTGGCGGTGCTCGTGTATGCAATGGCACAGCTGGGACGTGACGCCATAGATTGGTGGTTCCACACCAAGTATCTGACCCTCACCGCCGGTGTCACCCTGTCACTGCTGACCGGTGACCTCTTCAACCTCTTCGTCGGGTTCGAGGTGATGCTGGTGTCGAGCTACGTGCTGTTGACGGTTCGCTCGACCCAGCGCGAGATCCGCTCGACGATGAGCTACGTCGTGATCAACCTCCTGGCATCTGCCCTGTTCCTGGTCACGATCGCGTTCACCTACGGGATCAGTGCCACGATGAACCTCGCCGACCTCTCGGTCCGGCTTGCCGAGGTGGACCCGGCAGCGAGTCGGACACTCAGCCTGCTCATGCTGGTCGTCTTCGGGATCAAGGCAGCCCTGTTCCCGCTGTTCATGTGGCTGCCGGACTCCTATCCCACCGCACCGACGCCCGTGACCGCGATCTTTGCGGGCTTGCTCACCAAGGTCGGCGTCTTCGTCATCATCCGCACCCAGACGCTGCTCTTTCCCGCCGACGAGCCCTCGGGTCTTCTGCTGTTCGTTGCAGGGACGACCATGACCGTGGGAGTGCTTGGCGCAATCGCCCAGAACGACGTCAAGCGGATCCTCAGCTTCCACATCGTGAGCCAGATCGGATACATGATCATGGGGCTGGGGTTGCTGTCGATCGCCGGTCTCGCCGCCGCCGTGCTGTACATCACGCACCACATCATCGTGAAGACCGGGCTGTTCCTGGTGGCAGGTGTCGTGGAGGCCGAATACGGCAGCGGGGGCCTCGACCGCACCGGTGGCCTCCTCCATCGACGTCCCGTGGTGGCGGCGTTGTTCCTTCCTTTTGCCCTCAGCCTCGCAGGCATCCCGCCGTTCAGCGGGTTCGTCGCCAAGCTCGCCCTGGTCCAAGAGGGCCTCGCACTGGGACAGGGAGCGATCGTGGCGGTGAGCCTGGCCGTGAGCGTGCTCACGCTGTTCTCGATGACGAAGATCTGGGGCGCGACGTTCTGGGGCGAGGAGAAGGAGGCTTCCGGACGGGCGGGGCGTCCGGAACTCGCCACCACGGGCGTAGTGCTGGCACTCAGCCTGGCCGTTGCGGCCACCGCCGGCCCACTGGGAGAGCTCAGCCTCCGTGCTGCAGCGGACCTGATGGATCCGGCCGTCTACGTGTCGGCCGTGCTCGGAGGGAGCTGACGTGGACACCTTCGTGACAGTCGGACAGATCGCCCTCGGACTCGGGGCCTTGTTTGCTGTCGCCCGTGCGGTCAAGGGCCCGGCAATCGTCGATCGGATCGTCGCCGTCGACCTCATCCTGTTGCTCCTCGCCGCCGGCGCCGGCGCCGAGGCCGCCAGATCCGGCTCCGAGGTGTACTCGGCGATCGCCATCGTCGTGGCGCTGATCACCTTTGCGGGCACCGTCCTGGTTGCACGGTTCGTGGAATGGAGGGACGTCGAATGACACTGCTCGGTTCGATCGTCATGTCGCTCGGCATCGCTCTATCGGTGCTGTCGGCGTTCGGTGTCTGGCGTTTCCCTACTGCGATCGCCCGAATGCACGCTGCCACCAAATCGGCGTCGCTCGGGCTCGCACTGGTGGTGCTCGGAGCCGGCGTTGCGTCTTCATCTCCTGGCATCGTCGGCATCGGGGTTCTCACCACGGCGCTGCTGTTCCTGACGGCCCCGATCTCAGGCCACCTGCTGGGCCGGGCGTCATATCTCACCGGCTCCGAGCGGTATCGCTTCGACGCACTCGCCGGCGTCGAAGCCGCCCCCCTCGAACTCGAACCGTCGGGCGAGACGGACTTCTCGTTCACCAGGTGGCTCGGCTTGATCGCCGTCTGGGCGCTTTTGTGGCGGGACGTCTCGATCGGCACGATTCTCGGCGGCGGCGCCGTGGCCCTGGCCATCGAGTGGACCCGGCGGAGTGTCGCCAGCCCCCGACCGGTCCGCCTCGGAGCCCTCGCCCGGTTCGCGATGTACTACCTGGCCGCGCTCATCCGGACCAATGCCCGGGTCGCATGGGAAGTGGCAACACCGCTCCAAGACGAGATCGACGAGGCCATCGTCGGAATCCCGTTGTCCGTCGAATCGCCGCAGGCAGCGTTGCTGGTCGCCAATGCAGTTACTTTCACCCCGGGGACCCTGGCGATCGAACTGTCCGGTGATCCGCTGATGCTCTACGCCCACGTCCTCCACTTCGAGGGGGAGGCTCCGTTGCGCTCTGAGATCAACCGGCTCGAATCGCTCGCCGACGCCGTATTTGCACGTCGCTGATTACACGAATCCAGTTACGTGTTATAGTCATCGTAGATACCCGCTCCGAAAGGCGAACCATGAAGAGGTTCAAGCGCATCCTCGTTCACATCTCGGCCGAAGACCCGCTCCCGAGCAAGATCGAATCTGCCGTCGACCTCGCTCACCGCAACGACGCGTCACTCACCCTCTTCGACGTCGTTCCGGCCCTCTCTCCCGGACACCGAATCCTGAAGTCGGAAACAGCTCAGCTCGACGTCGAAGACGCCATGGCCGAGGATCGGCTCGAGAAGCTCGACGCGATCGCAGCCGGCCTCGACGCCCCGCGGATCGAGACAGCGGTCGGTCACGGTACGGGATACATCGAGATCATCCGGCGGGTGCTGAGCGACGGACATGACTTGATCGTCACGGCACCGGACGGACCCCGAAGGCTGGCATTTGCAGGAGCTGCTACAGCCATGCACCTGCTGAGGAAGTCGCCGGTCCCCGTCTGGGTCCACTCCGCAGCCGAAGTGGGAGCCCACGGCGTGGCGGTCGCCGTGGGGCCGTTCGACACCGAGCGCCTCAATCTCGGCCTCAACCGGACTCTCATGCAGCTCGCGTCTTCGTTGGCCGCCCAGCGCAACGAGGCACTGCACGTGATCTCTGCGTGGCGGCTTCAGGGCGAGTCGATGCTCCGCAGCTCGCGCTCGTCCTTCACCGATGACGAAGTGAACCAGATGCTTCTCGAAGCCCGCGCCGAGTCCCGCGGCGAGATCGATCGTCTGATATCCGAAGTGGAACCACTGCCGATTCCGGTCGAGGTCCACCTCTCGAAGGGAGAGCCGGGCTTGACCGTTGCCGACACCGTCAACGAGGTCAAGCCGAACACGCTCGTGATGGGCACCATCGCGCGCACCGGTCTGAGCGGCATGATCATCGGCAACACCGCCGAGCAGGTCCTGGGGCTCATCGAGACCTCGGTCATCGCCGTGAAACCCGAGGGCTTCGAGACGCCGGTGACCCCGTGAGCGGCGTCGTGAGCCCAGGGTTGGACATCGCGAGTATCACGCGAATCACGTCACGGTTCGCCAGACGGACTTAGCCGCGCGTGATCGAAACGGCCCTGCTCCTCGCCTCTTTCGGCCTCTTGTCGATCGCCTCCGATCGCATCGGGGCGACCTTCCGGCGTTTCGGGCTCCCCACCATCACCGGCTACCTGGCAGCGGGAGCGGTCGCGGGCTCGTTTGCACTCGACCTGATCCCATCGACCGCCACCGAGGATCTTCGATTCGTCGACGAGATCTCCCTCGCCGTGATCGCCTTCGTCGCCGGCAGCGAGCTGTATCTCAAGGAGATCAAACCCCGCCTCCGACCCATCCTCAGCATCTCGGGTGGGATCATCGCCGTCGCCTACCTGGTGTTGGCGATGGGAATCTACGTGCTCACCGGCGTGATCTCGTTCACCGAGGATCTCGGCGAAGGCGCTCAGCTGGCCACTGCCCTGCTCGGTGCCGCGGTCCTGCTCGCCCTGTCACCTCCGTCGACAATCGCCGTCATCAAAGAGCTGTCGGCTCGGGGACGTTTCACGCGCACGGTGCTGGGCGTGACCGTGACAATGGACGTGGCGATCATCGTGCTGTTCGCGACCATCACCTCGATCGCCTCGCCGCTACTGACCGACGAGTCACTCACGCTCTCCTTCCTTCCACTCCTCCTGCTGGACCTGATCGTCGCCGCCGGCCTGGGATACCTGGCAGGGCTCGTTCTCCGCACAATCCTGGGCACGAATCTGCATGAAGTGGTGAAGAGCGGCCTGGTCCTGGCCACCGGTTTCGTCGTCTACGAGCTCGGCGACTTCATCACATCGTGGAGCAAGGAATCGCTCGGCTTCGAGATCCACATGGAGCCGCTGCTCATCGCGCTCATCGCCGGGTTCTTCGTCACCAACTACACCCTTCACCGAGAGCAGTTCGACGAGCTCCTGCATCGGATCGGACCGATGGTCTACGTGGCCTTCTTCACGATCACCGGGCTGTCCCTCAAACTCGACGTGCTGTGGTCGGTGCTCCCGGTGGCCATCGCCCTCTTCGCTCTCAGAGCAGCCGGCATCGCAGGAGGATCACTGCTCGGGAGCCGGTTCTCCGGTGAGCCGAAGCGATACCGACTCACCTACTGGGCCGCTTTCATCACCCAGGCCGGCATCGCCCTCGGGCTGGCACGAGAGGTTGCGGTGCAGTTCCCCACCCTCGGGGATGCCTTTGCGACGCTCATCATCTCGGTGGTGGTGATCAACGAGATCGTCGGCCCGCTCTTCCTCAAATGGGGCCTCCGGCGCGCCAACGAGACGCACGAGCCCGACGCCGACCGCAAGGCCGGACGGCATGTGGTCATCCTGGGCGTCGAAGGACAGTCGATTGCCCTGGCGCGGGCGCTGCAGAGCCAGGGCTGGACAACGGTCCTGGCCGACACCGACGCCGACCAGATCGAGCGAGTGGTCGCCGAGGACGTCGAGGAGCGCCACATCCAACAAATCGACGAAGAGACCATCGCCGAGCTCGTCACCGACAAAACCGAGGCCTTGGTCGCGATGCTCGGCGACGATGCCGACAACCAGCTCGCACTGTCGCTGGCGGCGGAGATCGGTGTGCAGGCGCTGGTTGCCCGGCCCTCCGACCCGACGGTCCAAAGCGAGTTCATGGACGACACCGACATCTTGACCATCGATCCCGGAACCGCGGTGGTGTCATTGCTGGAACAGGCCGTGACGTCTCCACAGTCGGCAACGCTGCTTCTCAGACGGGACCCCGAGCGAGCCGTGTCTCAGGTCAAGCTGGTCAACACCGAGCTCGACGGCACTCCGGTGAGAGATCTCAGACTGCCCACCGACGTCCTCTTGTTGCAGATCATCAGAGACGGCAGCTCCGTGGTCGTGCACGGCCACACCGAACTCAAGACCGGCGACGACATCCTGGTCCTCACCAGCGAAGACAGCCTCAGCGAGATTCGGTCCCGCCTCTCGGGCTGATGATCGCCGGGATCATGCTCCCGCCGCCCAGCCCAACCGATGGCGGCCCAGTGACCGCATCAGTCGTCGTCCTTGATCTCGACTTCCCATCTTCGACTTCGAAGTGGATCTCCTCGTCGTCGCGTTCGACGAAGGCGAACCGTGAAGCGATCCGGCGGGCGGCCTTCGGTCTCAACCGCCCAAACCGCCTTCGGTGAGCGGACTCGGGATCAGTGTTCTCCCAGCACTCCGACCAGCGAGAGAAGCTCGACTGCGATGAACCAGATCACAAACAGCATCGGTATCACAGAAACGATGACCGAGATGGCTCGGTCTCTCTTCCTGGTGATCGCCACCAATGCGAACACTCCACCTGTGATCTGGAAGATGAACCCGGGCCACGCACCAAACGGCATGAGCTGCCAAGCCACGGTGAGTGCGATTCCGAACACAGCGCACCCTACGGCCGACCTTCCCAGAGTTGATCCGGGCAGCACGTGAATCCGATGGGCCCTCCTCGAAGCCACGCTCGTAGTCATGACCCCCCTTTCCGAGAGACGCATCGGTCCCTCTCCTCCAACCATGCAGTCCATCCGACATTCAGAGCAAGGGGACTCCTGCCCTTCGTCGGTTGCGCTCGCCCCACTCGTGGGGCGACGGCTGCCGAATTCCTAGGCTCCGCGTGACACGTCGGTTGGGTAGTGCCTGTGAGAACCGGAGTACCAGAAGATGGCTCCTCAATCGGCTCAAAGGTCGGTCACTGCGACTCCGACGACCAGCGCCCTCACCACACACAACCGGTGGCTGAGCGGCCGGCCGTCGGGAACGGTGCAGGGCTAACGCAGAAGCTCGTCTTTTTCCTTGGTGTGCATCTGCCGCTCGGCGGTGGCGGCGTCTCGAGTCGCGACGTTCGCTGCCGGTCACCTTCTCCACCTCCGGATGCGCAACGCAGCCGGCACAAGGGCGAACCCGGCGATGGCGACTGTCGGACCCACCCACTCGAGGTCGCCGGGACCGCCAGGTCCCGTCACGTCCTCGCCAAGCCTGATTTCGACCACCTCATAGCGGCGGTCGGGCCGCAGTCCGAGGGATGCGATCTGTCCGTCGCTCGACTCAGCGAGATCCAGGCCGGGATGAGCGAGCTTGGCCGCAAAGCCAGAGCGAATCAGGACCTGTCGGACGAGGGCGATCCGTCGCGTTTCGTCGGAGACCATCTCGCCATGACCAGCCCTCCGTCGGCCGTCGGGCAACCACACCTCACACCGAGGATCCGACTGCAGATTCAGCAGCCAGTGAGTCGTGCCGCCGAATCCGGCGAGACAGTGGACGGT
>JAHEIN010000286.1 GCA_024639335.1 bacterium | reverse complement strand
GACAAGACGCTGTCTCTCTACAGCTCCGAGGAACTGGCCATCGTCACCGACGAGTCGGCAGACGGGGGCGAACTCCCTGAGCTCCAGCGCGAGATCATCCACAACATCTTCGAACTCGAGGATCTCACCGCCGACGAGCTGATGACCTCCCGCCGTCACATCCGGGCGATCGAACACGATGCCAGTCGAGCCGCGCTCGCTGCACAGATCGAGGCGTCGTCCACATCGCGTTTCCCGGTCTACGTCGACGATCTCGATCACGTCATCGGGATCCTCCACGTGAAGGATTTCGTGCGGGTCAGCCAGTCCGATGATCCCGTCGATCTCACCACGCTCGTCCGGCGGCTCCCGACCGTGGGTGGCAAGACCAGTGCCGACGTCCTCCTCGCCCGGTTCCGAAACGAACGAATCCACGCGGCGCTCGTGGTCGACGAACTCGGCGGCACGATCGGGCTCGTCACCCTCGACGACATCATCTCCGAGGTGATCGACGATCCGGCCGGAGACCACGATCTTCCTGCGGTCGTACACGACGACGGTTCGGTCACGCTCGATGGCGAGACCACGCTGACCGAACTGTCCGAGGACTATGGCTTCACCTTCCGGCACGACGCAGTGACGACGCTTGCCGGCCTCGTCCTGGTCGAAACGGGCACCGTGCCACGTATGGGTGATCGAGTCGAGTCGCAGGGCCACGAGCTCACGGTTGAAGGCATCGACAACCACAAGCTGACCCAGATCCGGGTTGCCAGGCTCGACGTGCCTGCTGACCGACCCGACTTCGGCGACCCTGCTCCGGACCACTAGATCCAATCGGCGCACCTGTTCTGCCTACTCGGCAGCTTCCTGCACGCCGCCGTGAAGACATGTGGGCTGTCGGGGGCGGGGTTCTTGGACGTTGGCTGGTGGGTCTCCGACGCTGCGTGGCGGCCCCGTCGGACGGCCCCCTCGGGTGCCCAGCCAATGCGCCTTGCCATGCGGAGTCTCGTAGGCGTCGATCGTCCCCCGAGGCGCGTCGAAGCCAGAGGTCTTCGACTGGTTCACTGGTCCTCGGTGCCTCTCGCCGCAAGGTCGATACTCGGCAGCTCCTGGATGTGGAGATCGCGTTGAGGAAACGGGATCGTGATGCCGCGGGCGCCGAACTGGCGGTAGATCTCCGAGTTCAGGTCGTGAAGCGCAAGTCCCCGATCTGCCGGCTGCTCGATCCAACACAACAACTCGAAGTTCAGGCCGGAATCACCGAACGTCCGCAACCGCGCCCGCGGCTCCGGCACGCTCAGAACCAGCGGGTGCCTTTCGGCGACATCGGTGAGCACGGCTACGACGCTGTCGAGATCGGAACCGTAGGAGACCCCAACGGCCGTGCTGATGCGGTATTGAAGCCGTGGTCCGGCCGCCTCGTTGTAGATCTTGGCGGCCCCCATCACGCTGTTGGGGATCGAAACCTCCACGTCATCGCGGGTGATCAACCGGGTGGAACGAAGGCCGATCCTGGTTACCTCACCGCGCTCACCGCTGTCCAATACGATGAAGTCGCCGATCTCGTACGGCCGGTCCGAGAGAATCGCGACACCTGCGAAGAGATTCGACAGTGTGTCCTGGGCGGCGAAGCCGAGCGCCAATCCGACGATGCCGGCTGACGCCAACAGGCCCGTGACGTTGATGTCCCAGATGACGAGGATCCAAAACACACCGCCAACGAAGAAGAGCACGGCAGTGGCGTTGGCGAGCAGTGGTTCGGTGGAATCCTGGACGAACTGAAACCGATCCGGGCTCCGCTTCATCGACCCGAGCGACATCCGAACGAAACGAAGCCCAAACAGGGTCCAGACGATGACCAGGATCGTCTGAACAGACATCACAGTGATGCTCGTGAACGTTGGGTTGGGGTCGAGTCGGTAGGTGGCGAGGGTCAGGCCGCTCAGAACGACCGTCACGAGGATCGGACGATGGATGAGGTCTACGAGCTTGCCGTCGAAGGCGATTCTCGGTCGAGCAGCCAACCGTCGGAGGGAACCTGCCACCAAGAGGTCGACCGCCTTCGCCAACAACACGAAGACAACGACGATTCCCAGCGCCTCGAGGTAGGGGTGACGCTCGAAGAACGCCACGGCATCGCTCCACGCTTCAGACATTCGTGCCCCTTCTGGTCTCCCACTGCCTCGCCACGGACTGTAGGCGATGCGGTCCGACAGAACGACCGCCGAACCGGAACGAAGGAGCTCGCGGCTGGAGTCCCGATGTCAGTCGATGTTGTGCTTCTTTGCACGT
>JAHEIN010000124.1 GCA_024639335.1 bacterium | reverse complement strand
ATTCCATCGCCTCCGAATGGGGCGTCGACAACGACACCGGCTCTGTGTGGGTAGTCCTCAGCTGAAGGGGCCATCCCCGGCCCCGGCATCCTTCACTTACGGAGCCACCTCGTGAACAGCGCCGTTCTCCCCGCCAAGGCGCGGTCGAGGTGGAAGTAGCGCTCAGCAGGCCTTATCGCCGGCCCGGTGACTATCCGCTTCGACTCGCCGGCTACGACCAATGGGGCGACGGTGACGCACCACTCGTCTATCAAGCCGGCGGCCGCCAACTGGCCATTCAACGTCGGTCCGCCTTCGCTCAATATGCGCCCAAAACCGGCTTCCCTCAAGGCAAAGGTTCCTGCCATGACATCGACCCGATCTGAACCGCACACGAAAACGTCTGTGGCCGACGAAAGGTCGCTTCTCCGGTCGGTCGGCGAGCTCTCGCTCGTGATCACCACCGGTGGCCGATCTCCAAAGCGTCCCAAATCGAACTCCAGACTTGTCGAAACTAGGGCGATTCGAGGCGCTTCGCTCATTCCCTGAGCCCGCCTCCAAGCGACCAGGTGGTCGGGCAGCGTCGGCCGCTTGTACTCCTCGGCACGAGCGGTGGCTGCCGCCACCAGCACGACGTCGGCCACCGCTCGAAGCGCTCGAAACACGATCGTGTCCTGTTCGTCCCCGATCGACGACGAACGCCCCTCGATGGCCGTGGCACCGTCGATCGTCGTAACCATGTTGGCGAAGAGCCACGGCGCTTGGCGCTGATCCTGGAGATAGGTCTCCTCGAGGGTTTCGTTCGATACCCGCTCAGACATCGTTTCGATCCTGTGAGTTCAGGAAGCGATTTGTCCTCTCACACGGGGGAACCGAACCGGGGTGTGTTGAAAGCAGGTTTCGCGCACGTTGTACTTGCTGAGAACCGTGCTGCAACGCTCCTCGAGGCAGACTCGTCCCGGAGCCTTCGTTTTGGGCCGACGGCCGCTCTGCATCGGCTTCGAACCCGTCATCACCTGTTCCATGATGTGATCTCCTGGTGGCGCATGAGGCCTGAAATACCCACAGCCCCGCTGCAGCAAACATCGGCCTGCCTCGACCGGTCACTCGAGCTGATCCCTCAGTGTCCGGAGCGCTCCACGAATCAGTCGCGACACGTGCATCTGGGACACACCCACCTCATCGGCGATCTCGCTCTGGGTGAGATCTCGATAGAAGCGGAGGTAGAGGATCTCGACATCTCGATCGTCGAGGTCTTCGATGGCGTCTTGGAGGTCGGACCATTCGGCGGCCAACGCCATCCGGAGGTCGACATCACCCAGCGCATCCTTGCCCGTGCGATCGTCCTGATCGCCCAGGGGAGCATCGAGGCTGGAAGACCGATACGAGGAGCCGGCGGTCATCGCCTCGATCACGTCGTCCTCCTCCAGATCGAGATCGGCTGCAATGTCGGAGACCGTGGGTACCTTGCCGAGCCGCTGTTGGAGACGCGAGCTCGATCCGTTCACGGCGAGGACCCGCTCCTGGAGCCCGCGGGGAACCCGGACGGACCATGCCTTGTCTCGAAGAAGTCGCTTCAGCTCTCCTGAGATGGTTCGGGCGGCGAAGGACGCAAACGACGCTCCATGATCTACGTCGAACCGTCCAATCGCCTTCACCAAGGCGAACCGAGCCACTTGCTCGACGTCCTCCTGGGCGATTCCCTTCCCCCGAAAGCGCCGGCTGATTCGATCTGCGAGATAGGAGTACTTCTCGAAGAGAACGTCACGGGCGTCTTCGTCCGTGTCGACGCGGATGAAGAGGTCGCGCTCCGTCTCGTCTTCGAGGGTCAAGGTCGATGTCGGGCGAAGAAGGAGTTTGGCTCCGGCGTCGGGGCCATCCCACCACCACGAATCTGACACCACGTCCAGAACACGCGAACGCATGGGGTCGACCGCCGCCCCCTCGATGTCGCCTTCGGCGTGGACATCCACGACCACCGACCGGGTGTCTGCGGCGATCGTCACTCGTGCAGATGTCGCTCCGGACTCGATCAGGTGTCCAGCCAGCTCGGCGACGGCGAGCTCGATCTCTGCGCGGCGGCGCGGCGGCAGACTGGGAAGGACCTCGAGCACATGGCTGCGCAGATGGCGCCCTGTAGAACCGTCGACGTCGAACGAGGCGGTGGCCTGGCCGCTCATTCGGTGCCGATCTCGATCGTGAGCGCCGTTCCGCCGGACTCCACCGTCAAACCGGCGGGCATGGCGGTCACCACCGGTGGCGCCAGCTCTGCCCCCTCCACGACCAGCCGGCAGCCGGTGTCGACGTGGCTCCCTCGAACCGTGACGGGGTGGCCGGACCGCACGGAGTCGGAGGCAGCATCGGAGACCATCAAGATCACAGCGGTCCTGGCGTCATCCGACATGTCGAGTTGATCGATGATGCCTCGGGTGAAGACTCGCGCGAGACGAGGAGCATCGACGTGCTTCGAAACGGTCAGGTGGTAGTCGTCCAAACGCTCAGCCGGACGCCAAGGCGTCTTCGAGGGTCCCGACGGTGTCGAGCGCGCCCGTCAGGCCGGTGATGGAGATGATTCGTTCAACCGGCCCGTCCGGAATCACGATCCGCAGGCGATGGTTGGCCTCCTTGAGACGGTTGTGCGCTCCTACCACGGTGCGCAGGCCGGTGGAGTCCATGAACGTGACATCGGTCAGGTCGAGAATCGTGTCGCGATCGGCTGCAAGGTGGGATTCCACGGCATCGGCGGTTGCTATGTCGATCTCGCCGGCCGGCTGCACCAGCAGCCAGCCCCCCTCTTCTCGAGTCGAAATGTCCATGTCCAACGTCAGGCCCTCCTCGCCAGCCTTCGCTCAAAGGTACCATGCGCGCAGTGAATGGCTCCATCGACAGCGCGCTCCGGCTTTCCACGATCGCTCCCTGCGATCTCCGAACGAGCGGTTTGATCACCAACCTCGTGACATCGGCTGCGGACACACGATCGATGGACATCGATCGCCTCGCAGATCTCCAAACGGCGTTGTTCGAGTCGTTCATCGACCTCGTGGAGAGTGTGGATGCTGCGTCCATAGAGGTGATCGTCGACCGGACCGAGTTGGGGCTCAGCGTTCGACTCGCTGCCGTCGAACCCCGATGGGCCGGCGAACCGAGTTTCTTGATGAAGCGAGTCGTCTCGACGTTGGCCGATCGAGTGGAGACCAGCGAAGGTGCCATCGAGTTCGAGTTCCTCGCATAATCAACGATCTGCGAGGAGCCGGGTTGACAACGTCGGGTGACGGGTAAGCGCCGACCATGTCTTCGATCCATCCCGCTCGACTTCGAACCCACGGAGCGTCTGAGCCCGCGAAAGGCGCGTTCACGCTCTACTGGATGAGTGCTGCGGTCAGGACTCAGGACAACGACGCGCTCGAGTTCGCAATCGAGCGCGCCAACGCGACCGGTCGGCGGCTCGTCGTGTTGTTCGTGCTCGATCCGTCGTATCCCGAAGCCCAAAAGCGGCACTTCGAGTTCCTACAGCAGGGCCTCGAGGACGTCGCCCGCGGGCTCGCGGAGCGGAACATCAAGTTCGTCGTGAGACTCGGCAACAGAGCCGACCACGTCGTGCATGTCGCCGCGGATGCGACCGAAATCGTCACCGACAGGACCTACCTCAGACACCAGCGGGCCATCCTCGACGAGGTGGTCGGGCGCACCGGGAAGCAGACCACCGAGGTCGAAACTGCGGTCGTGGTACCGACTCACGTGACCTCCGACAAGCGGGAGTATGCCGCCCGGACGATCCGGCCGAAGATCCACGATCACCTGAGTGAGTTCAAGGAACTCGCCGAGACGGCGACCATCGACAAGAAGAGCAGGAGCCTCTCGATCGATGGTGCGACCGAGTCGGACGTCGAGGAGGCAATCTCCCGCCTCGACGACGGTGACGCCGTCCAGACCCGCATCCGGTTGTTCACCGGTGGCCAGCATCAAGCGCGAGCGGCACTGGATCGGTTCATCGCCGACATGCTCCCCACCTACGACGAGAAGCGAAACAAGCCTGAGCGTGGCAATGTCTCCCACATGTCGATGTATCTGCACTTCGGACACATATCGCCAGTACGGGTTGCCATCGAGATCGAGGCATCCGGGGCACCGGAGGAGATGATCGACTCATATATCGAGGAGCTCGTGGTGAGACGGGAGCTCGGATTCAACTTCGTCGAGTTCGAGCCGGAATACGACAAGTACTCGTCACTCCCCGATTGGGCAAAGAAGACTCTGAAGGACCACGAGGACGACCCACGTGAACAGGTGTACACGAGATCGGAATTCGAACGGGCGCTGACCCACGATCCGTACTGGAACGCTGCCATGATTCAGCTACGGGAGACCGGATATCTCCACAACTACATGAGGATGTACTGGGGCAAGAAGATCCTCGAGTGGAGCAACACTCCAGAATACGCCTACAGGACGGTGCTTACGTTGAACAACCGACACCTATACGACGGACGCGACCCCAACTCGTTTGGGAACGTGGGATGGGTCTTCGGCCTGTGGGATCGTGCTTGGCAGGAGCGTGACGTCTTCGGCAAGACACGCTCGATGACGGCATCGGGTCTGGAACGCAAGGCCGACCCCGACGAGTACGTCCGCCGAATCTCCGAGACCGTCGGACTGGAGGTGCGGTCGTGAGTGATGCCGGATCGGTTGAGCCGACACACGGTTCTTCATCAGTGCGCCGAGTCGTGGTGCTCGGGGCCAGCGGCTACGTGGGTGGGCGGCTCGTAACCCGGCTTCTCGAGCAGGGCCACCAGGTCGTGGCCACGTCGAGGGACGTATCGAAGCTGGACGCCATGCCGTGGGCGGGACAGGTCGAGATCCGCCGGGTGGACCTGCTGGACGAGTCGACGATCGGTGACGCCATCGCCGGATGCGACGCCGCCTACTACCTGGTGCACTCGATGGGTGGTGGTGAGGGGTTCTCTACCAGGGACCGGACTGCTGCGCTCAACCTGGTCGCCGCCTCTCATGAAAGCGCACTGAAACAGATCATCTATCTGAGCGGGCTGGGTGACGATTCCATCGAGCTCTCCGAACACCTGGCGAGCAGGCAAGAGGTCGGTCACATCCTCGCGGCGGGAACCGTTCCCGTCACCGAGCTTCAGGCCGCCGTCGTGATCGGCTCCGGATCGCTCTCGTTCGAGATGCTGCGCTACTTGACCGAAGTTCTTCCGGTGATGATCACCCCGCGCTGGGTACGGACCCGGTGTCAGCCCATCGCCATCGCCGACGTGCTCCACTACCTCGTTGCGGTACTCGGGCACCGAGAGGCGCTGGACAGGGTGCTGGAGATCGGCGGGCCCGACGTGCTCACCTACGAGGAGATGATCCGCGCGTATGCCCGGATCGCCGGCCTGAGGCCTCGAACGATCATCCCGGTCCCGGTTCTCTCTCCCGGTCTCTCGGGTCGATGGATCGGATTGGTGACCCCTCTGTCCTCTGTCACATCCGAGGAACTGGTCCAGAGCCTCCGCAACGAGGTGGTGGTCCGAGATCGTCCGATCTCCGACATCATCGAGTACGAGACGCTGACGTTCGAGGAGTCAGTCAGTCGAGCGCTCGACCGGGTCAGAAGCTCCCAGATCCCCACCCGCTGGTCCCCACAGGACTGGGTACCGGCACAGCCCCTGCCTTCCGACCCCGAATACGCCAGCGGGACCGTCCTCACCGATGAGCGGAGGATGGACAGTTGTGCAGCGGCCGAAGACCTGTTCTGGGCCTTTGCTCGAGTCGGTGGCGCAACCGGGTATTACTCGGCCCCCTGGGCGTGGCAGATCCGGGGACTCATGGACCAGGTTCTGGGTGGAGCCGGATTACGTCGGGGGCGCCGCCACCCCGAGGAGGTCCGGCAGGGAGAGGCCCTGGACTTCTGGCGGGTCGTCGACGTACGAGCGAACGCCCATCTCACGCTGAAGGCCGAGATGAAAGTGCCGGGCGAAGCCTGGCTCGAGTGGGACATCGAAGAGAGCGATGGCAAGCACACGCTCGTCCAGCGGGCCACGTTCGTGCCCCGTGGGCTGTTCGGCCGCCTCTACTGGTACTCGCTCCTCCCGTTCCACGGTTTCGTGTTCCCTCAGATGGCGGGCGGCATCGTGGCAGCAGCCGAAGAGCGCTGGGACGCCCGCGATGCCGAACGGGTCGGCTGACAGCCGAAAACCCCGGGCTCCCTGGCCCTCAAGCCGCCGGGACGAGTAGCATCGGATTGCCCCGCGAGAAGGAAATGATGCAGGAATACAGCACTCCCGGTTCGGTGGACGTCGCCCCGGACAAGAACCTCACCACAGCGCTCTGGGATCACGAGCAACAGCACGGAACCAAGCCGATCCTCTCGTATCGCCAGGGCTCGGGACCGTTCGTCGACATGAGCTACGCCGAGATGGCCCAACAGGTCCGGCGTATCGCAGCCGGTCTCATGGCTCTGGGCCTCGGTGATGGAGACCGGGTGTGCCTCTTCTCGCCGACCAGATACGAGTTCACGCTGTTCGACTACGCCATCTGGACCGCCGGGTGCGCCACCGTCACCATCTACGACTCCTCGTCGGCAGATCAAGTCGATTGGATCGTCTCCAACTCGGGCGCCAAGGCCATCATCTGTGCCACCGACGACCTCAAGAAGGTCTTCCTCGAACAGGCCGGAGAGCGGGGCACTTGTGAGCACGTCGTCTCTCTCGAAGCCGGGGGAATGGACGAGCTGATCGCCCAAGGCGCAGGCATCTCAGACGAGGACGTCCAGGCGCGAGCCAAGTCGGTTGGTCATGACGACCTGGCGACGCTGGTCTACACCTCGGGCACGACAGGGCGGCCCAAGGGCGTGGAACTGACAGTCGGCAATTTCGTCTGGACCGCCGAACAGACCGAAGTGGTGACCTCCGAGGTCATCAACAGCACCACTTCGACCCTGATGTTCCTCCCACTCGCTCATATCTTCGCACGAGTCGCACAAGTCGTCTCGATCGAGCAGGGCTCGAAGATCGCATTCTCGACCGGGGTTCCCCAGCTGATGGAGGAACTCGCGATGGTTCGCCCGACATGGATGTTCTCGGTGCCACGGGTCTTCGAGAAGATCTACAACACTGCGAAGCAGAGGGCCGATGCGGACGGCAAGGGCAAGGTCTTCGATCTCGCCACCAAGGTCGCCATCAACTATTCGACTGAAGAGCAGGCCGGAAAGGTGTCGCTCCCCACCAAGATCGCGCATTCTGTCTTCGACCGTCTCGTCTACACGAAGCTGCGAGATGTCTTCGGTGGTCGCACCAAGTATGCGATCAGTGGTGGCGCTCCCCTCGGCGAACGACTCGGCCATTTCTACAGCGGCATCGGGATCACGGTCATCGAGGGCTACGGGCTCACCGAAACGTCCGCAGTTGCGACCGCGTCCTCGCCGGGGTCGATTCGCATCGGGACGGTGGGCCGCCCGCTCCCAGGCTCGACGATTCGGATCGCCGACGATGGCGAAGTGCTCATCAAGGGTGGCCACGTCATGCGGGGCTACTGGCAGAACCCCGATGCCACGGCAGAGTCGATCGATTCCGAGCGCTGGTTCCACACCGGCGACATCGGCACCCTCGACGACGGCTATCTGCGGATCACGGGCCGCAAGAAGGAGATCATCGTCACGGCCGGCGGAAAGAACGTCGCACCTGCGGTACTCGAAGACGGGATACGGAGCCATCCGCTGATCTCGCAGGCAATGGTCGTCGGCGACAACCAACCGTTCATCGCCACGCTGATCACCATCGACCCCGACGAATTCCCCCGCTGGGCGGAGGAGCACGGCAAGTCGGGCTCGGTGGCGGACAACGTCGACGACGAAGACCTCAAAGCGGCGGTTCAAGAGGCCATCGATCACGCCAACAAGGCCGTGTCCAAGGCGGAGTCCATCCGGACCTTCCGCATCCTTCCGGCCGACTTCAGCATCGAAGGTGGGGAACTCACGCCGACCTTGAAGGTCAAGCGACGCATCGTCGCCGATCATTACGAGTCGGAGATCGAAGCGATCTACACGAAGTGAGCCCCGACGAGCTCGGCGCAGCCCTGGCTGCGTCGGTGCCCTTCGTGGCGACGATGGGTTATCGGGTGACCTCTATCGACGGCGATCGGGTGACCGTCACGCTCCCCGACCGTCGTGAATTGCACAATCACATCGGGACCGCCCACGCTGCAGCTGTATACGGCGCAGCCGAGACCGCCACCGGCGGCGTTCTCCTCAACGCAGTCGGCGCGCATCTCGATCAGGTCGTGCCGTTCCTCAAGGACGCGCACATCAAGTACACGGCCCCGGCGGCGGGAGTCGTATCGGCGGTCGCCACGCCACAACGGAATCCGGCGGCGGCGTTGGCTGC
>JAHEIN010000285.1 GCA_024639335.1 bacterium | reverse complement strand
GAACGGGGACTCGTCGCTCATTCCGGCCGACGCTCCCTCCGTCGGGCGATCACCCGAACCGGCGCCCCCGTGAAGTCCTCCACACCACGCAGCCGCCCCTCGAGGAATCGCAGGTAGTCCGGCCCCAACTCTCCCCCACCGACGAACATGATGAAGGTCGGTGGCGCCACCCCGGCCTGTACCGCATAGAGGATGCGGGGTCGGCGACCCTTTCGGACGGGTGGAGGATGCGCACCGGTCCACTCCCGCACCAGCCGGTTGAACTCGCCGGTGCCGATCCGGTGCTCTCGTGTCTCGAGGACGTATCGGATGGCTCCCGGGATCCGCTTGGTCCGAGCGCCGGTCAGGGCAGAGATCCTGATCACAGGCGCCCAGGAGACGAACCCAAACCGGTCTCCGAGTGATCGCTCCATGACCTCTCGCGTCTCGTCATCGATGAGGTCCCACTTGTTGAGAACGATGACCAGCGACACTCCTGCCTCGACGACTTCGGCGGCGATGCGTTGATCTTGATGGGTCACTCCGTCGACGGCGTCGATGATCAGCAGAGCCACATCGGCAGACTCCAGCACCTCTCGAGCCCGGAGCACGGCATAGAAGTCGGCGTCTTCGGTGATCTTGGGTTTGCGGCGAATGCCGGCGGTATCGATGAGCCGGTACACCTCACCATCGAGCTCCACCACCGTGTCGATCGGATCCCGGGTCGTGCCGGGCACTTCTGAGACGATCACCCGTTGCTCACCGAGCATTTGGTTGAGCAGGGTCGACTTCCCGACATTGGGGCGCCCGATGATCGCCAGGCGGGCGAGGTCGTCTTGGGGCGGCGGTTCGTCCGACTCGGGAAGGAGTTCCACGATCCGATCCAACAGATCTCCCACGCCACGCCCGTGGAACGCCGAGACCGGGAACGGCTCGCCGATCCCCATCGACCACAGATCATCGATCAAGCGTTCCTTGCTCGCATCATCGACCTTGTTCGCTGCGAACACGATGGGCGCGTCTGCACTTCTCAACATGCGGATGACACCGGCGTCATCGTCGCTGACCCCCGCCGTGGCATCTGTGACATAGACGATGACGTCGGCGGCGGCGAGCGCCGCCTCGGCCTGTTGGCGAATCTCGGATACGATCGGCTCACCTGGCTTCAGCTCCCATCCGCCGGTGTCGACCACCAAGAACTCCCGACCAACCCACTCCGCGCGGAACTCCCGCCGGTCGCGTGTGACGCCGGGCATCTCTTCGGTCACGGCGGGACGACCACCGACGATGCGGTTCACCAGGGTTGATTTGCCGACGTTGGGACGCCCGACAACGGCGACGATGGGAAGCATGCCGTGAGGGTACCGCCGTGGCGGTGTTCGCCAGACAACTCGCGTGCGCGGTGGTTGAGTTCTGAGTGGTGAGTTCTGAAGCTGTTGCCGGGTGCGCCCCAGTCCGCCCGTCTTGACGCTGCGGCGGAACCGGGACCCACGACTCAGAACCCACAACCCAGGTCGCCGATGTGAGGCGTCGGCCGAGAGAGGCCTACAGGATGTCGAGCGCCTCGGTGGCCGTCCAGGTGCGGTCGGTCTCGATGAGACCAGGCTCTTTGGGCGGCCGTGCGGTGACCGATGCCTCGATCATCGTCTGGAGTACCCCAACGAAGCTCCGGAGCTGCGGAGGCAACGGAAAGTACTCCTCCTCTTCGGTCACCGAGAAGAGCTCGAACCCGAGCGTCGGATCGAGACGATCGATGACGGCTTGAACGAGGTGGTCCGGCGCCGACGCCCCTGCGGTGAGTCCGACGACTGCCACGTCTTCGAGCCACTGGTCGTCGATTCGATCGGCCGATTCGATCCGGTGTGCCGGCACGCCGTGTTCGGCCGCAACGCGCACCAGCGCCTGTGTGTTCGAGGAATTCTCCGAGCCCACGACCAGGATGAGGTCGGCGTGATCGACCAGCGCCTGGACTGCCGACTGCCGGTTGGTCGTGGCGTAGCACAAGTCGCTGCGGCGAGCCGTCCAGAGTTCGGGATAGCGGCTCTGAGCCGAGTCCAATACCTCCTGCCACTCGTACACCCCGAGCGTGGTCTGCGCCAACAGTGCGACTTTCGACGGGTCGGCCGGCTCGAAGGCTCCGAGGCCGCGCTCCGGCTCGATCAGCGTGATCGCCTCGGGCGCTTCGGCGACCGTCCCGACCGCTTCGTCGTGACCCTCATGGCCGATGTAGAGAATGTCGAAACCCTTGTCGGCCATGCGCTTGACCTCGTGATGGACCTTGGTGACGAGCGGGCAGACTGCGTCGATCACGATGGC
>JAHEIN010000284.1 GCA_024639335.1 bacterium | reverse complement strand
TTCTTCGCTGTGGACCGGGCGGCAGGATTCGCGTCTCAAGCCGCACTCGACGATGCGGTAGAAGAAGCGAAGTCGGCGCTCGACAACGTGGAGGCCATCCGCAACGCACCCATCGCCGAGAGTCGCACGATCGACAACTCGCTCAACTCCCTACTCCTCTCGGGCAGGCGGGTGCTCTCCTTCGTCGAGGGGGGCGACGCCGAGGCCGCTCTGGAGGCCAACGGTGGCGAGTTCGAAGCGTCCTACCGGGAGGTCGAGGGAGAGCTCAGCGGACAGATCGAGGTGATCAGCGACGACATCGCCAGCAGCGAGGGCTCGGCGGGGCGGATCGCCAGCATCACACAGGTCTTCGTCACCCTCCTCATTCCGCTCGCTGCGTTCGCGCTCTACCGGTACCTCGTGCGCCGACAGGTGAAGGAACGGCGGATCGAGTTCGAGGCGAAGCTGGAGGCGGAGCGAGAGCTCAGCCGGTCCAAAGACGAGTTCATTGCGGGGCTTTCACACGAGTTCAGAACCCCCTTGACGGCGATCTTCGGCTTCTCCGAGTTGCTGATCGAGCAGGGCTTCGTCGATCCGGACATGAGCTTCGAGTTGATCGGGCTCATCAACACCGAGTCCGCCGAGCTCTCCAGGATGGTCGAGGATCTTCTGATGGCGGCCCGCATCGAGGCGGGAGAGCTCACGATCGAGCGTTGCAGCGTCGAGATCGGCGATGAGATCGCAGCAGTGCTTGCTCCGTTCACGCGTGGTGGATGGTCGGTCGAGATGCAGGCCGCTCCTGGGGAAGCATGGATCGATGCCCTGCGGCTGCGTCAGGTCTTGCGCAACCTCGTATCGAATGCCGTGAAGCACGGTGGTCCGAACATCGGAGTCTTCGGACGGACCGCTGCAGGTTCGTACCTCGTCTCGGTCGTAGATGACGGTGCCGGTGTGTCACCCGAGATCGCAGATCGGCTCTTCGAACGTTTCGTCCACGACGGCCGTGGGGCCCTGCTGGCGGGCAGTGTGGGCCTCGGTCTGAACATCGCTCGCTCGCTCACCGAGGCGATGGGGGGAAGGCTCACCTATGAACGGGCTGGCTCATCCACGGCGTTCACGGTCTCGCTGCCGCTGACCGGAGCCACCGGCGCGCGCGTTGAAGCACCCGTCGCACAGGAGGTCCCATGACGGCGTACCGGCTGGTCGTTCGACGAGAGCGGGCACCGCGAGCTCTGATCGTGGGGGTCGTCGCAGCCATCGTGTACGGTCTGCTGGGCGTCTCCCCATCCGTCGCGGCCGGCGCGAGGACCTACACCGACAGCTTCCCTCTCGACGGCTCGTACGGAGGGTCGACCGGGCCGGACGCCTGGGCCGGCCCGTGGGTCGAGGTCGGCGACGACGGCCTTCCCGAAGATGGCGCCTTCGACGTCGACAGTGGTAGCAGGTGCCCCGACGATGTGTGTCTGGTCATCGGCACAAGCGGTGTCGACGCCGCGCATGTCACTCGGTCCTTCGACTCGGGTGGCGCGACGTCCGTGATGCTGACCTTCTCGTACGAGCGTCATGTGCATGGCGATGGAGACGGGGAGGTGCGGGTCCTCGCTTCCGCCGACGGAGCGTCGTTCTTTCCCGTGGCGAGCTATCAGCTGTCGGTCGACGACGGAGCCCCCCAGCTCGCCAGCCACGACATCTCTGCCTTCGCTTCGCCAGCGAGCGCGATCCGGTTCGAGCTGGTCGGCGGCGAAGACGACTCTCACCTCGACCTCGACGACGTCTCGATCGAGGTGACAACCGGGAACACCCCGACGTTCGACCAGGACCTCGGAGACAGGAGCGACCCCGAGAACACGACCGTGTCGATCGACAGCGGCGCCACCGACGTCGAGCCGGGTCCCCTCACATACTCCGCATCGAACCTCCCTCCAGGCCTCGCGATCGACGATGCGACAGGCGAGATCACCGGCACGATCGACTACACAGCGGCCGACGCCAGCCCCTACGCCGCGGAAGTCGAGGTCACCGACGGCGACGGCAACGTGGCCACTGACACCTTCACATGGACGGTGACGGATGTGAACCGGCCGCCGGTGGCGGCCGACCGGAGTGGCGGGGTTGCTGAGGACGATGCCGGCGGAGTCACGATCGATCTGCTCGATCCGGCTTACGTGTCCGACCCCGACGGAGAAGCGCTCACGCTCGATTCGCTGGATCTCACAGGGATCGTTGGGGGCTCGGTCACCGACAACACCGACGGAACGGTCACGTACGTGCCGGATCCGGACTTCGACGGCGTCGACGGATTCTCGTACACCGTCACCGACGGGCTCGC
>JAHEIN010000123.1 GCA_024639335.1 bacterium | reverse complement strand
CCCATGGACCGGTCCAATCGAAATCGATTTCCATCGGGCCACCGGATGACTCGATCGGTTAGCGTCCCCAGAAGACCGAAAGGATTTCATGTTCTCCAAGATTCTCGTCCCCGTTGATCTCGAGGACTCGTCGCGCGCCGGCGTCGAGATGGCAGCCACGCTGGCGAGCGAGTCGAACGGGAAGATCCTCGCCGTTCACGTCATGACGAGCGCCTCGATCGACGTGCCGGATGTGCCACAGGAGGCCAAGTCGGTTCGTGAGCAGGCCGAGCACCAGGCGAAGACGCGGATCGATGACCTGCTCGGCGAGAGCGCCCCG
The DNA here is from genome assembly GCA_024639335.1 of bacterium. Lineage (GTDB taxonomy): Bacteria > Actinomycetota > Acidimicrobiia > Spongiisociales > ZC4RG35 > JAHEDH01. Next base: position 8,171 of record JAHEIN010000123.1, on the reverse strand, counting down.
GGTATCGATTTCGAAACGTACCTCTTCTTCGGTGATCCGTCTTCTGAGATCGTGCGAGCAGCGGATGCCCTCGGTGCCGATCTCATCGTGGTGACGGTCAAGAACAAGTCACGTCTGGGCAAGCTGCTCATGGGCAGCCAGAACCAGGAGATCATCCTGACGGCCGGCAGGCCCGTCCTGTGCGTGCCGAGGGACTGATCGTTGCGCATCATCCTCGCTTCGAGCTCCCCTCGTCGACGAGCGCTGCTGTCATCGATCGGCCTCGGTTTCGAGGTGGTCGTTCCCGATGTCGACGAGACCAGATACCCCGACGAGGAGCCATCGATGTTCGTGGAGCGGGTTTCGCGATCGAAGGCCTCAGTGGTCGACGACCCAGACGCAGTGATCATCGCAGCCGACACCGTGGTCGTCTTCGAGGGGCGGGTGCTCGGCAAGCCGGCACATCCCAATGAGGCGATCTCGATGCTCACGGCGCTCGCCGGGGAGCGTCACACGGTCATGACCGGGGTGGCCGTCCGCTCCGGGGAGCGGGTGGAGTCCACGGTCGAGATGTCGGAAGTGACCTTCTCGCCACTCACCGAATTGGAGATCGCCGGATACGTTGCCAGCGGAGAGCCGCTCGACAAGGCCGGCTCCTATGGACTCGGTGGCCTGGGGGCGATCCTGATCGAGTCGGTTCACGGCTCGCCGTCGAATGTGATCGGGTTGCCGTTGGCTCCCCTTGCGCGCTTGCTGCGGGCGTTCGGGGTCGACCTGCTCGCCGCCTGATGCTCTTGTCGGAGATCGCCGAGGTGTCAGCCGCGATCTCTTCGACTCGCAGTCGCAAAGCCAAGTCGCAGGCCATCTCGTCACTGCTGTCAAGGGCCCCTATCGATGAGATCCCGATCGTGGTTGGATACCTGTCCGGGGTACCTCGGCAGGGCAGGGTCGGGATCGGATGGGCGTCCGTCGCCGATCTCGCCGGGGGTGATCCAGCCGCACCGGGTCTCCCGGTCGCCGTCGTGGACCGGTTCCTCGACCTCTACCCATCGATCTCCGGTCCGGGCTCGCAGCAGCGGAGGGCCGAGGCGCTGGGGGAGCTGGTGAACGACGGAACCCCGGACGAGGTCGACTTCCTGCGGAGACTGCTCACCGGCGAGCTGCGCCAGGGTGCACTCGAGGGGGTGATGGTGGATGCGATCGCTTCGGCATTCGAGGTGCCGGTTGCCGCCGTCCGCCGGGCTGCGATGTTGAGCGGCGATCTGGGCCAGACCGCCGTCGTCGCCGCATCATCCGGTGAGACCGGTCTGGCCGAGGTCGGCATGTCCGTACTCACAGCGATCAAGCCGATGCTCGCCGCATCGGCTCCCGACGTCGAGACTGCGATCGGTCGGCTCGGACTGTCAGCGGTCGAGTGGAAGCTCGACGGCACCCGAATCCAGGCCCACCGCTCCGGCGGTGAGGTTCGCATCTTCACCCGCAACCTCAACGACGTCACCGATCGGCTCCCGACCATCGTCGGTGGTCTTCGGGATCTCGAAGTCGATTCGATCATCCTCGACGGCGAGTCGATGGCTCTCGCAACCGACGGAGGTCCGATGCCCTTCGAGCAGACCATGAGTGAGTTCGGATCCGACGGCCCAGGTGGGGTCCTGGAGCTCCGGCCGTTCTGGTTCGACGTCCTGCACCTCGACGGGGAGGATCTGATCGATCTGCCACTGTCGGAGCGTCGGGACCTCCTGTCGTCGGTCGTCCCGCCCGAGTCGCTCATCCCACAGATCGTCACCTCAGACGCCGAGGAGGCGGAGTCCTTCCTGGCGGAGGCACGTGCGCTCCGTCACGAAGGGGTCATGGTCAAGGACCCCGACTCTGGGTACGAGGCGGGCCGGCGTGGCTCGTCATGGATCAAGGTCAAGCCTGTGTACACCCTCGACCTGGTCATCCTCGCCGCCGAATGGGGAAGCGGTCGCCGCACCGGCTGGTTGTCGAACCTCCACCTCGGCGCCCGGGATGCAGATGGGAGCTTCGTGATGCTCGGCAAGACTTTCAAAGGGCTCACCGACGAGATGTTGGAGTTCCAGACCAGGACCCTGCTTGCGCTGGAGGAACGGCGGACCAAACGCACGGTCTACGTACGTCCCGAACTGGTCGTCGAAGTCGCCTTCGACGGGCTGCTCCCAAGCATCCGCTACCCGGGAGGGATGGCGCTCCGGTTCGCCCGGGTCAGGGCTCACCGACCCGACAAGAACCCCGAAGATGCCGACACCATCGACACCGTTCGCGAGATCTTCGAGTCCAGGCGCTCTCCCTCCGTAGTCGACGAGCGGTGAGGGATTCCGGCTCTAGCGCACCGCCCTGAGTTATGCGACGGTCGGAGATGTCCAGACAGGGAGGACCATGAACACCGCTGCGGCCACATCCACCGCCGAGCTCACCCTTCACCCGATCGGTCACGTAATCGCTTCCGACGAATCGCAGACGTATCTCGTCGTCATCGACGAGCCGTATCGGGCAGCGTTGCGCGGCCTCGATCAGTTCAGCCACGTGACGATCGTGTGGTGGGCAACCGAGTGCGACACACCCGAGGCTCGAAACCACCTCGTCACCGACCTTCCCTATGCGCCGGGAGTCGAAGTAGGGGTGTTTGCCTGCCGGTCGGAGTACCGGCCCAATCCGATTGCGTTCACGACGATGCCTGTCTTCGAGGTCGACGTCGATGCCGGGACGGTGGTACTGCCCTGGATCGACGCCTTCGACGGCACACCGGTCCTCGATCTCAAGCCATACATTCCGGTCGCCGATCGGATCAGAGACGTCAGCATGCCCGAGTGGCTGAGTGATTGGCCACTGTGGATGGAGGACGCAGGGGCCTACTTCGCCGAGCACTCCACGGACTTCGGCGACTGAGCGCAACCCGAGGATTGGCCCTCGATTCGGCTCCCGATTCGGTAGGTTCGAAAGGAAGCGAGCGAAGGGCATTCTGTGCAGATCCATGGCGTCGATGTGAGCTGGCTGGGACATGCCACGATCCGGTTGAAGATGGACGACGGAACCACGGTGTTGGTGGACCCCTGGCTCGAAGGCAACCCCGCCTGCCCGGAGTCGGAGTGGAATCAGACCGGGGTCGACGCGATCTACGTCACCCACGGGCATTTCGACCACGTGCTCGGTGTCGAGGCGGCCGCCAAGGCGAACGACGCTGCGGTGTTCGCCATCCACGAGGTCGCCGAGTATTTCACGGCAAAGGGCCTCGAGAACGTCACGGGATCCAACAAGGGTGGTCGCATCGAAGGTCCCAACGGGATCTTCGCCACGCTGGTCGACGCCGTGCACTCGTCCGGAATCTCGGGAGACGAGGGAATCGTGGCGGGGGGCGAGGCCGGTGGATGGATAGTCGACATCCCATCCGGACCGACGTTCTACTTCGCCGGGGACACCACCGTGTTCGGTGACATGTCGATGATCGGTGAGATCTACGAGCCCGACGTTGCGTTCCTCCCGATCGGCGGCCATTACACGATGGGAGCCGGCATCGCTGCGAGAGCCGCGAAGCTCATCGGAGTCGAGAAGGTGGTGCCGATCCACTTCGGGACGTTCCCGATTCTCAGCGGCACTCCCGGCGAACTCGGTGACGCAGCCGAGGGTGCCTTCGAGGTTGTCGAGCTCGAACTTCGCTGAGGGTGGCGGCCGAATCAGAGCGTCTCGCCGACGACGGGTGGAAGCGCTGGGGGCCGTACCTGGCCGAGCGCGCCTGGGGCACGGTCCGGGAGGACTACTCGGCCGACGGTGATGCCTGGAGGTACTTCCCATTCGATCACGCCGCTTCCCGCGCCTACCGCTGGAACGAGGACGGGCTCGCCGGCATCTGCGATGATGAACAGCGGCTCTGCCTCGCGATGGCATTCTGGAATGGTCGCGATCCCATCCTCAAGGAGCGGTTGTTCGGGCTGACCGGTCGAGAAGGCAACCACGGCGAGGACGCCAAGGAGCACTGGTGGTTCGTCGACAGCACACCGACCCACTCGTGGATGAAGTGGCGATACGCCTATCCGATCTCGGAGTTCCCCTACGACGAGCTGCGGCGGGTCAATGCCGAGCGCGGTCGTGACGAGCCCGAGTACGAGCTGGGAGACACCGGGATCCTCGACTCCGGGTTCTGGGACATCGAGGTCACCTATGCCAAGTCCGACCCCGATGACCTCTGTGTCGAGATCTCCGTGCGGAACCGATCGGACTCCGTCGAGAGCCTGCACGTGCTCCCGCATCTCTGGTTGCGCAACACCTGGAGCTGGGGTCGACGCGAGCGCCGAGGGACGATCGGCCTCGATGGATCTTCGTTGAAGGCCGAGTGGGGAAACGGCTCGATGGTGTTCGCCTCCGATGGGAAGGGGCAGGCGCTGTTCTGTGACAACGACACCAACACCGAGGCGTTGTTCGGCACTCCGGGACCCGAGTTTCCCAAGGACGGCATCGGTCGACACGTGGTGGCCGGTGACCAGTCCGTGAACCCCGCGTTCGAGGGCACCAAGGCCGCCTGGTGGTATCAGGTGGATGTACCCGCAGGTGAAGTCGAGACACTGCGGTTCCGGCTTGCGCCCGAGGCGCGGCCCCTGGACTTCGAGTCTGTGCTCGAGGCCCGCAGTCGTGAAGCGAACGAGTTCTACGGTGATCTGCTCGGTCACGTCGAAGACGCCGAGCGGCGCCGGATCGCGAGACAGGCATTCGCCGGGGTGCTCTGGTCGAAGCAGTGGTACCACTACGACGTCGAGCACTGGCTGGAGGGCGACCCCGCAATGCCGGAGCCGCCCGTCGAGCGCCTCTCGGGAAGGAATGCCGAATGGCACCACCTCAACAACGCCGACATCATTTCGATGCCCGACACCTGGGAGTACCCCTGGTATGCGGTGTGGGATTCGGCCTTTCACTGCATCGCCCTCGCCCATGTCGACCCCGAGTTCGCCAAGGACCAGCTCCTGCTGTTCTGCCGCGAGTGGTACATGCATCCCAACGGGCAACTCCCCGCCTACGAATGGAACTTCGCGGACACCAACCCGCCGGTGCACGCCAGGGCTGCAACCGAGGTGTTCCGTATCGACGGATCGAATGACTTCGAGTTCCTCGAGCGCATCTGCCACAAGCTCATCCTCAATTTCACCTGGTGGGTGAACCGCAAGGACACCGAGGGCAACAACCTGTTCGAGGGTGGCTTTCTCGGGCTCGACAACATCGGCGCGTTCGACCGCTCCGCCGAGCTCGTTGACGGAACGGTGCTCGAACAGGCAGACGCGACTGCGTGGATGGCGATGTTCTGCCTGGACATGCTGCGGATCACCATCCTGCTGGCCGATCACAACCCGGCCTACGAGGATCTCGCCACGAAGTTCCTCGAGCACTTCGCCTACATCGCCACCGCTCTGGAGGGCCAGGGGCTCTGGTCGGAAGAGGACGGCTTCTTCTACGACGTGATTCGCACCGAGGGAGGGATCGAGCGTCTCGAGATCCGCTCCATGGTCGGCTTGATCCCGCTGTTCGCAGTCGAAAACGTCAAGTCCGACTTGTTCGAACGGCTTCCCGACTTCACAAATCGCTACCACTGGTTCGTAGAGCACCGCGAGCAGTACTGCCACACGATCACCCGGGGGAGCGACGACGGCACCATGCTCTCGGTCGTCGACGGTGGCCAGCTCGAGAGGATCCTCGCTCGAGTGTTCGATCCCGGCGAGTTCCTCTCCGCCCACGGCGTGCGATCACTCTCCAAGTGGCACGAGTCCAACCCGTTCGTTTTCGATGCCGGCGGGACGGTCGTTGGATACGAGCCGGCCGAATCCCGGTCTGCGATGTTCGGTGGGAACTCGAACTGGCGCGGCCCTGTCTGGTTCCCGGTGAACTGGCTCCTCATCACCTCCTTGCGCGAGTTCGCCGTCGGTCTCGGCGACGGTTTCACCGTCGAGTACCCGTCCGGGTCGGGGCGCCGGCACGGTCTGGGCGAGATCACATCCGATCTCTCCGACCGGCTGTGTGCCCTGTTCGAAGGAACGCGTCCGTCCATGGCCGGAGACCCCTTCAGAGACACCGAGGGATACCAGCAGCTCGTCGTGTTTGCCGAGTACTTCGATGGCGACACCGGCAGAGGACTCGGAGCCACCCACCAGACCGGCTGGACCGCATTGGCGGCGGATCTGATCACCCGCTCGGGCTGAGCGCTCCCGGCGTTCCGAGTACGGTTGGCCGGACGCCGAAATCAGGAAGACGTTCATGCCGACACCGCACATCTCAGCCGAGCCGGGCCAGTTCGCCGAAGCGATTCTCCTTCCCGGCGACCCGCTCCGCGCCAAGCACATCGCCGACAACTTCCTCACCGACGCCGAACTCGTCACTTCGGTTCGAAACGTGCTCGGGTACACCGGGACCTACCACGGACACCGCGTGTCGGTGATGGGCACCGGCATGGGCATCCCGTCTGCCTCGATCTATGCCTTCGAGCTCATCACCGAATACGACGTCAAGCGGCTGGTGCGGGTCGGATCGTGCGGAGGCATCGGAGCCGACGTGAAGATCCGCGACGTGGTGATCGCCACCGGGGCATGCACCGACTCGCTGGTCAACCGGACGCGCTATGCGAACTGGGACTTCGCTGCCATCGCCGATTTCGGGCTCGCCAAGGCTGCTGTCGAGGCCGCAGAGGCTGGCGGATTCCACGTCAAGGTCGGCAACGTCCATTCCGCCGATCTCTTCTACAACCCGACGGAAAACGCCATCGACGTCATGGAGTCGATGGGCGTGATCGCGATCGAGATGGAAGCGGCCGGGCTGTATGGCGTGGCCGCCGAGAAGGGTGCGAGAGCGCTGACGATTGCCACGGTGAGTGATCACATTCGCACAGGGGAGGAGACCTCCTCCGACGAACGGCAGACCTCCTTCAACTCCATGGTCGAGATCGCGCTCGATGCGCTCGAACGTGACGGCTTCTGACAGCGCCCGATCAAACGGCGACATCCTGGAGTGGTTCTCGGACTTGCGATCGCGAGAGGCCGAACTTCGCGTCCGTAGCGCGAACATGTTCTACGGCGAATCGCCGGGCGTGGTGGAGAGGTTGATCGAAAGCGGCGTCCGGTTGCGCTCGCTGCTCGTACTCGAGCGGAGGCGGCACCTGCTCACCCAGTTCGACACCGGTGACGCCGAAGTCTTCGCGCTCACCGACCCCGAGTTGCGCGATGTCGTCGGCTTCGACATGCACCGCGGGATGGTGGGCCTCTTCGAGCGGCCCCGAGCGCCGTCGCTCGAAGAGGTCGACGATGTCCGCATCATGTGCATCGTCGAAGCTGTCGGCGATGACGCCAACATCGGTGCCATCGTCCGGACGGCGGCTTCCCTCGAGGCGGATGCGCTGGTCCTGGACGAGGCAGCGGCTGATCCATTCACGCGGCGTGCCGTGCGGGTCTCGATGGGGGCGGTCGGGTTGATCCCGATCGTCCGGGCGACCGAGTGGCCTCCGCACCTTCCGGGCCGATCGATCATCGCGTTGACTCCGGCCGGCTCAGTCGAGATCGGCGACGTCGAAGTCTCCGGGCGTGTGGCCGTGGCGGTCGGGTCCGAAGGCCCGGGTCTTTCAGAGGCGATGCTCGAGGCCAGCGACCTCCGGGTGCGGATCGACATGGGGTCCGGGATCGACTCGCTCAGCGTCTCCCATGCCACTGCGATCGCCCTGCATCACGTCAGGCGCGTCCTCTCGCCCACGTGAGGAGCGCAGCGATGGCGATGACGGGGCCGATCAACAGGCTCGTAGCGGCCAGCACGGCCGTCGAGTCACCCGAACCGAACATGAGGAAGCCCACACCGACGGCGAAGGCGACCACCAATGAGATGATGGCGTCCCTTCGATCGTCGTGGCGACGAGTGCCACCCAACCAGCCCAGATAGAGGCCGAACACCACGGCAACGAGGTAGACCCGCCAATCGTCTGACATCGGCCGAATCCTAGGTCGAGGCTGCGATGGCGGATTCCATGTCTTCTGCCTTGGTGTAACCCCGTGCGATGATCCGCCCTGTGGCTCCCTGGCGAAAGACGATCGTGGGGAAGCCGTTGATACCCCAGGAGCGAGCGAACGACAAGTCTCGCCACGTCGCCTTCACGCCGTCCTGGGAGCCGAACACCTCCATGAACTCCTCCGGGTCGACGTCGAAGCCCCCGA
>JAHEIN010000122.1 GCA_024639335.1 bacterium | reverse complement strand
CGGTGTCAGCGGCTCTGGAGGGCGTCGAGGGCGACCGCCATCGACGCAGCGACTCGGAAGTCGAGCCGTTCGTCGGGGACCATCACCGTGTAGCTGTCGCGGATCTGTGCTTTGCGTTCGCTGCTCATCACGACGTTGCCCTCAGAATCGACGAAGTCGAAGTGGAACAGGAACGGGATCCAGATGTCTCCGAGGAGCGGAATGAAGTCCCAGACGCGCCGCAGGACCGCGACCGTGGCGTTGCGCTCCTGCCCGACCGCTTCGACGCCGTCGTAGCGGAGGTGCCAGGTGGACCGCATCAGGCTGTTGACGAAGTCCTTCTTGAACCAGCCGATGGCATTGCCTGCTTGATCGAACACGTCGTGCTCCGCCCGGACGTCCAGGCCCTGCCTGGCCTTGAAGGAGAACAGCTCCTGAGTCTTGGCTTCGTCGGCGTAGAAGAAGACCTTCTCCTTGAACGACATCCGCTTCTGCTGGGCGAAGGCCAGGAGACGTCCCTCGCTGCCATCCGGGAGCCGCTCGATCACTTGATACCGGTTGACCATCACGGTGATCTTCTGCTTTACGTAGAACGAGGGAACGTGAGTCATCTGGCCAGTATGGCATCCGGCCCGGCGGTCCGACCGCAGCCCGATTCGAGCTCGGGATCGTTCACAGGGCGCCGAGCGCTGCGCAGTCGAACAGGCATGCCGCTTCGGTCCGATTGAGGGCCGATGTGATCGATTCTGTCATAGCCTCGACGTATGATCGAACACATGTTCGATCACTTGAAAGCCGAGGTCGACTTCGAAGGCCCTGAGCATGAGGGGTCTCCTCCGGAGAGGCCCGGATCGATGCGCTTCGCCGCACACGTCGCAGACGAGCACCTTGCGCTGATCGCTGCCGAGCACGGTGCCCGTCTGGCTCGAATGCGTCACCTCTCCAGGGTCGGGCGTTCGGGCGTTCCGTTGTTCGACGGCGCAGGTTCGGTGGTCGATTGGCTCGTCTTCCGACACGGAATGACTCGATTCTCGGCAAGGGAGATGGTGAGGGTCTCGGAAGCGATCGGCAACCTGCCGCTCATCACCCAGGCGTTTGCCGAAGCCCGGATCTCGTGGGATCAACTGAGAGCGGTGACTGAGTTTGCGACCTCCGACACCGACGAGGAGCTGATCGATCGGATTGCCGATCTGTCGCCGGCGGATATCCGATCGTTGCAGCATGTCGAGATGACCGAGCCGGAAGAAGAACAGGTTCACCGGGATCGGCGCCTCCGCTGGTGGTGGGACCCTGCTGCCCCCAAACTCCACTTCGAAGGGGTCTTCCCCGAGGCGGAAGGCTCGGTTCTCTTGGACGCGCTCCGGCGTGCTGCCAACGAGCGGAAGCTCGATCCGGAGACCGGTGACCCGATGATGGCCGATGTTGCGATGGCCGATGCATTGTTGGCCATGGGCTCGAAGTTCCTCGGAGCAGATTCCGATGCGGACCGAGCGCACTTACTCGTGATCACGGACATCGAAACGCTGCTCGCCGCCCAGAACGGCGGCGCCGTGTTGGGCAATGGCAGGCACATCAGCAACGCAACCCTTCGCCGGCTCGCCTGTGATGCCCGCCTCCAGCTCGCAGTCGAAGAATCTGACCGCGGTGTCGTGGGGATCGGCCGGACGTCGAGAAGCATTCCGGGCTGGCTGCGCAAACTGGTACTCGCCCGCGACGACGGATGTCGGTTCCCGCGTTGCCACCGTCGCCATTGGGTGCACGTCCATCACATCGTGCATTGGATCGACGGTGGTCCCACCGATCTCGACAACCTCATCACATTGTGTGGATACCACCATCGGCTGCTGCACAACGCCGGTTGGCGAATCAGTGGCGATCCCCAACACGACGTCGAGTTCGTCAGATCCGATGGCTCTCTCTATCGGTACGACGACAGCCACGTTCCTGGAATCGAATTCTTGTGGTTGATGAAAGGAGATCCCGGACCGGCGCTCGCAGCCGGGGTCCAGGTGAACTTGGAGATGTATCCCGCCACCCGTGGGGATCCCTGAGGCCCCTCGCTGCAGCCTCCAACACCTTCCTCATGGTTTGATCCAGCACGTAGATCCGGTCAGTGCAACAGACCTCCTCAGGCGATGGCGCGTTCGATGCCGTCGAGGATGAGGTCGAGGCCGAACTCGAACGAGTCGCCGAAGTCGTAGCCGGGTTGAAGGGCGTGTTCGACGGTGAACTCGAGGAAGTGCGGGTAGGTGTTCGCCGGAATGGCCTCCATCATTCCCGCTGCGAGGTCGTCGAGCGGCACGTCCGGATCGTCTCCGTGGAAGGGGAGACTGGCCTCTTGCGTGGCGAATCCGTAGATGAAGCTGTCGAGAATGGCGTAGGCGTGGGCGGTCATCTGGAGCGAGAGCCCACCGCGTCTGAGGCAGCCGATCACGGCGTCGTGGTGGGCGATCGTGGCGGGCCCGGGGGAGGTCCGAGTCTCCATCAGTGGTGCAGCCCACCAGTGGCGATTGAGCACGCCCCGAGCCGACACGCACCGCTCGCGCATGGCGGGCTTCCAACCCTCGTCGGCCGGGGGCGGCCCGATCTCGCCGAAGACCAGGTCGACCATGCCGTCGATGATCTTTTCCTTGCCTGGTACGTGGTGGTAGATCGTCATCGGCTTGACGTCGATTGCGTCGGCCAGCCTGCGCATGGTGAGCGACTCGACCCCGATCTCGTCGGCGAGTTCGACAGCTCCCTGCAGAACCCGCTCCGCCGTGAGGGGTTCGCGCGGTCCGTCACTCATGTGTGCTCCATTTCGCTCCGGTCTTGACAATCGTACTAAGTACGGGTAGCTTCGTCCACATACCGATCGTACAAAGTACGAACACGAACCCGGGAGACCGCGATGACCACGACGAAACTCGAGACCGAAGTGACGATGCGAGCGATCGTGCAGCACGAGTTCGGAAGCAGCGAGACTCTCGCACTGACCGAAGTCGAACGTCCTCGAATCGAACCGGACGAGGTGCTCATCGAGGTCCATTCCGCCGGTGTCGATCGCGGCGTATGGCATCTCATGATGGGAATGCCGTATCTGGTTCGGCTCGCCGGATTCGGGTTCACCAGGCCCAAGACTCCCACTCCGGGGCTCGACGTCTCCGGCCGGGTGATCGAGGTCGGCGACGAGGTGACTCGGTTCGAGGTCGGTGATGAAGTGTTCGGGATCGCCGCCGGGGCGTATGCCGAGTACGCCGCTGCGAAGGAGTCCAAGCTGGTGCACAAGCCGGCGAACATCGATCACGAGGAGGCGTCCGTCGCCGCCATCTCGGGAATCACTGCGCTGCAGGCGCTGACCGACGTCGCCGATGTGAAAGCGGGCCAGTCCGTTCTGGTCATCGGGGCCTCCGGCGGGGTCGGGACCTACGCAGTACAGCTGGCCAAGGCGCTCGGCGCCGAGGTCACCGGTGTAGCCAGCGGCCCGAAGCTGGACCTGGTTCGGACGCTCGGCGCCGATCACGTGATCGACTACACCGCCACCGACTACCTCGATGGCGGCGACATGTACGACGTCATCGTCGACATCGGTGGCCTGAATTCGTTGCGGGATCTCCGACGAGCGCTCGCGCCGACCGGCACGCTCGTCATCGTCGGCGGCGAGGGCGGAAACCGGATCACCGGTGGGATCGGTCGCCAGCTCAGGGCGCTCCTGTTGTCGCCCTTCGTCAAGCAGCGGCTCAGGATGTTCATCAGTGCCGAGCACCACAGCCACATCGAGCGGCTCGCCCGCTTCATCGAGTCCGGCGCCGTGACGCCGGCCATCGGTCGCCGCTACGGCCTCGATCAGGTCGGTGTAGCAATCGACGACCTCCACGCCGGCCGCGCTTCGGGCAAGTCCGTGATCGTTGTGCGCAAGGAGGCTCGATGATGGACCGAGCGCAACTGGGGGCGCAGACGAAATCTCCTCCATTGGCCGAACGCCGCCGGACGCACGTCGCAACTTCTGAGTGATCGGGGGTGGCTGTTCGGTTTCGGAGTCACTCTCAAGCCAGTGTTCGCACTGCATCCCACAACAGCACTGCACCGACTGCGGTCACGGCCGTACCCGCCAGGCCGGGGACCAAGCGCTCCGGAACTTTCCAGGTCCGGCTGAGTCGGTCGAGGCCGGTCCTGGTGAGCTTGAGTGCGATCAGCCCGGCTGCTACCAGCGCCAGCGACATGCCCGCCCCGAAGGCAAAGACGAGTCCCACACCAAACCACGGGCGTCCGATCGCCAGCGCTCCGAGCAGCAGCACCACGGCGGAGGCTGATGGCACCAGGCCACCGGCAAGGCCGAGCGCCGCCAGCGATCTCCACCCGAGATCTGCAGGAGGCTCATGATGGTGATCGGCACCGGGGCCGTGTGAGTGTCCATGATCGTGCGTGTGCGATCGGCGGCCACGAACAGCGCGGAACAGCATCACCAAGCCGAGTCCGGTGACGATGCTCGCCGATCCGGTGGTGAGCCAGGGGTAGACCGCTTCCGGTCGGAACTGTGTCGAAGCGGTCGCGGTGACCAACCCGAGAACTGCCACGCCGAGTGTGTGCGAGACCGCAACCGCAAGGCCGAGACCGGCAGCCTGCTTTCGCGTTCCGTCGCGCCCGACCAGATACGCGGCCATGAGCGTCTTGCCGTGGCCCGGCGCCAGCGCATGAACGGCACCGAGCGCAATGGCAGCGGCGATCGCAATCAGACCGCCTGTCGAGCCGACCTGCTCCAACGTCGCGCCGAGCCGGTTGACGAGAAAACCGCCAGACTGCGTGGGTGGCGCTGCGACCTGTGTGGCGGCAGCGCCTCCGGAGCGGTGAACGGTGGCGGTGCGCTCGTCCAAGGGTGTCCCGTCCGGATAGGCCGTAAGGATTCCGCTCGGCGAGGTGGAAGGGACTTCTGGTGCTGATGCCCCGGTGACGACGATCTCTGCCCAACCGATGCGGTCTTCATAGACACGGTTCGACACCTCGATGACCTCCGTCGTGCTGTCCAGAGTGGCCGCATATCCGCACTCGAGCCGGAGCGTGTAGAGATCGCTCTGCCCGGAGTTCACCTCGGCCGACTGCGTCGCACTTCGAAGGTCGACAGCGCCCGTGTCGGTATCCAGAACGATGTCGCCACCGAGTGCCTCACACGACGTATCGGCATACTCGGCAAGCGCGGCGTCGGAGACTGCGTTGTCGTCGTCCCGGTCCAGAGGTTCCCCGAAGGTCGGGATCTCAGCCATGTCGACCACCAATTGGACCGATGTTTGGTCGCCGTCGATGTGGATGCCGACATGTACGTTGGTCGTGTAGTTGCCCAGCGGATGCGCCGAGGCCGGTAACGCCGAGAGGGTGAGCCAAACCGCACCGACAGCAAGTGTGAACAGTCGTCTCATGATCCCGTCTTCTCCAGCTCGCTGCGCGCCAAATCCGCGTAGATGGGATGGAAGTGCTCGGACAGGCTCAACGCATGCTCGAGACGTTCGGCTGCGACTGCAGCTTCCCCATTGGTCGAGGCGATCATTCCTGCTCTGAACCACACCATCGGGTCTGCCACGGAGATCGCTCGGGACGCATGAGGTTCGGCCTCGGCGGCCCGATCGAGCTGGTGGAGGACGGTCGCCATGAGGTGATGTGCGTAGGCGTCGGGGCGCTCTGCGAGTTCGATCTGGGCGGCCGCAAGGGCCTCTTCGAGCGACCTCCCGTGTTCTGCCCGGACCTGAGCAACGGCTCGCCGGGTGGCCGATTCGTCGAGTGAGGCGATTGCTTCGACGACTTCCAGCTGGCGAGCGGCTGCTTCTGGCTCGTCGGATGCGAAGTGGAGATCTGCGAGGAATCCGAGCGCGGAGGCGTCCGGAACCAGTTCGACAGATCGTTGAGCTTCGAGGATCGCACGATCCAGGTCTCCCTGAGCTGCGGTCGCTCGACTGGCGAGGAGCCACGCGGCGGGGTTTCGGTCGTCGGCATCGATGGCTCGTTGTGCCAGGTCGATGGCGGTCTCATGGTCACCGGTATGGACCGCATGGCGAGCCGCCGCTGTGAGGTAGACGGTCATGTCCCGGCGGCCCAGCGAGGCCCGCTCGGCAAAGTCGAGTGCTCGATAGGCGGCATCCCGTGCTGCCAGCGAACGGCCGGTGAAGAACGCGAGTTCGGCGCGTCGGACGATGATGGCGGGCTCGTTGTGGTGAATCGCCTCTAGCTCATCGAGCGCACGAGAGGCGGCTTGGAGGTCGCCAATCCCGAGCAGTGCGTCGAATTCGATGGCCTTGGCGGTGGCCTGGCCCTCGAAGCCGACCGGAAGGGATGCAATGGTGTCGAGGGCGTCGTAGAAGTCGTGAAGAGCTAGCTGTGCTGTCGCCAGCGATGGCGCGACACCATGATCGACGGCCACCGGCTCGAGAAGCGCGATCGTCCGCTCGTAGTCGTCCAGGCTGTTGGTCAGGGCCGCCCGATCCAGGTAGAGCTCACCGAGCTTGGCTCGATAGAAGTCGTTGGAGTCGGCGCGTTCGGAGAAGACATCGATCAATCGGTCCAGTTCCATGGGGTCGACCGGTTGGGATCGGATGGTCACGATCGGTGCCGGCTCGGTCAGCGCACGTGCGCCGTACATACCGGCGAGGGCCAAGACGATGGCCGCGGAAATCAGAATGGTTCGTTTCATGGCGACTCCTGTGTGCCGGGGGGCTCAGCCCCCCGGCACGGTCGGTATCTCAGCTGTTGGGAGCGCCGAGGTACGGGAACGTCGTGAGGTAGTCATCGTGAGGGCCGATGTTGTCGGTCGTCACGGCACCGTTGGTCACGAGGTTCAACTCGATGTCGATCACGTCATCGGCGAGTGCTCGTCCGTTCAGCGGACCCTGTGCCACGCTGGACGTGTCGTAGGTGACGACATCGGGCAGCAGCAGGTTGGCGATCGCCGTGGCGGTCTCGTCCGAATAGACGTTGTCTTCGCCGCCGAGCGCCGAGAACTTCTTCAGCGCATCGACTGCAAGCGGCACGAGTGCCTTGTCGTCCTTGGGCTGCAGCGAGTTGTACAGCTTCTTGACGTCTGTCGTGGCGTCGCCGAGCACGAACCGTGAGTTCACCACCGTGTTGATGGCCGGGCGGCCCATGCGATCGACTTGCTGTATCGCGCCGTTCGAGTTCGGAGCGGTGGTCGTGCCCCACACGCCAATATTCCTGCCCAGATGCGAGTCCGGCACCTCGAGGACGATCGACAGGGTGTTCAGGTCGGCGAAGATATCGTCTCCCTCGCCCAGATTGACGCCCGTATCCTCACCCTCGACCGTCTGGAGGAACCCCAAGAGGTCGAAGAAGAACGGATCAGAGCGAAGACCCGTGAAGGCCTGGCCGCCGCCCTTGAGCTTCAGCGTTTCGCCAACTTGGCCGGTCGCAACGACCCGCCCCTTCGGCTCGAGATCGGTGGCCTTGCGCCCCTCGACTCGACGGATCTGGGTCTTCTGTTCGCCGTCGTCCTGGGTGATGAAGTCGACCTGGTAGGTGATCTCTTCGACGGCGTCACCGTTGGTGTCGACCCTGAACTGATATCCAACGGTGTCTTTGTCTCCGAAGTCGGTGTTGGCCGACGCCAGAGGTGAGACCGTCATGGCCAGGACCGTGTTGTCGGCGTCTGCGCCTTCGAAGACGTAGACGTCGTTGATGTCGATGTCGGCGCGATCCACGACCGGACTGTCGAGGTGGTCGGCCGCACCGGCGCCCATCACGGGCGCAGCTAGTGCGAGAACCAGACCGGCGACCAGCGCCGGACGGATCAGTTTCCGCATTTTCATTGGGATGCTCCTGTCTCTCGGCGGCCGCTCTCGGCCGCTCTTGATCGAGGTTCGGAGCGTGATGGATTCCGGATTGGTGACCGATCAGCGGACTTTGGCGGCAGATCGCTCGAGGCCGTCGAGGATGAGGACGAGGATGAACTCGAAGTCGCCACCCTCGTCGTCGTGCATGTGGTACTCGACATGCTCGATCAGGTAGGGAAACTGGTCTGTGTCGAGCGCTGAAAGAAACTCCTCAGCGGTGACGTCCCGGGTATCTGCGCCGGCCGAGTAGCTCAACTGTTGGAGTGTGAACCCAACGATGTGCATCGTGATGGCGTGAAATCCGAAGTGGGCGAGCCGGGGACTGAAACCTCCTTCGCGGAAGGCTGCCAGGAGATCCTCCATCAGCAGCATGCGGTTGGGGCCAGGCATCGACTCCGACCACAGCGGCGCCCCCCACTGGTGCGCCAACAGGACATCGTGGGCCGAGGTCGACATCGCGTGGACGGAGTCCTTCCACGGCAATTCGAGGTCGCGCCGGTCCATCTCGCCGGCGATCGAGTCGACCATTCCCGTCAACAAGTCCTCTTTGTTGGCAACGTGGTTGTAGAGCGACATCACCTCGAATCCCAGCGACGCCGCCAGCCTTCGCATCGACATCCCGTCGATACCTTCGACATCGGCGAGTTCCACTGCGGCGCTCAGGATGCGGTTGCGGGATAGCGGGATGCGGGTGTCGGTCATT
>JAHEIN010000121.1 GCA_024639335.1 bacterium | reverse complement strand
GAAGATCGACGATCGTCTTGATGAAGTGCGACTGGCCGACGATGACGTTTGCGTCGTCTGGGATCGCGATGGGGACGGCTTCAAGTTCCATGCTCCCTAGCGTGCACCTTCCGGTCACGACCGCCAAGGCCGACGAGCGCATAGCCCGCGCAAATCGGTCAGAGACCGTGCCGACCGCGCTTCAGTACCGGTGTTTCGGGAAACCGCTGGGAGCCAGCGAGCGGAAAGTCGCGGGCCTCGATAGTCCAGGCGCCGCTGGGGTGTTCGGTGATGCCGTCGAGGTAGACGGTGCGGCTGGGGATGTGAATGAAGAACAGCATGTAGAACCGGCGCAGGGTAACGGTGTGGATGGTGGCGAAGTCGCAGGCCACAGCGGCTTGGGAGCGCAGGAACTGCGACCAGGTCACCTCGGATCGTCGTGGTGCGGGGTTCATGCCGGCGGAGCGGCGAATCCGCCAGATCGTGGACGGCGCGATGCGGTGGCTGAGGCAGACGAGCTCGCCGTGGATGCGCCGGTAGCCCCAGGTCGGGTTCTCGGTAGCCATCGCGATGACGAGCCGGCGCAGCACTGCGCCGAGCTGGTGGCGCAACACGATGATCTCGAGATCTCTCGAGCAGCCCGAGCGCACCATGAGGGGGACCAGCGCAGCGGGGAGCCGGTACAGAATGCCGTACATGAAGCTTCAGGGTCGGTCGGCATCGTCCAACGATTGACCGAGAGCAGGTCGATTCATTGGCAGCCGGTCGAGAGGTGGGAAGTGGTTGCTGAGGGGCTTGTTCGGAATGGACGTCGTATGCTGATTCGACCGGGCCCCGATGTCGGTCCAACCCCCGGTGGCGCGGCGGCCGACGAGGTGTGGGCCCTGCTGCCCTCTCGCCGATCGGAGACATTGGCCCCAATGGATTGGTACCTACCGACCGATGCTGCGGTCGCCTCGCAACTGCGAGCCGAGGTGCGCGCATACCTCGAGCGGCACGCGGTGTCCGGTTCCGACATCGCCGGGGCCGAGCTCGCCTTCTCGGAGCTGCTCACCAATGCCGTGGAGCACTCCGAGCACGACATCTGGGTGTCGATTGACTGGGCGGCCCGCCGGCCCGTGGTCACCATTCACGACCTCGGTCCGGGATTCGAGCTCAATATCTCCGAGGTCGGCATCGACAGCCCTCGGGGTCGGGGTCTGAGCATCGCATCGCATCTGACCGACCAGCTCACCGTGGCGGCGAAGCGCGCCGAGGGCAATCGGGTGAGTGCGGTGTTGAACGTCGAACGGCCCGAAACCCAGGACCACGACCGACCCGCCGACGGCGCAGGCCGGCTCCCCGAGGCCCGCGACGCGCAAGAGGGCTTCTTCGGGCGCGAGCCCTTCCTGTTGGCCCTCACCGTCGAGCTGGCCCAGACCGTCGATCGCGAGCAGGGACCATCTGTGGCCGAAGCGGTCATCGCCCAGGTGGGAGCCAATGTCGGCGGCAGCATGGAGGCCGCGCACCGCAATCACTTGGCGATCGAGGGCGACCTCGACGCGCATGGTATCGCCGACCTCTTCGTGGGTCTGAAGGCGGCGATCGGTGGCGACTTCTACGTCATCGAGGAAGGGGACGATCGCATCGTTCTCGGCAACCGGCGCTGCCCGTTCGGCGACGGGGTCAAGCATGCACCGAGCCTGTGCCGGATGACGAGCAGCGTGTTCGGCGGCATTGCGTCGCGCAACACGCACCGGGACGTGGCGGTCCATCTCGAGGAGAGGATCGCGGTCGGCGACCCGGAGTGTCGGGTCACGATCTGGCTCGACTCACCCCCTGAGGAACTGGCGCCGTTCGTCCATCACTACCGTGGTGATGTCCGGACCTGACCGGGATGCCCATGGCTGACACCGCTCGGACCGACATCGTGCGACTGCCGGTAGAGGCCGCCGCGCCGGAACGGCATGAATTCGGCACCCGCCCGCTGGCCGCGGTCGTCGGTGTCGATGTGGACGGGACCATCGTCCAGGCATCGGACTCCATCACCCACGTGCTCGGGTGGAGCCCGGACGACATCGTGGGCCAGCCGCTTCTCCTTCTCATCCCGCCCCGCTTCCACGACGCGCACACCAGCGGCTTCGAAGGTTTCGTCAGGAGCGGTGAGCTCGACCTGGCCGGGCAGACCCTGCGCCTGCCCGCACTGGGGCGAGATGGAGACGAGGTGGACATCGAGCTCGTGCTCTCGCCCGCCGCCATCGACGACCCGGCTGCGGTGATCGGGCTGATGCGACGCTCGGCGCCGGCCCAGATCACAGCCGGCTCCGAGCTCACGGCCTTGCTGCGGGCGAAGCTCTCCGCCGACGAGCCCTTGGCCGAGATTCTCCGGGACTGCATGGAACTGATCGGAGACCGGCTCGGCTGGCGTCTCGGCACCATGTGGATCGTCGACCCCTGGATCGAACGGCTGCGACCGGTCGCCGTCTGGGAAGCCGATCCCGGGACGAGCCCGTCCTACACCGACGGTCGGGCCGCAGCGCTGCTCGCCTGCGGCGAATCGATCCCGGGCACCGTCTGGCAGACGGGCGCGCCCGTGTGGTCCGAGGAGGTCGAGTCCGAGCTGGGCGTCGACGGTCTCGTTGCCGGGCTCTTCTTCCCTCTGGTCGCCGAAGGGGTCCCCGTCGGTGTGGTCGAGCTGGTCGACGAGGCGGCGCACGGCTTCACCATCGAAGCCCAGGAGTACATCTGGCTGGTGGCGGACGAGCTGGGGCGGATCCTCGGTCAGCGGATGCGCACTGACGTAGCCGACGCGGCGCGCGAACGACTCGAACTGGCGCTCTCGGCGCGGGGGATGGGCGTCTGGACCTACCGCATCGCCACCGACGAGTTCATCGGCGACGAGCAGCTCCACCGTCTGTACGGGTTCGATCCGCGCTCGTTCTCCGGTCGCGTGGAGGACGTTTTCGACAGGATCCACCCGGACGACCGTTACGCGGTCAGAGAGCGGATCCTGCAGTCGGTCGAGCATCATGAGCCGTTCCACAACCGCTACCGAGTGTGCCGTTCCGACGGCACCGAGGCCTGGATCGAGGGGAGTGGGCTCCCGTTGATCGATCTGGAGGGCGAGGTACGCGAGCTCACCGGCGTCTGCTTCGAGGTCACCGACGAGGTCCGCGACCGCGCCGAGCTCGAGGAACGCGCTCGCTACGCCGCGCTCGCCGCCGACGTGGGTCGAGCGCTCGTGAGCGAGGATCCTCTCGAGGAGAAGCTGCGGCGCAGCGTTCAGGCGATCGTCGACAATCTGGACGCTGCATTCGCCAGGATCTGGACCCTCGGCAAGGACTCCGACATGCTCGTGTTGCGAGCCAGTGCCGGGCAGTACACGCACCTCGACGGTCCGCATTCCCGCGTGCGGGTCGGGGAGTTCAAGATCGGTCTGATCGCGGCCACGCTCGAACCCCACCTCACCAACAGCGTGGTCGGTGATCCGCGGGTGTCCGACCAGGAATGGGCTGTGGCGGAGGGCATGAAGTCCTTTGCCGGGTACCCCCTCGTGATCGGTGACCGCTGCGTCGGTGTGCTCGGGCTCTTCGCACGGCGGATGATGCCGCTGAGCGCGCTCGAAGCCCTCGGATCGATCTCCGACACCCTTGCGGTGGGCATCGAGCAATCCCGGGTTGCGAGTGAGGTCCGGGGGCTGCTGCAACAAGAGCAGCTCCACGCCGAGACCCTCGAAGCGCTGCTACTCGATCGGGCCCGGGTTGCCAAGGTGCTCCAGGAGAGCTTGCTCCCACCATCGCTGCCCGACGTGCCCGGGTTCGACGTCGCGGCGCAGTATCGAGCCGGTGTCGAGGAGGTGGGAGGTGACTTCTACGATCTGCTGCCTCTACCGGGCGACTCCTGGGCGTTCCTCGTGGGCGACATTTGCGGACGAGGGCCCGAGGCGGCGAGGCTCACGGCTCTGGCGCGTCACAGCCTCCGGACCGCGGTGATGCTCGAGAAGACGCCCGCAGAGGCGCTGGCGGCGCTCAACGAGGCGCTCTTGCGCAGCGGGAACGACGGCCGGTTCTGCACCGCAGTATGCGGGGTGCTCACGCTTCAAGACGATGTCGCCCAGATCGAGATGGGGATCGCGGGCCACCCGCCGCCCATCGTCGTGCATGCCGACGGGACGATCTCCGAACACGATCCCACCGGACCGTTACTCGGTCTGTTCGCCGACGCCCGGTTCGGCCAGCGGTCGCTGACGCTCGGCCGTGACGAGCTGTTGGTGATGTACACCGACGGGGTCACTGAAGCCCGCGGAGGTGCTGGCCTGTTCGGCGTGAGGCGGCTGCGGGCAATGCTCGGGCGCCTCGCCGGGTGCCCGGCGTTGTCGGTTGTCGAGGCAGTCGTGGACGCGGTGGACGACTTCGACGAGTCGTCCGGCCAGGACGATGTGGCGCTGCTCGTGCTGGGCCACACGGGTACCCGAGGCCGCTCGTCGCCATGATCCTCGCAGGGCGCTCGGCCGGCCCGGCACGCGTCGAGGACAGGTTTGGCGATGGGGCCGGTCGGGGTAAGCCCCACGGCATGGAACCCACCGCACCAGTACTGCGGCCCCGGCTCCAGCGCGCCGACCCAGCATTCGAATGCGCGGCCCCCGGCTTCGGAATCTCGCCCGATCACGTGAGCCCGCCGCGGACCACGAAGTACACTCCTGGTTGCCATGACTCTTCAACCGTCGCGACTCTCCATCGACCAGGCGCCGAACAATACCCTTGTCGTAGAGGGTGTGATCGACTCTCACACCGCCGATCAGCTCATGGAACGGTTGCGGGACCTGGGGACCGATTCCGATATCACACTGAACCTGCAGCGGGTCGAGTTCATCGACTCGTCCGGCCTGCGAATCATCGTCACCTCGCATCAGGACCTCGCCTCCGCGGGACAACGGTTGGTGCTGGATGGGATCAGTGATGCAGTTGCCCGCCTCCTCGAGATCACAGGACTGCGCGAGCACCTCCACACGACCTGAGGGTTCGATGCGGGAGGCACGCAAGCGGCGCCCCGCTCGCAGTGGCACCTACAAAGGTGAGACGGCCACGCCCAACATGGCCCGTCACGATGTCGACGGGTGGCTCCAGGCGAATGGTGCCGACGACGCCACTCGCCGATCGGTCGTGCTGGTCGTCAGCGAGCTCACGACGAACGCAGTGCAGGCCGCCCCGGCCCACGACTACGACGTGCACGTCGAGTTCACGACCGACAGCTTGATCGCGATCAGGGTCCGCAACGACATCATCACGACGACGGTGCCCGAACGAGCCGACTGGCATCCGATCGAGCAGCTCGCCGCCCGCGGGTGGGGGTTGAGCATCGTCGACCACCTCGCCGACTCGGTCGACGTCGACGAGTCGGACGCCGACACGGTCACCGTGACCGCACTCGTGCGTGTCGTCGACGCCTGAAGCGAGCGGCTGAGTCGAGCGGCGCCCTCGGCCACGCGATGCGATTGCCGCCGTCAGGCGAGGTCTGAAGCCTGGCGCATCAGTTCGAACGATCGACGTAGCAGCCTCGAGACGTGCATCTGGCTGACCCCGACCCGCTCTGCGATCTCCGACTGCGTCAGCTCCTCGAAAAACCGCAGGCGTACGATCTCCTGTTCTCGGCTTGGGAGCCGGTCGACCAGCCCCCGGATCACCAGTCGATCATCCGAGCTCTCGAGGCGCTCGTCGGTCTGGGCCACATGAGCCGACCGGTCCGGGGCTGCGCTGTCGTCGTCGTTCGCGGCACTGTCGAGGCTGCCGTGGGTGAACGCTGCGGACGCACCGAGGGCCTCCACGACCTGGTCGGTCGACACGCCGAGGTGGGCTGCGACTTCCTTCACTGTCGGCGAGCGGCTGAGCTCGTGACCGAGCTCGTCGCTGGTGCGCCGAACGCGCAGGTGGAGCTCCTTGGTGGAACGGGGTACCCGCACGCTCCAGGCGGCGTCACGGAAGTGCCGCTTGATCTCACCCTCGATGGTCCGCCCGGCGAAGCTCGTGAACGCCGCGCCCGCTTCGGGATCGAACCTCTCGACGGCCTTTACGAGGGCCAGGAAGGCGACCTGACGCAGGTCCTCCTCCGCGATGGTTCGATTGCGGTACCGCTTGGCGATGTGGTTCGCGAAGCCCATATGGGCCTCGACCAGACTGTTCCGGTCGCGGCGGCGCCGGGTCTGCGCGTACCGCCGGAAGAGCTCGTCGACCTCCTCCGGCGCCGGCCGGGTGTTCACCTCCGCATCCGGGACTTGGCAATGCGACCCTGGCCGCCCGCGATCTCGTATTCGTCGACGACCGCGCCCAGGATCTGTCGCGTGAGGGGATCCGTCGGCTCCGGCTCGACCTCCGACGCTCGAGGCTGCACCTCTCCTGCGATGTCGAGACGATCGGCGGACAGGTGGTAGCGCAGCTCTATCTCCTCGCCTGCGTTGTCTTCGGCCCATTCGATGAGGAGGGAGACCAGCTCATTCGCGCCGACACGTAGCTCTTCGATCTCGTCGATGGTGAAATCCAGCTCGGCTGCGAGGCTCGCGGCCGTCACCCGTGCCAGCGCGACGAACCGGGAGTCGACCGGGATGGTCACGCTGATGTCGGCGCTTTCGGGCATGCTCGGCTTCTCCTCGGCATTGGTCCGCTCGATCGTACGCCCAGAGCACTCGCGTCATGCTCTCCGGGGTCGCCCGATGGCGGGCGCCCGGGGCTGGTGCTCTAAGGACTCGATGCGGCGCTGGTGGGGTCGACGGAGAGACGGGTCAGTACGGCCAGGTCGGCGTCGGTGGCGTTCGGCCCGTACCCCAGTGTCAGCGTGCCCTTCCCGCCACACTCGGGACACGCGCAGCACCACACGAGCAGCAGGTCGGCCGCACTGCTCGCGCCCTCGAGCCGGCGGGAGTGGTCGGGTCGGGGCCCGGCGCCATGTTGCGGGTGATGTTTGCGCCGGGAGCGAAGCGGGTAGCGACACGGCAACTCGGAATCAGACCTGAAAGGAGCCCCCAATGCTCTGGTTCATCCTCATCCTGTTGTTCGTCGGCGTCATCATCGGCGCGCTGGCTCGCCTGCTCGTGCCCGGTCCCGACTCCATCGGATTCTTCGGCACCTGGCTGCTCGGCGTGCTCGGCTCGCTCGCCGGCGGATTCCTCGGCTATGTGCTGCTCGGCGCCGACGTCGACGACGGTCCGGTCCAGGCGGCGGGCTTCATCGGGTCGGTGATCGGTGCGGTCATCCTGCTGCTGACCTACAACGCATTCATCCGCCACCGCGCGGCCGCCTGAGATCCGACCGCGCGGCTGGGTCCCGGTGGCCCGACCCCCGAGAACCCACCGCTCCGGACAGGAGCCGTCATGATCTCTGAACTGCTCGACGATGCCCAACGGAACGAGGCTGATGGCCGCGAGGGCGGCGACGACGCCGACACGCTGCGGGACCGCTACCAGGAGCTCATCGACGAGCTGCGGGTCATCCTTCCCGGCGTGCAGGTGTTGTTCGCGTTCCTGATCACTGCGCCGTTCTCGGGCCGATTCGGCGATCTCACCGACGCCCAACGGGTGCTGTACGCCGTCTCGTTGGTGACCTCGACGCTGGCGTTGATCGTGCTGTTGACGCCCGTCGCCTACCACCGGCTCAGTGACCCGTCGAACCGCGCCGCCCGCATCTCGGTGGCCATCCGGTTCAAGATGGCCGGCCTCGCGCTCCTGGGGTGCTCCATGGTGACGGCATTGGCAGCGGTCGTGAGCTTCGCGTTCTCACCCGTGTTCGGCCTGGCTATCGCCATCGGCGCTGCGACGGTCTCGGCCGTCTGCTGGCTCGCCTTCCCGCTATCACAGCGGCGGGACGCCACCGGTTGAGGTTCACGGCAGGGTCCTCGAACGGCGCCTTAGATGTGATGACCGGGAACGTTGTCCCTGGCGGGATGGGATTGTTGGTCCGCTGAAAAGGTGAGCCCTCCGAGCGAGGCTGTGTGTCTTCGACAACGCACATCACTCGCAAGGAGAGCTCAATGTTCCACGCTAGATCCCAGCACCCGAACGCGTCGCTGACGCCGGTCGGCCGCCACTTCGACGCGGTCATGTCGTAGCCGTCGAGCTGCTCGACCAGTTCGTCGAGCTCGTGGTGCTCGGCCAGGCTGTGGCGGGCCCGAGCGTGCAGCGATCCGGGAGGTTTGACGGGGCACGGGGCCGGGTAGTGCTGAAGTGCCGGTGCGGCTGCCAGCCTGCCGGTCACCCCCAATGCACGGCGTGCCCGAGCTCTCGGTACTCCGTGCCCGAACCGAAAGGAAGCAGGATGAGCGGAGAAACGGATCAGGTCGCAGGTCGGGTCAAGCAGGCTGTCGGCGATCTCACCGGCAACGAGGACCT
This sequence comes from bacterium, assembly GCA_024639335.1. Lineage (GTDB taxonomy): Bacteria > Actinomycetota > Acidimicrobiia > Spongiisociales > ZC4RG35 > JAHEDH01. The sequence goes on along the minus strand of JAHEIN010000121.1, from coordinate 242 downwards.
CGAGCGCGAAGGCGAGACCGACGAGGCCGCCGGCAAGGCCAAGGACAAGCTCGACGACGTCAAGGACGCCGTCAACGACAAGATCGACGACATCCGGGATCGCCTGACGAGCTGATCGTCGCGGTTCTTCCGAGCCGACCGCCCGTGGCCACCATCACGGGCGGTCGCTCGCGTCCGACGGGTGGTGACTCCACCGAGCACCTGTCACTCACCCCTGGTGGTCCCAACGCCGACTGAGAGCC
>JAHEIN010000283.1 GCA_024639335.1 bacterium | reverse complement strand
ACCGGTCCATCAGTCGTGTCCTACACCGACACCCAGACCACGCCCGGAACCAGCTACAGCTACGAAGTCACCGCCCTGAACTACCAGTTTGGTGAGAGCGGCCGAAGCGGACCGGCCCAGGCGACAACCTCCTCCGACGACCCCAGCGACGCCGGCTGGTGGGCCTACGAGGACCAAACCGGAACGAGCGCCGCCGACTCGACGGCTTGGAGGCGTGCGGCGGCGGTCCAGAACGGCACGGCCTGGTATCCGAACGGCAAGATCTCTGGGGCCATCGGGATGGACGGGATCGACGACCGCATCGATCTCGATCCGAACATCCTCGACAATGCCGGAGACATCTCCTTCGCCACTTGGTTCCAGACCACCAAGACCGGAACTCAAACGATGATCTCGGGCGCCAACACCGGTAACGAGAACGAGTTCACCATCACCTTCGTCGACGACACGACACTTCGCTTTTACAGCGGTGCCAATGCGAACGCCGGCGCCACCTGGCAACTGCCCGAGTCGATCGCCGACGGCGAGTGGCATCACCTCGTCCTGCGTCGCATCAACGATCCGAGCCACGTCTGGGCCTACATCGACGGCATCTCGGTCGGTGGATATCTCATCACAATCCAGATGGAGCCCGTTGACATCGAAGGACTGGTGCTCGGCCAGGACCAGGACGGCGTGCTCTCAGGCTTCCAGCCCGCAGAGGCGTTCGAAGGCGAGCTCGACGAGACCCGCTTGTTCACCCGGGTGCTGACCCAAGAGGAGATCGACGCTCTCTCGGGGCGGGACCTGACGGCTCCGACTGCGCCGGTTTCGCTCTCGGCTACCTCGGTCGGCCATGACATCGATCTGACCTGGGGCCCTGCAAGCGACCCCGAGTCCGGTATAGCCACCTACCGCATCAGCCGCGACGACGGTGCCGGTGGGCCCATCGTGCGACTCACCGAGGTGCCGGGCACGGCGACCTCGTACCGTGACACCGCCGTCGGCGGCTCGAGCACCTACACCTATCACGTCACGGCGATCAACGGTGGAGACATCCAAGGGCCAACATCGCCCGCGGATGCGGCGACCACACCGGCCGCTGACACGTCGCTGCTCGGATGGTGGCCGCTCGACGACGGCTCGGGGACCACTGCGACCGACGCCTCACCTGGCGCCCGCCAAGGAACCCTCGTCAACGGCCCGACCTGGCTCTCTGAGGGCGAGATCGCCGGAGCACTCTCCTTCGACGGCAACAACGACCGCGTCGACCTCGACCATACGATCCTCGACGGGGCAGCCGATCTCACCGTCGCCATGTGGGCCCGGACCACCAACACCGGGATCCAGGCGCTCATCTCGGGGGCCAACACCGGCAACGATGCCGAATACGAATGGTTCCTGCTGTCCAACCCAGACCTGCGTCTCCGCTTCTACACCGGCGAAGCGGACACCACCTACGTCTGGTGGCCCACGCCGACCGTCGCCGACGGTGAATGGCACCATCTCGCCGTCACACGAGACGATTTCAACGACATCGTTGAGTTGTTCATCGACGGTGTATCACAAGGAACCAGAAGCGCAGCACTCAACCAATTGGATCTCGGTCCGGGGGGGTTGATGCTCGCCCAGGACCAGGACGTTGTAGGTGGGGGATTCGATCCCGACCAGGCCTTCACGGGCTCGATGGACGAAGTCCGGATCTATGACCGAGTGCTGTCGACGAATGAGATCGGCGTCCTGGCGGGACTTCCTCCCGCGCCACCTTCGAACGCGAGCCCACAACTCGACCCGATCGGGTCACAGTCGGGTGACGAGTTGTCGACGATCTCGTTCTCCGCAACGGCCTCCGATCCCGATCCGGGACAGTCGCTGACGTTCTCGCTGTCCGGCCCGGTGCCTGCGGGTGCAGCCATCGACCCGGTGACGGGCGTGTTTGCGTGGACGCCGACCGAGGCGGAGGGTCCCGGTACCTACACGTTCGATGTGGTTGTCATCGATGATGGCAGTCCGGTGTTGTCGGATTCGGAGACGATCACGGTGACGGTGGGCGAAGTCGATTCTGCTCCGGTGTTGGACCTGATCGGGGATCAGGTTGGGACCGAGGGTGTCGAGTTGACGTTCATGGTGACCTCGTCTGACGCCGATTTCCCTGTCCAGGCGCTCACCTACAGCCTCGGTCCGGCCGCTCCTACGGGCGCCACGATCGACCCGGTCAGCGGCGTGTTCTCGTGGACGCCGTCTGAGGCGCAGTCGCCGGGGAGTTTCACGTTTGATGTTGTGGTGACCGATGAGACCTCCCTGTTCGATTCGGAGACGATCACTGTGGATGTGACCGACACGAACACGCCGCCGGTGCTTGCCGCCATC
>JAHEIN010000120.1 GCA_024639335.1 bacterium | reverse complement strand
GCAGAGGCCGTAGCCTCCGAGGTGGAGGGCGACGTTGCCGTGGTCCCGCTGATCACCGGCTCGCTCACCGAGGAGGCAGGGTCGTACGTGGAGATGATGCGCATCAACGCCGACCGCATCGCAGGAGCGCTCGGAGGCGACGGGTGAATTGGCTGCTCGAGCCGCTCTCACTCGGGTTCATTCAGCGCGCGCTCCTCGCGGGATCGCTCGCCGCCCTGATCGCCGCGCTTGTCGGGACCTGGGTGGTCATCCGTGGTCTGAGTTTCATGGGCGATGCGCTCGCTCATGGTGTCCTCCCAGGGATCGCCCTCGGGGTCGTGTTCGGTTTCGATCTCACGCTGGGCGCCGTGGCCTCGGCGGTCGTCATGGTGGCCGGCATCAACTTCGTCCACCGGCACTCCCGGTTGAACGAGGACACCGGCATCGGGCTCCTCTTCGTCGGCATGCTCGCCCTCGGAGTCGTCATCATCTCCCGTGGTGGCAGCTACGCCGGCTCGCTCACCGGCATCCTCTTCGGCGATGCGCTTGGCGTGACGGGGGGTGACATCGTGGTGCTCACCGCTGCCCTGCTGGTGGCCGTCGGGGTGTCCGCCAGCCTCTATCGGGGATTCCTGGCGCTCTCGTTCAACGAGGAGAAGGCCGGGATGCTGGGCATGCATCCGAGAATCGTCCACATCGCCATGCTGGGACTCGTCACCATGGCGGTGGTTGCCTCTTTCCGCACCGTGGGGACGCTCCTCGTGTTCGGGCTGCTGGTCGCGCCTCCCGCCTCGGCTGCCCTCGTTGCCAGACGGGTGCCTGCGATGATCGGCGTTGCCTGCATCTACGGGGTCTCGTCTGTCGCGATCGGCCTGCTCGCTTCCTACCACTTGGACACTGCCGCGAGCGCAACGGTCGCCGTCTTCGCAGTTGCGGCCTTCTTCGTGACGCTGGTCTTGAAGTCCGCCGTTCGTTCCTGAATCCCATCGGCCATACTGGCCGCGTCGTAGAGGAGGATCCGAGTTGGTGTTCACAGGTGTCGGCGTTGCACTGGTCACGCTGTTCGACTCGTCCGGCGCAGTCGATGCGCCTGCGACCGCCCAGCATGCAGCCCGTCTCCTGGAACTCGGAGTGTCAGCGCTGATCGTCGCAGGAACGACCGGAGAGCCGATGTCACTGGAACGTGAAGAGCGACCGGCGCTGATCGAGGCGATTCGGGATGTCGCTCACGACACTCCGGTCATCGCAGGCACCGGCGCAGTGTCCACCCGTGAGGCGGTCCGGCTCACCCGCGACGCCATCGATGCCGGGGCCGATGCAGTGCTCGCGCTGGCTCCTCCCGCACCCGTCGATGTCACCGCCTACTACCGGGCCGTGGTCGAAGAGGCCGGCGAGACTCCGGCGTTGGCATATCACTTCCCGGCGATCTGGTCGCCGGGGTTCGAGCCGAGTGCGCTCTCGGACTTCGGTGTGGTCGGCGTGAAGGACTCGAGCGGCGACGCCCGACGGCTGTTTGCGACACAGGACTCTTTCGACGGGGCGTTCTACCCCGGATCGCCGTTCCTGCTCAGCCTCGCCGGCTCGCAGGGAGCCCCCGGGGCGATCCTCGCAGTTGCGAATGTGGCGCCGGAGCTGTCGATCCAGGCGTTCGGGGGAGACGACGAGGCTCAGCGCGAGGTTGCGCGCATCGTCGGCTCCCTCTCCGGCAATCGCTGGAAGGCCGTGAAGGCGGCCACGGCCGAGCGCTTCGGGACGTCGGCCGTCACCCGAATGGCATGATCAATCCGCGAATGCTGCCCTGGCGGCCACCTCGACCGGTCGTCCTGCCCGGAGCCAGTCGATCGGGCTCTTCCCGCCGAGCTGACGCAAGGGGCGAGTACAGAACGATGCGATCTCCGCATCTGCCAGGTGAGGGCTGAGCTGTTCGGCGAGCGCACCGAGCCCAGGTGTCGGGCTCCCATCTCTGTCGAATTGAAGGGCCGGATACAGCTCGTCACCGGGGATGAAGCCTCCGACGCTCACGACGTCGGGATGACGCACGAGCGTTGCCGGAGCGCAGTCGCTCAGCTTCGCCGCTTCGTAGCGGGTGAGGAAATGCCCTCGGAACTCGTTGAATGTCATGATCGACACCTCCTTGTGCGATGACCATTGCGGTGTCCCAGTCGGCTGAGAAGTCCCGCTGATAAGGGGAGTGAGTCGACCGTCAGGCGGGCCGGCAGACCTTGCAGGGGCGGAATCCGGCCGCCACCCCTTGTTCGGCCGACTTCAGCTCGACCAGATGTGCGTCTGAGATCCTCCTGGCGTGGGAGCAGGTCGGAAGGCAGAAGACGTGCGTCGTGTCACTGCCGAGGAAGCGGACTCTTCGCGCCGCCAGTGTCGCCAGTCGCTCGATGTCGACACCTTCACGGCCCAACAGTGCGGTCTTGTTGTCGGCGCCACCCAGCGAGTAGTTGCCGATCCGCCCATCGGAGCGGACCACCCGATGGCAGGGGATGACGAGCGGAACCGGGTTCTTCGCCATCGTCGAGCCAACCGCTCTGACTGCGCCGCGATTGCCGATCTGATCCGCCAGCCAACCGTAGGGTCTGACCTCACCGAAGGGGATCGTGGCAGCGACCTCGAGCACCGTCCGCTGAAACTCGGTGACCGAGCGGAGATCGACGGGGAGGTCGCCGGGTCGGCCGCGTTCGATCGCCCGGTCGATCTTCGCCTCCCAGCCCTTCGGAGGGGTGGCTGCGACCGCCTTCCGCAGCGACGCATCGGGGTCGAAGTCGGTGGCGAGATCCACGAATGAGACACCCCGGATGTTGAATCCGACCACCACCTCACCGATTGGGGAATCGAACAGGCTGAAGCCGTCCATCAGTCCTGTTCCCAGCCGAACCGCGTCCCTGGTCGAGCCCGGCAGTTCGGTCCGCAGTGAGCCCAACGAACTCCCGATGTTCATGCTTCCTCCTCGATGAGCTTCTTCAGTCGTGTGAGCCCTCGGCTCACGTCCGTCTTGACGGTCCCCTCCGGTCGCCCGAGCGCAGCCGACATCTCGGCGTAGCTCAACCCGACCACGTGCCTCAGCACCACTGCCCGCCGCTGGGCTGCGGGGAGGGCGTCCAGCCGGGCTTGCCACAGAGCCTCGTCCATCGGCTCGGGGTCTGCGATCGAGTGGACGTCGTGAAGCTCCACGGGCTGGGGCCGCCGCGACCGGTCTCTGACGTGGTTGCGTCCGAGATTCAGGGCGATCGTCCAGATCCACCCTCGCAGTCTGAGGTCCTTGATCCGCTGGGGCTCGTATCCGCCCAGTGCCCGATACGCCCGGATGAACGTCTCTTGTGTCAGGTCGGCGGCATCGTCCCCGTGCATGCGTTTGAGACCCGAGTACACGTCGTCGCCGAGCGCTCCGACCAGATCGTCGAACGCACTGTCCAGATCACTGGCCAATCGGTCACACAGCTGTTCCATCACCATGAAGAACACCGAATACGGCCGACCGGTTGCAGGTTCTCGGTGTTTCGCGACACGTCATCGGTCCGGGGCGGGTTGAGGATTCGGGGACAGGGGGATCGACCCGTCGGATGCGTGATAGGCCTCATGCGCAGCCACCAGGACATCCCAGTCCTCGGGTGCCTCGGTGTCCACCGCGATCAGGTGATAGGTCGTGGGTGACCCTTCGAGGTCGAAGTCCCTCGCACTGCGGAGGAGGATCCGTGAGCTGTCGTCGATCCGCCGATGCTGAGCGAGGTGCTCGTCCCACGACACGAGGTGGAAGACCTCCGACAAGCGATGTGGGTTGGCTGCATTGCGATACAGGCGCCATCGGTAGGCACCCGTGCGCATCCGGATCGCTTTCACCTCATTCATCACGGCGAGGAAGTCGTCGAAACGGTCGTGGTCGATCACCCAGGTGTTGACGACCATCACGGGGCCGCCCTGAGTGGAGATGTGGTCGGGCCCCGTGCGCTCGATCGAGAACTCCGGGCTCTCGATGTCCGCCAGAGCCGGCACGGCGAACCGTCGCGCCGTGACGCCCAGTAGCACGGTCCCGGCGGACAGCGTGACGGTTGCGGCACCTGCGCCGATGACATCGGCGAGCACTCCGGAGATGATCGAGCCGATGGGGATGATTCCGACGAATGAAAGCGTATAGAGGCTCATCGTCCGACCTCGCACCCACTCCGGTGACATCAGCTGGGCGGTGGCGTTGGTCGTCGTCAACGTCCACACCCAGCACATCCCGATCGCGATCAAGGCCGCGATGGCCACGGCGAGGTGGCCTGCGAGTCCCTGGACGATGCCGAAGATCCCGAATGCCGTGATCGTGGTGGGGATCGAACGCTCGCCGAGCGTCTCGACGACGGTCTTGCGGGTGAAGGCCCCGATCAGCGCGCCCAGCCCCATTGCGCCCAGCAGAGAGCCGTAGGCGAATTCGCCACCGCCCAGTTCTTCGGTTCTCGTCGGTAACACCGATTGGATCACGGCTGAAGTGATCGCAAAAAGGGCGGCGAGCAGGAGGAGTCGCCGGAAGGGCTTGGTGTACCGGGCGAACCGTATCCCCAGGGCAATGGCATTCGGTATCGAGCTGGCGTCCTGGTCTGCAACCGTGAGGTGTGAGCGGATCATGAAGATCACAGTGACGACGATCGCATAGCTGACCGCGTTGAGGCCGAAGGCCAGTTCGGGGCCGGACGTGGCGAGGATCAGCCCGCCGATCGCAGGCCCCACGGCGCGTGCCACGTTGAATGCCACGGAGTTCAAGGCGACCGCACTCGCAACGAGGCCTCTGGGAACCAGGTCCGGCACCATCGCCTGCCAGGCAGGCAGGTTGAAAGCGACCCCGACTCCGAGCAATAGGCCAAGCGTCAGCAGCAAGCCGGGGGAGATGTCACCGGAGTATGTGATGATCGCCATCGCAGCGGCCGCGCCACCCATGAGACCCTGGCTGAACAGCAGAATCGTGCCGCGATCCACAAGGTCCGCCAGCGCTCCCGCCGGCAGCGCCAGGAAGAAGAGGGGCAGCGTCGTGGACGCGACCATCAGCCCGACCCAAGTGGCAGAACCGGTGAGTTCCAGCATCAGCCACGAACCGGCCACCGTCTGGAGAAACGAGCCCAGGTTCGAGAACATCGAGGCGAACCAGAGCGTCCTGAATTGGCGGATCTTGAGCGGAGCCATGGCTTCGGACATGACGTCGAGGCTAGGGAGATCGGTCTCGCCGGCGAACTGCGGACTCAGACCTGGGCGGGGATCGTCGTCGCCACGGTCCGCTGCACGACGATGAGTGATCCGATGACCATCGTCCCCCCGATCACCTGCAGCGGTGTGAGCGACTGACCGAGAAAGACCCAGGCAGTGACTGCAGCCACGACGGGCTCGAGTGTCGCAACGACGCCGACGCTGCCCGAGTCGACCCGTGACAGGGCCATCACCATCAACAGAAACGGCACCGCAGTCGCCATCAGGCCCACCCAGCCGATCTGGATCCAGACGATGGCGGGGGCCTCGATGATCGATGGCGGGATCACCACCACCCAGATGAGCGCAGAGACGGCAAACCCGTACGCGATGATCGTCAGGTCGGGGAGGCGTCGCCCCAGATGCTCGCCGAACAGCAGATAGGTGGCGTACAGCAGCATCGACCCGATACCCGCCATCAGACCGAGCGGGTCGAGGGAGTCGATGTCCCATGCCCGCAGCATCACCGCCGTCCCGGCTACCGCGAGCGCTGCCGCCACCCAGGTCTTGGTCGGCACCGCCCGCCCCTGTGCGAATCGAAGCCAGCCCAGGACGGGCACGGACGCCGTGAATTGGAGCGTCACGCCGGGGCCGACCCCGAGTCGATCGATCGACCAGTAGAAGGTGATGGTGAGTGCGGCGATGACGGCGCCGAAGAGCGCGAGCTGCGGGAGCCGTCCAGCCGTCATGGTCATCCTCCGCCAGTGGGCGATCGGAACCAGCACTGCTGCGGCGATCACGGACCGATACTGGGCGACCACCGTCGGGTCGACCGTTGTGAAGACGTCGACGGCGACGACCCCGCCGACCCCGGCCAGGGTGGCGGCGACCATGGTCAGCACGAGCCCGCGTTGCATCGAGGCATCCTGGCAGATCGAGGTGTCGGATCATCGGTACCCTCGCAGGGTGAAGGACTCTGCCTATTTCGTCTCGCCGAGGACCGGGCCGGGCCATCCGCTGCTGCTGTTGCATTCGTGGTGGGGGCTCGACGCGGGCGTTCGTCGCCTGGCCGATCGGATCTCCGACGAAGGGCACACCGTTCTCGTCCCGGACCTCCTGACAGGCGAGACCTTCGAGGATGCCGAGGCGGCCGAGGCTCATCTGCATTCGCTCGACGTCGATCGACTGGCTTCGCTCACGCAGGCGAGCGTCCATCTGGTGCGAGAGAAGGGCGCCGATCCCGATGCGCCCGTGTCGATCGTGGGGCTCTCGATGGGAGCCTCGCTCGGGTTGTGGGCGTCGATCCGGATCCCCGAAGCCGTGTCACGCGTCGTCGGTTTCTACGGCACCCAGACCATCGACTTCACCGGTGCAAGAGCGGCTTACCAGTTGCACTTTGCCGATGACGACGACCTCGTCGATTCCGACGAGGCGACGTTCATGGAGGCGACGATCGGGCTCAGCGGGCTGAGCGTCGAATCGCACGGCTACCCGGGCACATCGCACTGGTTCTTCGAGCCGGAGCGTCCGAACTACGACCCCGATGCGGCCGAGCAGGCCTGGGAGCGGATGGTGCGGTTCCTGCGCCGCTGAGGCCTACGCAGGCACCAGGTCTGCCGGGAGGAGGAACCAACGAAGTGGCTCGGCGGTGCTGTCCAGCTCGCGGCGGTCGTCGGCCGAGGGTTCCGCTTCGGCGAGGATCTCCCTCGCCTCGGCGAGGTAGCCGCCCAGGCGTTCGAGTGGTTCGGTCTCGCGGCGATCCTCGAAACTCTCGCTGCCCGCCTCGAACGAGAGATCGCGTAGCGTCATCGGAGGGCGCGGTGTCCCGGTCCGGTGTCTCCATCCGCCCGTTGCCGCGTCGAAGGTGTATTCGGAGAGCAACCGCCATCCATCCGTGGCGATGATCTCGATCGCCTCGAGAATGAACTCGAGCTCGGTCTCGGTGATGAAGTAGTTGAAGTTGACCCGAGCCCAGCCCGGTTTGATGACCTCGCATCCGGCGGCGATCTCGTGGTCGAACCGAAGACTGCGTTCGTTGTCGATGCCCAGCAGCCGATGCCCGTAAGGTCCAGCGCACGAGCATCCGCCTCGCGCCTGGATGCCGAACAGGTCGTTGAGCAACGCCACCACGTAGTTGTGGTGCAGATACCGCCCGTGTGACGAGATGACGAAGGACAGAATCGAGAGGCGGTGGGCATTGGGGTTACCGAGGATCTCGATGTTCGGGTGTTGCGAGAGCCGTTCGATCGCAGTCTTCGTGAGACGACCTTCGATTGCCTTGATCGTGTCTGCCCCGACGGCCTGCTTCAGTTTGAACACGAGGCCGGCCCGGATCGATTCGACGATGGCGGGTGTCCCGCCCTCCTCGCGATGCTCGGCGTCGGTCAGATAGCGATGCTCGGTCGGGTTGACATAGGCCACCGTCCCTCCGCCGGGGACCGAGGGAACACGATTCTTGAGGATGTCGCGTCTCGCCACCAGAACGCCGGGTGTGCCGGGGCCGCCGATGTACTTGTGCGGTGAGATGAAGATGGCGTCCTTGTAGTCGTCGCCGTGTGTCGTCGGAGAGCGCATCTCTATTCCCACGTACGGTGCGGCGGCCGCGAAGTCCCAGAACGACAACGCGCCATGCCGGTGCAGGATGCTCGACACGGCGCTGGTGTTCGAGACGATGCCGGTGACGTTCGAAGCCGCCGAGAAGCTACCGATGAGCAGCGGACGGCCTCGGAACTCCTGCAGCCGACGTTCGAGGTCATCGAGGTCGATGTATCCATCGGAATCTTCGTGGATCTCGATGACGTCTGCGATCGACTCGCGCCAGGGGAGTTCATTCGAGTGATGCTCGTAGGGGCCCACGAACACCACCGGCCGCTCGTCGGGCGGGATTTGGTTCGAAAGGTTGTACCGGTCGTCGAGATCGGCGGGGATCCGGATTCCGAGGATGTTGATGAGGCGATCGATGGCGCCGGTCGACCCGGATCCGGCGAAGATCACGGCGTGCTCATCGCCGGCACCGACACACTCCTTGATGATCGAGCGGGCATCCTCCCTGAACCGGGTGGTCTGAAGTCCGGTCCCCGAAGTCTCGGTGTGGGTGTTGGCATACATGGGGAGCACGTGGTCGGTGATGAAGTCCTCGATAATGCGGAGTGATCGACCCGACGCCGTGTAGTCGGCGTAGATGACCCGTCTCAGACCGAACGGGGTCTGGACTGCGGTGTCGGCGCCGAGGATCGAGTCGCGGATCCGCTCGATGAGGTCGGTCATCGCCCGATCGTACCGCTTGTCCTCCACAGGCGAGCGGTTCCGCCCAGATCGAATCGGGGGAGGAAGAAGTGCACCAGCGGCCCGATACCGAGAGCAAACACCAGCGTCCCGACTCCCACGGTGCCCCCCAGGATCCAGCCGACCAGCATGGCGGCGGCCTCGACACCGGTGCGTGCCAGGCGAAGTGACAGCCCGCGAGCGGCCAGACCGGTCATCAGACCGTCCCTGGGCCCCGGCCCCAGCCTCACGCC
>JAHEIN010000119.1 GCA_024639335.1 bacterium | reverse complement strand
CGTCGAGATGCTCTATGCCGTGGGTTTCGGGATGACAGAGATGAAACGGGCCGGGTTTCGGAGCGTGCTGGTGGATGTGTGCGGGCGCTTCCACGCAGCCGCCGGGTTGCTCGATGAGCTCGCGATCACCACCGATCGACATCAGCCAGCACCAGCTGGAGGCAGACCGCCCGGATCGGTGATCGGCTCGGCGCCGAACCCGAGGCGAGGGCGGCCTTCACCGACGGGGACGGACGCCCGATCCGCCCGCCCAATGGCTTCGCCGAGGCGGTGTCCGGTTCAGCTGGCTGAGCAGACGCGTTCGCCGTTGGATCGGCATAGGGTTCACTGAGCATCAGCCGACCCGGAAGCCGACGTGACCACCGACACGGACCGATACAGAGAGAACTTCACAGAGGAAGTGAACGCCGCCTTTCTCTACCGGGTCGCAGCCGAGCTCGAGGAAGACGAGTCCATCGCCGGCGTCTACGTCCGGCTCGCCGAGACCGAGGAGAAGCACGCCGCTCTCTGGCGTGAGAAGCTCGAAGGGGCCGGAGCGGCGATCCCTTCGACCGAACCCGAGCTCCGATCCCGGATCCTCGCATGGCTGGCCCGCCGCATGGGACCGGGCGTACTCGCCCAGGTGATGGCGTCGACCGAGATGTCGGGCCGGACGATGTACGACGACCAACCGGAGGCGGCTGGTACCTCTCTGCCATCGGACGAACGGTCACATGCGATCGTGCTCGACGCTCTCAGGAAAGACGCATCGGGAGTGACGGGAGGTGTGCTCGCCCGACTCGAAGGACGCCACCGGGCCGTCGGGGGGAATGCGCTCCGGGCCGCCGTGCTCGGAGCCAACGACGGCCTCGTTTCGAATACGTCCCTGGTGATGGGTGTTGCAGGAGCGGCGTTCTCGGCAACGGCGGTGCTCCTGTCCGGGCTGGCGGGCTTGCTTGCCGGAGCAGTGTCCATGGCACTCGGAGAGTGGCTGTCGGTCCAGAGCTCGAGGGAGCTCCATCAGTCTCAGATCGAGAGCGAGCGTCAAGAGATCCTGGAGATGCCCGAGGCCGAGGCAGAGGAGCTGGCGCTGATCTACCAGGCGAAAGGCATGCCTCGAGAACAGGCCGAGCGGGCAGCGAAGGAAGTCATGAAGGACCCCGACGCCTTTCTCGACACCAAGGTCCGGGAGGAGCTGGGCATCGACCCCGAGGATCTCGGGGGATCGGCGTGGGAAGCGGCAATCGCATCGTTCTTCCTGTTCGCGGCCGGCGCGATCATCCCGGTCGTGCCGTTCTTCTTCCTCGAAGGGACACCGGCCGTGCTGTGGAGCCTCGGCCTCGCCGCCATCGGGCTCTTCCTGCTCGGCGCCGCGACCGCGCTCGTCACGGGCACGAACGTCACCAGGACCGGCCTACGTTCTCTCGTGCTGGGACTGCTGGCAGCGGGCATCACCTACGCAATCGGAAGCTTGCTGGGCGTCACGGTCGGCGGCTGACGCGCCGGTGCCCCGGCGGAGGGAGCCGGGGCACCGGGTTTTGGGAGGTGCGGTGTTCAGCTGGTGAGGACCCGGTCGTTGATGCCGATGTTGATCTTCCTCGGCTTCGCCTGCTCGGCCACCGGAATGGAGATCGTCAACACGCCGGCGTCGTATCCGGCCTCGATCTTGTCCGCGTCGAGCCCCTCACCGAGGAAGAACTGACGGGAGAAGGTCCCCTGGGGACGCTCACTCAAGATGATCGACGCGTCCTCGCCGTTGTCCCATCTGCGTTCGGCCGTGATGGTCAGGGTGTTCTTCTCGACTTCGAGATCGATCGAATCCTGATCGACGCCGGGGAGATCGACGTGGATCCAGAAACGGTCTCCCTGGCGGTAGGCGTCCACGGGCATGAACGTCGTACCGGAGCGCCCCATCATCTGACGAGACAGCCGATCGAAATCATCGAAAGGATCGAAACGCATCAACATGACAACCCTCCTCTGGGAGTTGCGTACAGATTGTCGGGAGGAGGGGCGGCCAGTCGGAACTCCGTATCTGAACCATCTCTCCTCACTTTGGCACCCATATCTTGCATCATCAAACCTGATATGTCAAGACTCAGATTCATCTACCGGGTCTCAGGCAGATTCGAAACGTTGAATCTCGACGAGATACCCGTCGGGATCACGCAGGAACGCATGGGTGATGTGGTATTCCGCCGCATAGCTGGGCATCTGCTCGAATTCCACACCTCGTCGAGCCAGTTCGGCACAGACATCCTCGACCTCGTCCGTCACCAGGGTGACGATCAAGCCGTCGGGATCGGGCACTCGCCCGCCACACAACCCGACCATCATCGTGCCGGCTTCGCCGAAGATCCGGCACGAACCCTGATCGACGAGCAGCTCCAGGCCGAGCAGGCCGTAGAACGCAGACGATCGCTCCAGATCGGACACATACAGGAAGACGAGCGAACCCGAGTAGCTCACAGCTCCGCCAGCACCTCGAGCAACCGGTCCACCTCCGCAGCGGTGGTGGTGTTGACGAAACCGATGCGGGTCAGCCCGCCCGAATCCAACAGACCCAATCGCCGCATTGGCTCGACGGCGTAGTAGTGCCCCGCCCAAACACAGATCTCCTGTCGACCCAGGCGAGCCGCAACCTCCGATGGGCTCCGGCCATCGACGTCGATGGCAAACGTCGGAACCCGCCCCTCCATCGAAGGCATGCCCCAAACCGTCACGTTCTCGGGCAGCTGTGAGAGAAACCGATGACCCATCGAGGCCTCGTGGGACCGGATCTCGGCGAACGCCCCATCCAGCCGCTCACGGCGAGTCGACCCCCGGCCGAGCGAGGCCAGATGATCGATTGCAGCGGTCAGGCCGGCGAGCAGAGCGAACGACGGGGTGCCGGTCTCGAACTTGCCGGGAGCATCGGCCGGGGCCGGGCGCACCTTGTACGGGCGGACGCCATCGAGCCAATCCCGGTGCGCCCACAACACCCCGACATGCGGTCCATAGAACTTGTACCCGGAGCAAACAACGGCATCCACGCCGAGGCTTCGGACGTCGATCCGCTCGTGGGGAGCGAGATGCACTGCGTCCACGAACAGCTTGGCACCCGAAGGTCTCACGATCTCGACGACCCGCCGGAGATCGGTGAGGGTGCCGAAGGCGTTCGACGCTCCGGCGATCGCAACCAGACGCGTCCGCTCGGTGAGAACACGGGCGAGAGAGTCGAGATCCAGCTGGACATGCTCGTCGGCGAGCTCGATCCAGTCGACCTCGACACCGAAGTCTGCAGCCGCCCTGGTCCAGGTCGTCACATTGGCGTCGTGATCGATGCCGCTCACGACGATGCGGTCACCAGGTTCGAACCCGGAGACGACGGCCCTCGAAAACGCCATCGTCAACGTCGTCATGTTCGGGCCGAAGACGATCTCGTCCGGTGACCCGCCCACCAGGTCCGCCGCCGCCGCCCTCGCAGCATCCACGACTCGGCCGGAGCGGTGGCTCGCCGGGAACTCGCCACCCACGTTCGAAGCAGCCTCGACGAGCCCCCGGGAAACCGCCTCGACGACTACGTCGGGGACCTGAGTGCCGGCCGGACCATCGAAGAACAGGGCGTTCGACTGGCGAATTGCAGGAAACCTCTGACGGAGATCGTGAACATCGAAAGACATGACGACGACCGTAACGTGTGATGAATGAGCGAGCAGCACCATCCCGACGTCCAAAGACTGCTCGGGCCTGACCGCCGTGGGCTCGGGCTGCGCTGGGTCCCGCTCGTTCTCGGCGTCGCCGTTGCCGTCGGGCTGGCGGCGTTCTGGCCGACCTCGGACCTCGACGTCGAAAGTGAATTGCTCGGTCTGGCCAGCCAGGTCTATCGAGCCGAGGTCACCCAGATCGTCGAGGCGAATTGCTCCTACTCCCCCGACTCGCCCTGCACATTGGTGGTGTTCGAAATGCTGGAAGGCCCGACGCCGGGAGGGGTCGCCACCCAGGAGTTCGAGGTTCTGCCCAGCACGCCGACGTTCGAGGTCGGCGACCGCGTCGTGATGAACTACCTCCCCGAGTCCGACCCCGCCTTTCAATACCAGTACGCGGATCGAGAGCGTCGCGGGCTCTTGCTCGGCCTCACCGCCCTGTTCGCAGTGGCGGTGATCGGACTCGGACGGATGCGCGGGCTGGCCGCGCTCATCGGGCTCGCATTGAGTGTGTTGATCCTGATCACGTTCATCGTCCCCGCAATCCTCGCCGGCACCGACCCGGTGTTGGTCGCCGCCGTCGGCGCAGTGGCGATCGCCATGGCATCGCTGTACCTCGCCCACGGCTTCACCGACCTCACCCACGTGGCGTTGCTGGGAGCCACCGGCGCGCTCGCCATCACGGTGGCACTGTCGACCGTCATGACGAGCCTGGCCAGGTTCTCGGGGCTTGCGGGCGAAGAATCGCTCTATCTCACCCTGTTCGGAGGCATCGACGTAGCCGGTCTCTTGTTGGCCGGGATCGTGCTCGGGGCGCTCGGTGCCCTCGATGACGTCACCGTCACCCAGGCATCGACCGTGTGGGAGTTGCGACGTGCCAACCCCACACTCGGGATGGCTGACCTGACCGCCGCCGGATTGCGGGTCGGCCGAGATCACATCGCATCGACGGTCAACACACTCCTACTCGCCTACGCCGGGGCATCGATCCCGCTTCTCCTGCTGTTCGGTCTCTCGCAACAGTCGCTCGGCACGATCGCCAACTCCGAGGTGGTCGCCGTCGAGATCGTGCGTACGCTGGTCGGGTCGATCGGGTTGGTGACAGCGGTCCCGATCACGACATGGCTGGCGGCGCGAACCGTCACCCGAACCTCGCCCCAGGAGTTGACAAGTGGCCACTGAGCAAAGGAAGAGGAAACCGAAGCAGCTGCCCGTCGTTGGCTGGCGCGAGTGGGTGTCCCTTCCCGACCTGGGGGTAGGCACGGTCAGAGCGAAGATCGACACCGGAGCGAGAACGGCGGCGCTCCACGCCTTCGGGCTCGAGACATTCGAGCGGGATGGTGTGACATTCGCCCGGTTCGCCGTGCACCCCGACCACAAGAGACCCGGCCCTGCCGTCGTCACGGAAGCGCCGATCGTGGACGAACGCAGGATCAAGAGTTCAAGCGGCGCCGCCGAGGATCGCTTCGTCATCGCCACGAAGATCGCAATCGGGCCGCACGCCTTCGGAGCTCAGATCACCCTCACGAGACGTGACGAGATGGGCTTCCCGATGCTGCTGGGGCGCCAGACGATTCGAAAGCGTTTCCTGGTCGACCCAGGACGGTCCTACGTGCTCGGGTCCCCACCTGGAGAGGACAAGACGTGAAGATCGGCATCCTCTCCCGCAATCGTCACCTGTACTCGACCGAGCGACTCCACGATGCCGCCATCGAACGCGGCCACGACGTGACGGTGGTGGACTACCTCCGCGCCTACATCGACATCACCTCTGCCAAGCCGAAGGTCCTGTTCCGCGGCCAGGAACTGACGTTCGATGCCGTGATCCCGCGGATCGGAGCCTCGTACACGTTCTACGGCACCGCCCTGGTCCGCCAGTTCGAGATGATGGGCGTCTACTCGGTCAATCCGTCCGCCGGCATCACCAAGTCTCGTGACAAGCTCAACGCCATGCAGCTGCTCGCTCGAGCGCACGTCGGTCTGCCCGTGACGGGATTCGCCCACGCCACCCAGGACGTGGCCGGGTTGCTGGATGTCGTCGGTGGAACCCCGGTCGTCATCAAGCTGCTCGAGGGGACCCAGGGACTCGGAGTGGTGCTCGCCGAGACGACGAAGGCCGCCGAGTCGGTCATCGGCGCGTTCCGTCAGCTCGATGCCAACTTCCTGGTGCAGGAGTACATCAAGGAGTCGGGGGGCGTGGACATCCGGGCGTTCGTTGTCGGCGGCAAGGTCGTAGCCGCCATGAAACGAACCGGAGCACCCGGGGAGTTCCGGTCCAACCTCCACCGCGGCGGAACCGCCGAGCCCGTCACGCTCAACCCTGCCGAGCGCGCCACGGCAGCCAAGGCCGCGAAGACGATGGGCCTCAACGTCGCCGGAGTCGACCTCCTCCAGGCACACCGCGGGCCGGTGGTTCTGGAGGTCAATTCCTCGCCAGGTCTCGAGGGTATCGAGAAGTCCAGCCAGATGGACGTGGCGAGAACCATCATCGAGCACATCGAGTCCCGAGTCGAACGCCGCAGCGCATCGAAAGGCAAGTCGTGACAGATCCCAAGAACAGAGCGATCGCCATCGGCGACGTGAGGGTCGTGGCGGGGAGACGCAAACGATTCGATATCCCGGTAGCCCGCCTCACCACGGGGTCGCCGCTCTCGATGCCCGTTGCAGTGCTGAACGGGCGACGGCCCGGCCCGACGGTTTGGCTGTCAGGTGCAATCCATGGCGACGAGATCAACGGAGTCGAGATCATCCGCCAGGTGTTGCCGCTCGTCGATGTGCGGACGCTCCGAGGGGCGATCATCGCCACGCCGGTGGTCAACGTGTTCGGATTCATCGAACAGTCCCGCGAGCTGCCGGACGGAAGAGACCTCAACCGCTTCTTTCCGGGCTCGGCACGCGGTTCGCTCGCCTCGCGCCTTGCCAAGATGTTCATGACCGAGGTGGTCGGACAGTCGGACCTAGGTATCGACCTGCACACTGCGGCAGGACATCGCGTCAACATCCCCCAGATCCGGGGTGACCTCGACGACCCCGAAACGCTCCGACTGAGCAATGCGTTCGGTGCCCCCTACATCATGGATGCCCGACTGCGCGACGGCTCTCTCCGCATGGCCGCCACGAAACGCGACGTGCCGGTGCTGCTCTATGAGGCCGGCCAGATCCACCGCTTCGATGCCGACGCCGTTCAATACGGAGTAGAGGGGGTACTCCGGGTGCTGCAGGCCATGGACATGGGGTCGTGGGAGCTCCCGCGAATCCGCAGGAAGCCCATCAGACTCGCGACCTCGCGGTGGGTCCGTGCCCGACGATCGGGCATCGCAACCCTGCAGATTGGTCCGGGGGACAAGGTCGAAAAGGGAGCAGACCTCGGGCGGATATCCGATGCGTTCGGTCACAGACCCACGAGGATCAACGCTCCGATGGACGGTCATGTGATCGGCATGACCCAGAATCCGCTCGTATCACAGGGTGACGCCCTGGTCCACATCGGGCAGGAACACCGAGAGCAGTGACGCTCGAGGCCAACAAACCGCAACGCGTAGCGATTCCTCAGGAGGCCCGACGCATCTCCTCGAGCCACTTCCGTCGGACCCGAGCCCGTTCCTTGGAGGTCATCCCGCCCCAGATCCCATCGGGTTGATTGGTCTCCAATGCGAAATCGAGGCACTCGGCTGCGACCGGACAGGTCGAGCACAGGGCCTTGGCCTCATTGATCGCCATGAGATCGTCCGGCATCGGGAAAAAACTCACATCGCTGCGGTTGTTGCACGCCGCCGCCTCCCGCCAGGAGTGAACGGCGAGATCGGTGTCGAAGAAGTATTCAGGAGTGGACATCTGGCCCCCAATGTTCGTGTCACTGGTTAAACGCCCGGTAAAGCCATTTCGTTCCCTTGATTACAAGATTACCGGAGCACGCCGCCCGCCGCCCGCCGCACGCAGCACTCCGCACGCCCCGTTCTGGAGGCGCGGCCGCAGTCCCAATAACACGATTCACCCCCGGCGAACGCGCAACCCGCGGCTCAGTCTCCGAAGTCGTACGGCTCGGGGACCTGGCCGGGCTCGTAGCGGCCGATCTCGGCCCTGGCGACCGATCGCTTGTGGACCTCGTCGGGACCGTCGGCCATCTGGAGCCACCGACCCATCGAGTAGAACTCGGCAATCGGGAAGTCGGGTGTGAACCCAGCAGCGCCGAACACCTGGATCGCCCGGTCGGCGACGTACGTGAGTACAGCCGGGGCGACGACCTTGATGGCGGCGATCTCCACCCGCGCTCTCTTGGCGCCGACGTTGTCGATCATCCAGGCTGTCTTCAACACCAACAGGCGTGCCTGTTCGATCTTCATCCGAGACTCGGCGATCCAGTCCCTGACCACCCCCTGATCCGACAGTGGTGTGCCGAAAGCCACCCGTGCCTTGGCTCGTTGGACCATCAGATCGAAGCAACGCTCGGCGGCTCCGATCGCACGCATGCAATGGTGGATCCGACCTGGACCGAGCCGCGCCTGGGCAATGGCAAAGCCGCCACCCTGCTCTCCGAGCAGACTCGAACGTGGCACCCGCACGCCGTCGAAGTGGATCTGCGGGTGCCCGCCACGGTCCTGATATCCGAAGACGAGCGGTTCACGCTCCACGGTGACTCCCGGTGCGTCCATCGGGACGATCACCATCGATTGCTGGTGGTAAGGGTCGGCTTCGGGGTCTGTGATGCCCATCACGATCGACACCTTGCAGCGATCCGAGGCTCCTCCCGACGAGAACCACTTGCGGCCACTGATCACATACTCGTCGCCGTCTGTCTCGATCCTGGTCCTGATGTTTCGGGCATCGGACGATGCCACGTCGGGCTCAGTCATCGAGAAGCAGGAGCGGATCTCACCCTCCAGCAGCGGATGCAACCACTGTTCCTTCTGGGCGTCGGTTCCGAACATGTGGAGGATCTCCATGTTTCCGGTGTTCGGCGCATCGCAGTTGAGCGCCTCCGGGGCGATCGACGGGCTCCGACC
>JAHEIN010000017.1 GCA_024639335.1 bacterium | reverse complement strand
TCGGCCGGGGCCACCCGTCAGCAGGGATTCCGAGCAAGACCTGGGCGGCGATCGATCACGCCGCAGGGTTCCTCCGGAAGAAGGTCGACCCGGTCCGGGCGGCTGCCATGGAGCGCGACTCGGAGGAGGTGGGATGACCTGAGCCTCATCTGGGGGAGGGACCGTCGCTGAGGGGGCGATGGAAGTGTTGTCTACGACAGGAGAGACATGTTCGATGTATTGGCCGATGCGGCCACAGAGTTCATCAGTTGGTTCCAGCGAGGTGCTGAGACCTTCAACGGATTGGTGGTGGGGATCGTTCCCCTGCTGATCGTGCTGTTGACGGCAGTCAATGCGCTGATCGCGCTGATCGGACCCGAGCGGGTCAACAAGTTCGGTGAGTGGGCAGGTCGTGAGGGATTCGCCTACACCCCGATCCGCTATCTGGTGTGGCCGGTCATTTCGGTGTTCGTACTGACGAACCCGATGGCCTACACCAACGGATCGTTCCTCCCGGAGATCTACAAGCCGGGGTTCTACGACTCTGCGGTGTCCTTTGTGCACCCGCCGCTGGGGATCTTCCCGCACGTCAACCCGGGCGAGTTCTTCGTCTGGGGCGGCATCCTGGCGGGTATCACCGAGCTGGGCCTGAACGAATCGGATCTCGCCGTGCGGTACCTGATCACTGGTTTCATCGTGATCTACATCCGCGGACTCGTCACCGAATGGTTCACCAGAAGGCTGTGGGCGACCCAGCACGAGAACGCGCCGGCAGCGGCCTGAGGGAGGACGTATGAACGCATTCATCACTCGACTCGGAAAAGCCGTCGGCAACGTCGTCGGTGTCCTTTATCAAGCAGGTCGTGATGCCATCGACATGGTCATCAAGAACGTCCTGCCATTCATCGCCTTCATCGCCTTCGTCATCGGGCTCATTCTCGAGACCGGTGTCGGCGAGGCGCTGGCGGATGGGCTCTCGGGGCTGGCGTCGAGCCTGCCCGGTCTGCTGCTCCTCGCAGTGATCATCGGCCTGCCGGTGCTCTCTCCGCTGCTCGGGCCAGGTGCCGTGATCGCACAGATCATCGGCGTGTTGCTCGGTACGGAGATCGGAGCCGGCGACCTCGATCCGGCGCTGGCCTTGCCGGCGCTCTGGGCGATCAACCCCCAGGTGGGTTGCGACTTCATCCCCGTAGGCTTGGCGCTGGGCGATGCAGAGCCCGAGACCGTAGAGGTCGGGGTGCCCGCCGTGCTGTTCAGCCGGATGATCACCGGTCCGTTGGCCGTTGTGATCGGATGGTTGTTCAGCTTCGGGCTGTACAGCTAGACCGAAAGGTAGGTGAGGGCGGCGATGGCGCTGTTCGATCGATTCAAGAAGAATGGTGGCGATGCAGCCAAGGAGGCAGCGGAGAAGGTAGAAGACGCAGCCGAATCCGCCTCCGAGGCCGTTCAGGAGGCAGCGTCCGAAGTTGCCGAAGAGGCAACCGAGGCCGTCGAAGCGGCCGCGCCGGTGGAAGCGCCAGACCCGGGCACGTATCGCAAGGTACACATCAGCCCCGGTGCGAGGGGCTGGGGCAATGGCCTCGACGTCAAGCCTGAGGCTGGCAAAGACCTCGTCTACTCGGTCACCGGCGGTGGCATCCATCCGGTCGCACAGCGGATCGCCGATCTCACCGGTGGAAAGGCTTTCGACGGCTTCAAGTCGAAGGCGGACTTCCACGAGATCGCCGTCGCGGTCATCGACTGCGGTGGAACCGCTCGGATCGGGGTCTACCCGATGAAGGGCGTCCCAACGGTGGACATCCACGGAGCGAGTCCGGCAGGCCCATTGATGCGGTTCATCAATGAAGAGAACTTCGTCTCGGGCGTCGGGGTCAACGACATCACCGTGGTGGACGAATGACAATCGTTGGAGGGCCCGACAAGGGCCCTCCAACCACGTTGCCATGACCGTCAAGTACGAGACAACGGTGACATCGGTCGGGTCGATGGCGGTCGAGTTCGCCGCTGAGGGCATCCTCGTGTTCTTCGGAACCGATGCCCCCGAGGAGTTGCACGATTTCGCCATCCTGCACGAGCACACGCCAAACGATGACGACGTCGTCTCAGGCGACATCCTCGAGATCGGCGGCGTCGAGTTCACCGTGACCGGTGTCGGCGACGTCGCCAACGACAACCTCCGCAACCTCGGGCACCTGGTCGTGAAGTTCAATGGACTCACCGAGACCGAACTCCCAGGCGAAGTCAGCGTGACCGGGGGCACAGCGCCCGGCATCGAGCCGGGGACGCTCATCCGGATCAAGGGGTAAGACATGCTGCTGCCTGAATTGAAGAAGCTCGAGGCCGAGGGACGGTCCATCGGGGTCGGCCTCGTCGGAGCCGGACAGATGGGCGAAGGTCTCGTTGCCCAGATGGAGCAGATGTACGGCATGCGCGCTACCGCCGTTGCCGACATCCGGCCAGGACGCGCCCGCGAGGTGCTCGAGGGCGGCGGTGTCGCTACTGGAGACATCGTGGAGACCGACGATCCCGACACCGCTCTGTCGGCGCTGGATGCGGGCCGCAGGGTGGCCTCGACCAACCCCGCCGTCACCTGGGCCGAAGCCGTCGACATCACGGTGGAAGCGACCGGGATCCCGGAAGTGGGCGCTCACGTCGCGTACGAGGCGATCCTCGCCCGCCGGCATGTGCTGCAGATGAACGTCGAGACCGACGCCACTATCGGGTATCTCCTCCGACGAATGGCGAACGCCGCCGGCGTGGTGTACACGCTCACCGCCGGCGACGAGCCCGGCACGACCATGGAGCTGTACGACTTCGCCACCAGTCTCGGCTTCGAGGTGGTCTGTGCCGGCAAGGGCAAGAACAACCCGCTCGATCGGAGTGGGAACCCCGACACGGTTGCCGATCGAGCGGCCGCTGAAGACATGAACCCCAAGATGCTGGCTTCCTTCGTCGACGGTACCAAGACGATGGTGGAGATGACCTCACTCGCCAACGCAATCGGTTTCGTTCCCGATGTTCCCGGCATGCACGGCCCCGAGGTCACGCCGAAGACGATCGCCGACGTCTACCGCCCCAAGACAGACGGCGGGATCCTCGAGTCCACCGGCGTCGTGGAGTACGGACGCGGGATCGCTCCTGGGGTGTTCGTCGTCTTCACCACCGACCATCCCAAGCTGGCGAAGGACCTCAGATATCTCTCGATGGGCGATGGCCCGTACTGGGCCCTGTACCGCCCTTATCACCTCACATCGCTCGAGACCCCGATCTCCATTGCGCGGGCCGTGCTCAAGGGCGAGACCACCGTGGCAACCGACCGTCCGCCGACCGCCGAGACGGTCGCCGTGGCCAAACGTGACCTCAAGGCGGGAGAGACAATCGACGCACTCGGCGGCTTCACCGTCTACGGGATGATCGAGAGCGCAGCTGATGCCCGGGATGCCGAACACCTTCCGCTCGGCCTCGCCCCTGGAGGCGTGGTCACCAAGGACGTCGAGATGGGCCAGACACTCACCTACGCCGACGTCGAACTGGATGACGAGTCGATCATCCGCCAACTGAGACGTCTCCAGGATCGCGACCTGGGATGACCCCGTCCGACGGCATCGTCAGCAGATGGATGAAGGGATCGGTTGATCGCGCACTACAGATGCAGCCGCGCCGGGCCAGCAAGGTCCGTGACGAGTACCTCTACGCCGCTCCTTCGGCTCGTGAACTCGTCGCCGAGGTGGCGGAAGCCGGCAGGAGGCTGGTCGAAGGCGGCCTGGCTCCCCGTACGGTCGGCGCCATCGCGGTGCGACGGAACGACACCAGTGCCACCCGTACCGCACCGGGAGCCGACCTTGCGAGCCTCGACAACCGCATGCTGGAATCCGTCCATATCAGCCGGGGTGATGCCGTGGTCAGGGCACTCCGGCACGACGAAGCAGCGATCCTGTGCTGGCCTCCTGCGCTGTCTGCGCTCGAGGAGTCGCTCGATCCGTCACCGTCGTTGGCATCGCACATCCCCGACATCACATCCGAGATCGGTCCGGGGCGAATCGTCCACCAGGCCGACGGCTCTTGGATGGTGCTCGCTCCGACCGTGACCCAGGCCATCGAGTGGATCGAGGTCGCAGAGCACGCCGCCCGCATGCAAACCAGGAGAGGTCCATGATCGACCACACCATCACCATCACCCACGAGGTCGGGCTCCACGCCCGCCCTGCGGCGACCTTCGTCAAGAAGGCTGCCGAATTCGAGTCAGCCATCACCATCGAGAACGTCACCAGGGGCAGTGATTCGATGAACGCCAAAAGCGTCGTCTCGGTGTTCAAGGCCGCAGTTGCGCAGGGCCACGACGTCAAGATCGTCACTGATGGATCCGACGAGCGCGAGGCGATGGATGCCCTGGTCGGTCTGATCGAATCCAATTTCGGCGAATGATCACGGGAGTCCCGGCCAGCGCCGGGGTCGCCGTCGGGCCACTCCACATCCATGTGATCGGTGACACCCTGTACGAGGAGCGCTCGAATCTGGATGCTGCCGAAGAGCTCCGACGTCTGGATGACGCCGTCGTAGCGGTCGACACCCGGTTGACCGAGCTGGAGGAGTCGACCCGCACCAGAGCAGGCGATGACGCGGCTGAGATCTTCGGTGTTCACAAGCTGTTCCTCGCCGATCCCTCGTTCAGCGATCCGATCCGGTCACTGATCGAGCAGGGGAGGACGGCCGAGTCGGCCGTGTTCGAAGGTTCCGAGGCGCTCGCCTCGGAGTTCGAAGACATCGGTGACGACTACTTCTCCCAGCGTGCGGTCGACATCCGGGACATCGGAGGCCAGCTCATCCGGACGCTCGCCGGCGTGGGCGGATCCGACCTGGGAACGCTCTCGACACCTGTGGTGATCGCCGCCGACGACCTCACGCCTTCGGACACCGCAACGATCCCCGACGGGATGGTGCTGGCATTCGTGACCGCCGTCGGAAGCGCCACGTCGCACACGGCGATCTTGGCGCGTGCAATGGGTGTTCCGGCGGTCGTTGGAATCGGCGACCTCGGATTCGAAGAGGGAACGACCGTCATCGTCGATGGTGCTGCAGGGTCAGTGATCCCGGATCCGAACGAGGATCAGATCGCCGAGGCCATCCTCCGCGGCGAGAATGCCAAAGCGATCGCCGACGAAGCGCTCGCCTCTGCCGCCGAGCCCGCGGTCACCCTGGACGGGCACGGTGTTGAAGTGGTCGCCAACATCGGTACCGCGGCCGACGCCCGTCGAGCCGTCGAGTTCGGCGCCGAAGGTGTTGGCCTGTTGCGCACCGAGTTCTTGTTCCTCGACCAGCCGGCCTTGCCCGACGAGCTCGAGCAGATGGCTGAGTACGCCGAGATCTTCTCCCACTTCCCGAACCAACCGGTGGTCGTCCGAACGCTCGACGTCGGGGGCGACAAGCACCTTCCTTCGATCGATCTCGAGGAGGAGCTCAACCCCTTCCTCGGTAAGCGCGGGATCCGCTTGACGTTTGCCGAGGACTCGTTGTTCCGCGACCAGGTCCGGGCGATCCTCCGCGCAGGCGCCGGACGGGCCGTCCAGATCATGTTCCCGATGGTGGGTTCGGTCGACGAGGTGCGCAGAGCCCGAGCACGGGTGGACGAACTCACGGCGGAACTCGACTCGGAGTGGACGCCACGAGCCACCGACATCGAGATCGGCGTCATGATCGAAGTTCCTTCGGCGGCCGTGATGGCCGATGTGCTCGTGGATCACGTCGACTTCTTCTCGATCGGCACGAACGATCTCACCCAGTACACCCTGGCGGTCGACCGTACCAACCCGGCGGTGGCGCACATGGCCGATGCGCTCCATCCCGCCGTGCTTCGTCTCATTCGCGCCGTGGTCGAGCCTGCACACGTCGCCGGCAAGTGGGTCGGCGTGTGTGGTGAGCTGGCCGGGGACCCGGTGGCCGCGCCGATCCTGGTCGGGTTGGGCGTCGACGAGCTGTCGATGAGCGCGCCCTCGATCCCGCTCGTGAAACAGGCGATCCGGGCGATCTCGCGTTCAGCGGTGCGTGATCTTGCGATGCGGGCGCTCGATCTCGACGGCCCCGCCGAAGTGCGCGAACTGCTCTCGACACGCTGATCCCCGCTTCTTCGGTAGGTAGAGCTGATGACGCTCGATCTGGATACGTTCGTGAGACGAGTTCGCTCCGGCGAGAGTCTCGTAGGCATGGACCTTCGTGACGGCGACCCGTTCATCATGAGTCTCGGCGACCTCGATCTACGCACCGCCGACCTGAGCCGGGACCAGCAGCCATGGAGCGTCCAGGCCGAGCGGCTTTCGAGACTCGGTGCGGAAGGCAAGGCGCCATGTACGCGTGCTGGGTGCGGACCTGTCGGGGTCGAGGCTCGACCGGATCCTGGGGGCGAACGGAGACTTCGGGGAGGCGAAGCTGATCGGGGCGTCGCTGATCGAGGCCGATCTGCGGAAGCCGAATTCACGATGGCCGATCTGAGCGGGGCGCATCTCACCGGATCGGACCTCACCGGCGTCCGACCGCTCAAGACCGGACACGCGTTGGCCCGACGGAGCGCCACCAAATGGACAGCTGCTTCGCGGTGACCCTCCGACACCGCCTGCGCTTTCACCGAGCGCGTCGCGCTCAGGTCAGCTGAACGCCTCGACGAACGACTGGAGGAAGCGGGCGCCATCGGCTCCGTCGGCGACCCGGTGATCGATGGTCAAGCCCACTTCGGCGGTGAGCGTCGCCCGCAGCGATCCGTCGGCCTTGGCGACCGGTCGGTGCCGGATGGTCCCGACCGACATGATGATCGCCTGCGGCGGGAACAGCAGCGCTTCGAACCGATCGATACCCAGCCCGCCGAGGTTGGAGAGGGTGACGGATCCGGCGCCCATGTCCTCGGGGCGCAGCTTGCCTGTACGCGTCCGGTCTATCAGCGCACGGATCGCAGCATCTGCGTCGTCGGCGTCGAGGAGGTCCGGGTCGGAGATCGACGACACGACCAGTCCCACCCCCGGACGATCCACCGCCAGGCCCACCTTCACGCTGTCGTTTCCGACGACCACTCCCGCATCGGCATCCCAGGAGGCGTTCAGCTCTGGATGCTCGCGGGTGGCGACGGCGAGCGCTCGAACCAGCACGGTGGTCCAACTCGCTCCGGCTCGTCGGCCGGCGGCGGGCTCGAGATCGACGGTGCGATAGAGGGTGAACTGCGGGACGCCGGCTGATCGGTTCATCGCTTCCACGGTCGCGCGTTTGATCGCGAGACGGCGGGCGTCGTCGACGGGTCGGGCGGGCGCGGCGGCGGATCGTGCGAGTGCCGACGGTGCCGCGGGTGGCTTTGGCTCGACGGCCCGGGGAGCCGGTTTCGGTGACGAATCTCCATCCGGCCGGTCGATCGCCTTGGCGACATCGGACGGTGTGATCTGCCCTCGGCGACCGGTGGGTTCGATCTGAGACAGGTCGATGCCGTGTTGACGGGCCATCTTCCGTGCCGGCGGGCTCGCCGGCACGATGGCTCCCGGCGCAGCGGCCGGTGGAGCATCGTTGGATGCGGTCGTCTCCACCTTCTCCGGTTCGGGTTCCGATGCGCTCTCAGCAGATCCGCCGCCGAGATCGAGACCACCGAGGAGATCCTCTGCGTCGGTCTCGATCGTTGCGAGCAGACCACCCAGCGGGACTTCCGATCCGGGTTCGACGCTGAGCTCGACGACGGTCCCGGCGAAGGGTGCCTCCAGATCCATGTCGACCTTGTCGGTCGAGACCTCTGCGATCGGCTGGCCTTCGGATACGGTGTCGCCGGGCTGCACCGTCCACTGGAGGAGCGTGGCCGACTCCATCGTGGCCGAGAGCGCCGGCAGCCTCACCTCCCTGGCGCTCATGCGTTCATCAGCTCCTTCGCAGCCCGTTCGACGTCGTCGACCTGGGGGATCGTTGCGGTTTCGAGCGCCTTGGCATAGGGCATGGGGATCGGCAGCCCGCACACCCGGCTGACCGGGGCGAGCAGATGGTCGAGCGCATCGCTTTCGACCACCCCTGCCACGACCTCCGCTCCCACGCCGACGGCGGCCGGTGCCTCGTGGGTGACCAACAGGCGGCCGGTCCGTCTGACCGAGGCGCGCACCGTTTCGATGTCGAGTGGTCGCAGGCTCCGGAGGTCGACGACCTCCGCCGAGATGCCCGAGTCTTCGAGGCGCTCGGCGGCTTCGAGGGCGCGCACCGTCATGATCGAGTAGGCGACGATGGTGAGGTCATCGCCGGACCGTCGGACGATCGCCTCCCCGAGCTGGACCACCGGTTCGGTGGTGTGGCGGACCTCGACTGGTCCTTCCTCCTTGTAGAGGAGCTTGTGTTCGAACACCATGACCGGGTTCGGGTCTGCCACCGACGCAATCAGGAGATCGTGGGCGTCCTGAGCGGTGGCGGGAGCCACCACTTTGAGCCCGGGGACGTGGGCGAACCAGGCCTCGAGGCTCTGGCTGTGTTGGGCGGCGGCGCCCGTGCCGCCGCCTCCGGGGAGCCGGATGACCATCGGCACTTCGACATTCCCCCCGTACATGAAGTGGAGTTTCGCCGCCTGATTGACGATTGGGTCCATGGCGTTGACGACGAAGTCAGCGAACTGCATCTCGACGATTGGGCGCATCCCAGTGATGGCCGCTCCGACCGCGAGGCCGGCGATGACCTCTTCGGAGATCGGAGTGTCGCGGACGCGTCTCTCTCCGAACGTATCGAGCAGGCCGTCGGTGACGCCGAACGCTCCTCCGTACACGCCTATGTCCTCTCCGGCCATGAACACCCGTTCGTCGGCGGACATGAGGAGTCGGAGCGCATGGTTGACCGCCTGGGCGTAGCGCATCATCTCAGGCATATGCAGCGCCTTCCAGATCGGCAGGGTCGGCATCCGGAGCGGCGAAGGCTTCGGAGACTGCTCGTCGGAGGGATTCCCTGGCTGCGCTCTCGGCGGCCGTCACTTGTTCGTTGGATAGCCTGCCATCCTCGACGCACTTGCCGATGAAGCGCTGAATCGGATCACGGTTGTCACGCCAATCCTCGATCTCCTCCTGGGTGCGGTAGAGGTTTCGGTCGGACTTGGAGTGGCCCCGGTAGCGGTACGTGATGCACTCGAGCAGCGTGGGGCCACCGCCAGACCTCGCACGCTCCACCGCCTCGAGAGACGCGAGGCAGACGGCCTCGACGTCGTTGCCGTCGACAGTTTCACCGGGCATCCCGTACGCCGCCGCTCGCGCTGCGACCGAGCCCCCCGCGGTCGACCGGTCCTGTGACATCGACATGCCGTACTGGTTGTTCTCACACACGTAGACGACCGGGAGGTCCCAGACCTTGGCCAGGTTCAGCGACTCGTGAAACGCGCCCTCATTCGCCGCCCCGTCACCGAAGAAGCACACGACCACCTTGTCGGTCCCGATCATCTGCTGGCTCAGTGCGGCGCCGACGGCGATCGTCATGGAGCCGGCCACGATGCCGTTCGCTCCGAGGTTGCCGTTCTTCACATCGGCGATGTGCATCGAGCCGCCGCGCCCGCGGCAGTATCCCGTGTTCTTCTGGAGCAACTCGGCCATCATGGTCGTCGGATCTGCGCCGTGTGCCAGCGTGTGCCCATGGCCGCGGTGAGTCGACGTGATGAAGTCTCCGGTCTGCAGAGTCGCGCAAACGCCTTCGGCAACCGCCTCCTGACCGATCGACAGGTGCATCGTGCCGTGGAGCAGTCCGCGCGAGAACAGCTCCTCGACGGCCTCTTCGAATCGTCGAATCTCCAACATCGACCGCAAGCTCGACAGCGGATCGTTGACAGGGTCTCGTCTGGGCATGACGCCAATGTATGACCCCGGCATGACGAGATCGAATGCGAATTGCACGTCTGTGCATCGGAGATGCACATGCGTGCACCTCTAGGTCTTCCAGCTCCCCTTCTCCCATTGGAGCGCATACCCCTCAGCGGCGAAGAAGTCCTCGACGAAGGTCACCTTGATGTTGTGGGGGTCTCCCGGCACCACGGTGATGGAGAGATCAGAGAACCTCTCGATCGTCTCGGCGGTGTCCACACCCTGGAACCCGGCTTCCCTCGCCTGGCGGTACGCACTCAGCAGGGGCCTGGCATGGAATGCCTGCGGCGTCTGAACTCGCCGGAGCGCAGTCTGCTCGAGTAGCACCACCTCGCCGTCCTGGTGTCGGAAGAGCGGCTCCTCGACCTCCAGGCCGGGTATTGCACCGCCGCTGTCGCTCGCAGCCGTGATCACCGACTCCAACAGATCGAGGGTCATGAACGGTCGGGCTCCGTCGTGGATGGCGACCAGATCGATGGATCCGTCGTCGATCGACTCCGCCAGCTGCTCGAGGCCGGCCTCCTCGCTCTCGTGTCTGGTCGACCCGCCGATCACGACATCCGTGAGTTTCGAAGGCATCGTCTCGGCGATCAAGAGCTCGGCGTTGGGCCGGTCCTCGTCCCTGACCACGAGAACGATGCGTTCCACGAACGGTGACCGATCCATGGTCTCGATCGAGAACTCGAGCAATTCGCGATTGGAGATCGGCAGATAGACCTTGTTGATCTCCTTCTGTACCCGGGAGCCACTTCCCCCGGCCAGGATGATCGCTGCGACGCGTCCGGACATGCGCTGGACGCTAGTACCCGCCGGCACGAAGCGACTCCCGGTGCTTCACGCACCTGGGGTAACCTGTTGACGACATCGTCCGGAGGCTCCCAACTGCTCAGCCCCCATCTCCTACGCCCGTACACGGCTCAACAACTGAACCTCACGCGTCGTGACGAGAAGGTCATGGTGCTCTCGGCTCTGGGCGGCCGTTATCTCGGCCCATCGCTCCAGGTCCACGCTCCCACGCTGATCTCCCGGGTGGCGTCCACGCTTTCTCGCACCGATGTGGTCGTGTTCATCGACGAGCCTCTCCCCGACGCCGCCACCGTCAAAGTCATCGATTCGATGCTCGACGAGTTCGGGACTGAATGCGGCCTGGTACGCAGCGTCGCCGCCACAGAGGCGGTCAAGCGGCTCGAAGGCGGGGACGTAGCGGAGGGCATCGACCGCTCGTCACTGTTCTCACCGCGACCCCCGGAGATCATTCGCCGCCGCTGCCTCGAGAAGTCCGTCATGGCTCTGACCGACGAGCAATGGGTCAGCCCGTCAGCAATCGTCCTGGCAGGCGGCGGAACGATCAGGACGTTCGACGACACCCATCTGGCCTACCTGAGCTGACCCCAATCATGCCTTGCGGGAGCGGAGCACCCAGACCGCCGCTGCGGCTGCCAGGCCGCCCGCCACTGCAGCCCCACTGATCACAGGCACCGGCTTCGGCACCGTTGCCAGTCGGGTTCGGATCGTCACCGGCCGCCTGAACTCCATGATTTGCCAGTCGCTGTCCTCGGCCAGCTCACGGAGCTCCTTGTCCGGATTCACTGCCACGGGGTGGCCCACGATCTGCAACATCGGAGCGTCGGTGAGCGAGTCCGAATAGGCGTAGCTCGCTGACAGGTCGATGCCCTCGGCCGCGGCGAGCTCTTCCATCGCAGTGGCCTTCCCCGGCCCATAGGCATAGAACTCCAGTTCACCGGTGTACCTGCCCTCCGCGTCGAGGGCAGAGCGTGTCCCGATCATCCGATCGATTCCGAGATACTTCCCGAGCGGTTCCACAACCTCGACGGGGCTCGATGAGATGACGATGACCTCACGACCGGCCCGGTGGTGCTCGTCGATGATGGCGAGTGCCTCGGCGTAGACCAGAGGTGAAACGACCTCATCTACGGTCTCTTCCACGAGTCGCGAGATCTCGATGCGGTCCCAACCCTTCGTCAAGGCTGACATCTCTTCACGGATCTTCTCGAGCTGATCGTGATCGGCTCCGAACATCTGGTAGTAGACCTGGGCGAAGCCGGCCTTGAGCAGGGCGGTCCGGCTGAGAAACCCCGCCTTCGAGAGCGGGCGAGCGAACGACAGCATCGACGACTTGGCGATGATCGTCTTGTCGAGATCGAAGAAAGCGGCAGCCCTCACACGGTCACTATACGACTGCGCCGCTGCCACATCGACGAGCCCGATACGGCAATCGGCGGCCCGTGTCAAGGTCTTCACATCGCTCGGCTGCATTCGTACGTTCCCGCACATGGCTCGACGAGACTTCATCCACCGGGTGCTCGCAATCAGGTCGAACGACCCGATCCTTCACCACATCGCCCCGCTGGGGCTGGCAGCAGGTGCCGGCCACTGTCTCGTGATCGATCTGGACGGATCGTCGCCCAAGTACACGAGGCGGACGCTCTCCGACCTCGTCGTCGATGGGATCAAAGCCGCAGATCTCGAGATCGGACCAGGCGTGGCGGTGCTGGGCAATGGCGGCATCTCGTTCACTGATGCCGCATCCACGATCGATCGTCTGGTGGATGTGTGGGGACGCGTGGTGCTGCGCGATGGCGGCGATCCGCACCCGTTCCGCGTCCTCGGGGCCGAACCGCTCCTTCCCAAGCCTTTCGTACCCGGCCGGGCCGACATCGTTCAGTCCATTTCCCACGGCCAGCAGGCCGATACGCGGCTTCTGCTCCCTCCGCTGCGTCGCCATCAGATCCGCTCGATGCTCGCCGGCACGATTGAGACCCGGTGGCGGTGGGTTCGTGCCTGGGAGGCCGCCTGGAGCATGCGATGGGAGTGATCGATCGGGTCGCCGAGGCAGTCACGCGGTCGGGTGTTCGCGTCGACAGCACGAATGTGGAGTCGGTCGTGGCGACCGCCATGGCTCACGAAGCGCCTCTCGCCGGCCGTGAGGAGTTCCAGGGTGTCGTGGATGCTTTGATCGGCCTCGGACCGTTGGAGCGCCTTCTGCGGGACGAAGCAGTCACCGACGTGTTCGTGAATGGGCCCGACGACGTCTGGGTGGATCGGGGAGGGGTGCTCGCTCCGGCTCCATGCCGCTTCCAGAGCGAGGATGCGGTTCGGGCCGCCGTCGAGCGAATCATCACACCTCTGGGCCTCCGCCTCGACCACGCCTCGCCCATCGTCGATGCTCGACTCGTCGATGGCTCCCGGCTGCACGCCGTCATCCCACCTGCGTCGCCGGATGGACCGATCGTGGCGATCAGACGCTTCACCACTGCGCTTCTCTCCGCCGATGACCTCGTCCGGTCGGGAACCGCAACCGCTGAGCAGGTCGAGCGGCTGCGGGAGATGGTTGCCGATCATGCCGACTTCATCGTGTCCGGAGCGACTGGATCCGGCAAGACGACCCTGCTCAACGTCGTCGGATCGATGATCGATCCATCCGAGCGGATCGTGGTGGTGGAGGACGCCGCTGAGCTCGCCATGCCGGGCCATGTCGTGCGTCTTGAGGCACAGCCCGCCAACGCCGAGAGTGCAGGTGCAGTGACATTGGCGGACCTGGTCCGCTCCGCCCTCCGATTGAGACCTGATCGCCTCGTGGTGGGAGAGGTCCGCGGAGACGAGGCTCTCGATCTCGTCAACGCCATGAACACCGGTCACGCCGGATCGATGTCCAGCGTCCACGCCAACTCCCCTGAGCACGCCCTGTGGCGGATCGAGACGCTCGCGCTCTCGGGTGAGCGCCGAGTATCCGAGACCGCCGTCCGCCGCCAGGTGAGAGACACGATCCAACACGCAGTCCAGATGACTCGTAGCGGCGGCAGACGTCGGATCACACACATCGGCAGGATCACGTGACCGCCCTGATTCTGGCACTCGCCATCGGGATGCGAGCCCGAGCGGTCGACGTCGCGTTGACGATCGCTGCGATTCACCGTCCGACATTTGCCGCCACCGTCGTCTTCGGCCTCATCGCCTCAACCAGTTTTCGGACCGCCCGTGGCCAGCAGGTCGATCCGGCGGTTGGACTCATCGTCTCGGTTGCCGGCGATCTCCGTGCCGGGAAGCCGCTGCGAGCAGTGGTTGCATCAGGCGTGTTGGGAGAGCGACTCGCTTCGATCGCCGAGAGCGGGCGGTCGATCCGAGCGCCTCTCGATGACTTGGAGTCGAGATTCGGCAGGGACGCACTGCTCGTTCAGGCGACAGTGGAACTGGCGGTCGAGGGTGGCGGCCCTGTTGCGGAGGCGTTCGATCGACTCGCCGCAGACCTGATCGAGGCCGAACGCACTCGACGGGAGCGACGCGCTGCGCTTGCCCCAGCAGTGGCGCAGGCCGTGGTCGTCGGGGGTGTCCCGCTCGCACTGCTGGCCAACATGATGGTCACCGGCCGATGGCTGGACTTGCTGTCGGCGGGTTCTGTCACCGCGACGATCATCCTCATCGGCACCGCCGCAGTCGTTGTCGGAGTCGGCTGGATCGCTGCCCTGGTCGGCCGGGGGAGCCGACGATGGCATTGATCGCACTCGGACTTGCGGTGCTGGTCACAGGCAGCCACCGACTACCTCGCCTCAGGCTCCCTCGGAGGACGAAGGCCCGAATCGATGAGCTGCTCGTGGCGAGGCTGCTCGCATTGTCGGTTGCTTCGGGACATCCTCTCGGACGTGGGCTCGAAGACATCCGCTTGCGGCTTCCTGAGCCTGAACAGGCCGCAGTCGACGAGATCCTCGCCCGAGCCAGGCGTGATGGGCTCACACGCTCGCTCGTGGAGACCACCGGTCCGCTCGCCTCACTCGCCGAGCGACTCGCGAAGGCGCAGGTCACCGGTGCACCGCTCGGTCCAGCCCTGGACGCCTTCATCTCGACCGTTCACGACGCCAGGCGGTTCCAGGCTGTCGAGGAGGCCCGGACGATCGGCGTCAAGTTGATCCTCCCGTTGACCCTGCTCCTCCTGCCCGGCTTTCTCTCACTCGTCGTTGCGCCGTTCCTCCTCGAACAGCTCGACGGGCTCCTCGGCACGGCCCTGCCTTGACCGCTCCCAACGCTTCCCCCCGTCCCGGCCGGCCGCCGGGAATGACGAAAGGAGCGTCTCATGACGCATATGTACGCATGGTTGGCCGCACGTTCGGCCGCCGAAACCGGATCCGAGCGGGGTCAGGGCACGATCGAATACGTGCTCGTGATGCTGGCGGTCACCGCCGTGGCGGTGGTGTTGATCTCTTGGGCGAAATCGGGCCAGGGCAAGAGTCTGCTCGGAGGGCTGTTCGACGACGTGATCGGGTGGGTCGTCGGCGCGGCGAAGAAGTTCCGAGTGTGACAGATAGCGGCTCGATGACGGTGGAGGCCGCGTTCGTGGTTCCGGTCGTGCTGCTCGTTCTGCTGGCGTCCTTCGAGCTCGTCAGCCTGGCACTGACCAGGATCGAGCTGCTCGCCGCCGCCCGGGAGGGCGCCCGGGTGGCGTCGTCCGTGGCGGACCCTGCCCGAGCGGCGGAAGCAACGCGAAATGCGCTTGGCGAGCCGTTGAGCTCGATTGCCACGGTTTCGGTCAGGAGACCTCAGGTTTCCGGCCGACAGGCGACCGTCACCGTCGAGGTGCGACGGCGTCTGCGGACACCGTTGCTCGAAGCCATCACCGTCCCGATCGTGGTCAGGGCGGTGATGGCAGTCGAGCCTTGAATGCTCGACATCGGCAGCGCGGCAGTGCCACGGTGTTGGGGGTCGTCGTCCTCGGCCTGATCATATCCACTGCCCTGGTGCTGGTTTCTGTCCTTGCTGCGGTGTCCATTCGCATCGAGACCGAGACTGCCGCCGACGCCGCCGCGCTTGCGGCGGTCGGAGCGGCGGTCGAGGGACGGCAACCGCATGCTGCCGCATCAGAGGCTGCTGCAGCGAACGGCGCTCGGCTGGGAACCTGCAGATGCCCGAGTTTCGAGGGCCGGTCCTTCTTTGCAACAGTTGTCGTGACACGGGACATACGCCTTCCCGTGTTCGGTGATCGTCGGATCCGGGTTGCGCGAACGGCCGAGTATTCGGTGGATACCTAGAGTCGACCCATGGCCAGGAAGGGAAACACGCCGGCTTTGGCATATCTCAGCCGACAGCAGGTCGACCACGAGGTGCACACCTACCACCTGGGCGGAGACGGCGACAGCTACGGCGAGGCTGTCGCCGCCGAACTGAGCGTCGATCCCGACCGGCTGTTCAAGACGCTCGTCGCCGTGGTGGACGGAGAGCCTGCAGTGGCGATCATCCCGGTCTCGGGCCGGCTCGCTCTGAAAGCACTGGCCAGGGCCGCCGGCGGGAAGCGAGCATCGATGGCCGACCCGGCGGACGCAGAGCGGTGGACGGGGTACGTCACCGGCGGTATCAGCCCGTTCGGGCAGAAGAAGCTCATGCCGGTGTTCATCGACGACACCGTGACGAGCTTCCAGACGGTGTTTGCCAGCGGTGGGCAGCGAGGGATCCAGATCGAGGTCGAGCCGTCGGATCTCATCGAGGAACTGGGAGCGACCCTGGCACCGCTCGTCGGTGAGTGACGGCTCGGCGAACGACATCTGACGCAAAGAGAAGGAGCGCCCCTCGGGCGCCCCTTCTCTGCTGGTCTCTAGATCCGGCCTACAGGTCGCCCTCGGCGTCACCACACACCGTTTCGGTGATCAGTCTTGTGACGATATAGGGGTCCATGTTGGCGTTCGGTCGGCGGTCCTCGAGGTAGCCATGGCCGTCCCTGGCGGTTTGCCAGGGGATTCGGACCGAGGCGCCACGGTCAGAGACTCCGTAGCTGTAGTGGGTCCACGGTGCCGTCTCGTGAAGACCGGTCAGGCGATGCTCGATGTCAGCGCCGTAGTTCTCGACGTGAAGATCGTGCCGCTTCCCGAGTGCTTCGGCGCCGGCGATGATCGGGTCATAGCTCTCACGCATCTGCTTGGTTGAGAAGTTGGTGTGAGCGCCGGCACCGTTCCAGTCGCCCTTGACCGGCTTGGGGTCCAGCGTCGCTGCGACTTCGTGTGTCTCGGCGGTGCGATACAGCAGGTAACGGGCGAGCCAGACCTCATCAGCCACGTCGATCGGTCCGAGTGGGCCGATCTGGAACTCCCACTGCCCGATCATGACCTCGGCGTTGATGCCCGAGATCGAGAGCCCGGCCTTGATGCAGTTGTCGAGGTGATCCTCGACGATCTCACGACCGAAGATCTCGTCGGATCCGATCCCGCAGTAGTAGCCACCCTGTGGCGCGGGATATCCGAACTGCGGGAACCCGAACGGACGGCCCTCCTTGAAGAAGGTGTACTCCTGCTCGATGCCGAACCACGGCTCGTACTTGTCGCCGTACTTGTCGGCGACCTCGGCACAGGCCGCACGAGCGTTGCTCGGGTGCGCCTCGAGGTCGGTTGTCAGCACCTCGCACAGGACGAGGATGTCGTCACCACCCCGAATCGGGTCGGGAACGACCTTGACCGGCTTCAGGACGCAGTCCGAAGCGTTGCCGGGAGCCTGGTTGGTCGACGAACCGTCGAAGCCCCAGATGGGGGGCTCTTCACCGTTGAAAATGACCTTGGTCTTGGCACGGAGCTTCTGGGTCGGCTCGCTGCCGTCGATCCAGATGTACTCAGCTCGAATAGCCACGTTTCACCTCGTTGCGTAGGGATGTGCTCCATGGGGATGGCCGCACTTGCTTCGCGCAACGGTGCCAGCGGAGCGTTTCGCTTGAATCAATGAAATGTGAACAGCGTGTTTCGGGGGCCTTCGCAGAGCGAAGGCGCACTCGTTGTCGGTTGTCGGTTGTCGGGAGTCGCACTGCTCACTCCTCCTCGAAGGATGGAGGCTGGAGGCCGAGTGCGTCGAGGAGGTGGGCAACCGTCCGTTCCAGGTCGGTGACTCGCGACTCCAGATCGCTTCGGGCGGGCTCGGTCGCCCCTGGGGTGGCGGCCGATGGCGGAGTGGCGCTCACGACTGACGGCTCCGTCGAGGCGGCTGCAGGGTGGTCGGGGACGAGGAAGGTCATGTAGCGGTCTTCGCGTTGGCCCGTGGCCCGGGAGAGTTGTTCGACGAGCGGTAGGTCGCGAGTCATGAGGTCGTCGACACGTTCTTGGACGGCGTTGAGCGAGGCGAACTCGACATACCGCTCGGTCCGGTTCTTGAGCTCCGAGATCGTCTGGGGCCCGCGCAGCATCATGATGGTGAGGATTGCCAACTGCTCGTCGTCGATGCCGAGCGTGTCCGGGGCGCGATGGAGGTACTTGAGTGTGCGCCCCCCAGACTGGCGGGTGAAGCGGGTGAGATCGAGGTCGTTCAATGCTCCCAGGATCCGTTCGACATCGGTGGCATCGAAGTCGGTGACCGGCTCCCGGTTGTTCTTCTGGTTGCAGGCGGCGACCAGTGCGTTGATCGTCATCGGGTAGTAGTCGGGGGTCGTCATCTGTTTCTCGACGAGCGAGCCCAAGACCCGTGCCTGTTCGAACGTCAGCTCCATCCTCGGCGATCCTACGAAGTCAGCGGCGAACCCAGGGTTGTGCGCCGGGATTATTCCGGATTCCGGCGCGAGGTTCACGTGAGGATGGTGTCGAGCAGGCGGATGGCGGCGGCCTTGTCGAGGGGGTCGTTGCCGTTTCCGCACTTCGGTGATTGCACGCACGATGGGCAGCCGGCGAGACACGGGCACGATCTGATCGCCTCGACCGTCGCCTCGAGGTGGTCCCGGCCCGCCCGAAACGCCACCGGTGAGATGCCGGCGCCGCCGGGATACGCCTCGTAGATGAAGATCGTCGCCCCTCCGATCTGCGGATGCCAGGGCGTCGACAACCCCCCGATGTCCCAGCGGTCGCAGATCGCCATCAGCGGCATCATTGCGATCCCGGCGTGCTCGGCGGCGTGCAGCGCCCCCGGTGCCGTCATGGGATCGATGTCGGCGTCGATCAGGATCTGCTCAGGGATCGTGAACCAGATGCCCTCCGTCTCGAACACAGTCGGGGGCAGATCGAGGTAGACCGTGTCCATCACCTCGCGGCTCCCCAGCTTCCGCTTCTGGTAGCCCACAACATGGGTCTCGACGCGTACGGTGCCGTAGTGGTGTCCGATGGGACCGATTCGATCACGAGCCTCGGATTCGATGACCTCGAGGAGCTTCTCGGACTTCGGCTGGGTGTAGTAGTCGACCATTTTCGGCGTGACCCGGATCTCACGACGCTCGGCGTCCATCACGTCGACCACGAAGGTCTCACCTTCGTGCAGATACACGGCTCCTTCGTGTCCGTCGCGGAACGCTCGTTCCTCGTCGAGCGTGCCGATTGCTCCCTCGGGCCCGACGATGACGTACGCGCTTCCGCCACTCGTGCGGATGTTCACCTGCGGGGCCGGTCGCTCGCGCCGAGCCCAATACAGTCGGCCCTCCTTGAGTTTGAGGTGCCCGGCTTGAACCAGGCGGTTGGCGGCCTCCTCCATGGCAGTCCCGAGGATCTCTCTGTCTTCGATGGTCAGCGGGCGCTCGTTGGCCGCGCAGGCGGCGTGGGCCTCGGCGACCAGCGGGTTACCCGGGTTGATCACCGCCGCCTCGGGGGGACGGGTGAACAACTCATCGGGATGGGTCATGAAGTACTGATCGAGCGCATCCTCACCGGCGACCAGCGCCACCAGCGACTCCTCGCGGCCGCGCCCGGCCCGTCCGGCCTGCTGACGGAAGGCGGAGATGGTGCCAGGGAACGAGGTGAGCAGTGCCGCATCCAGCCCACCGACGTCGATGCCGAGCTCCAGGGCATTGGTGGCGATGATGCCTGCCAGCTGCCCACTGAAGAGGCGAGCCTCGATGCGGCGGCGCTGCTCGGGCAGATAGCCGCCCCGGTAGGGCGAGACCCGGTCCCGCTCTGTCGTAGGGAGGCGTTCGCGTGCCCAGCGGTACATCAGCTCGGTGGCCTTGCGGCTGCGGGCAAACGCGATCGTGTGGACGTCACGGCGCACCAGGTCCAAGAACAGGTCGGTCGACTCGACCAGTGAGGATCGGCGTCGGTTCAGGTCCAGGTCCGTGAGTGGCGGGTTCCACAGGGCGATCGTCTGCTCGCCGACCGGTGAGCTGTCTTCATCGATGACATGCACGTCGAGTCCGCAGAGCGCCGAGGCCAGTTCTTCGGGGTTCCCGATCGTGGCCGAGCCGAATACGAACGTCGGGCTCGCGCCGTACACCTCGGCGACCCTGCGAAGGCGTCGCAGGATCATGGCGACGTGGGTGCCGAAGATCCCGCGCAGTGTGTGCATCTCGTCCACCACCACGTACTGCAGGCGGTGAATGAAGTCTGCCCAACGTTCGTGGGAGGGGAGGATTCCCACGTGGAGCATGTCCGGGTTGGTGAGCACGACGTTGCTGGTCCGCCTCACCCGGTTTCGAACGTCTGCCGGGGTGTCGCCGTCGTAGGTGGCTGCTCTCACCTCGGGGATGCCGAGGTCGCGGAACGAACGCAACTGATCCTGCGCGAGTGCCTTGGTGGGATAGATGAGCAGCGCTGACGACTTCGGCTGGCCGAGGATCGCTTCGATGATCGGCGCCTGGTAGCACAGCGTCTTGCCGCTCGCCGTCCCGGCAACCACGACGGTGTTCCGCCCGGCCCGGATCGAGTCGATTGCTCGCGATTGGTGCCGGAAGAGGTCACCGATACCGCGCTCGGCATATCGGGCGGCCAGCAACGGGGGGAGAGGTGGGTCGAGTGGCGCCGTGATCGCCCCACGGGCAGGTCTCGATCGGACGTGAACCAGGTCGCCTTCGAGGTCGGGATTGCCCGACCACGCCTCGACGATGCCTGCCAGCAGGCCGCTCACGATCGCCGACAGGCCTGCGTGACTGGTCGGTTGAGGGTCAGGCGCAGTCGGTCCACGACGCCGAGTATCGCAGGGCCGTCAGCCTTCGTGTCGGTACCACTCGACGTGCTCGGGAGGGAGCGGAGTGTTGCCGAGGATGAGGTCTGCGGCCTTCTCGGCGAGCATCATCACCGGCGCGTAGATGTTGCCGTTGGTGACGTATCGCATCGAGGAGGCATCGACAACCCGGATGCCGTCGAGCCCGTGGACCTTCATCGAGTTCGGATCGATCACAGACTTGTCATCGGTCCCCATGCGGGCCGTGCACGATGGGTGCAACGCCGTCTCCGCGTCCCTTCGGACCCAGTCGAGGATCTCATCTTCGGTTGCGACCGAGGGACCGGGTGAGATCTCGCCACCGTCGAACGGGGCCCACGCCGGCTGGGCGAAGATCTCCCGTGTCTTGCGGATCGCTTCGACCCATTCGCGTCGATCCTGATCTGTCGACATGTAGTTGAATTGGATGGCCGGCTTGACCCGGGGGTCGGTCGACCGGATCTTGCACCATCCCGTCGAGTTCGAATACATCGGACCGACGTGGACCTGGTATCCGTGCCCTCCCGTCGGTGAAGTGCCGTCGTAGCGAATGGCGATGGGGAGGAAGTGGAACATGAGATTCGGCCAGGCCACGTCGGGGTTGCTGCGGATGAAGCCGCCCGCCTCGAAGTGGTTGGTCGTCCCGGGACCCTTCCGGAACAGCCACATGAGACCGACGAGCGGTCGGCGCCACATCGCCATCCAGGGCTGGATCGACACCGGTTGGGTGGCGCTGTGCTGGATGTAGACCTCGAGGTGGTCCTGCATGTTCTCCCCGACCCCCGGGAGGTGATGGGTCATCTCCACACCCAGGGGTTCGAGATCCGATGCGTTGCCAACGCCGGAGAGCTGAAGCAGTTGGGGACTGTTGAACGCCCCACCGCACAGAATCACTTCACCCGCCTGGACGACCTGGCGGTGTCCTCCCCGTTCGGTGTACTCGGCGCCCGTGGCTCGGGTGCCCTCGAAGATGATGCGACTGACCATCGCCCTCGTCTTCACCTCGAGGTTCGGGCGGTTCATTGCCGGATGCAGATAGGCGCGCGCTGCGCTCAGCCGACGTCCTCTATGCACGTTTCGATCGAACGCCGCGAATCCTTCCTGGCGGTATCCGTTGACGTCGCTGGTCAACGGGTGTCCCGCCTGCTGGGCCGCCTCGAGAAAGGCCGAGAACAGCGGACCATCGGCCGGGCCGCGCTCGAGTTTCAACGGTCCATCACCACCGCGGAACTCATCTGCTCCGGCCAGACATGCCTCCATCCGTTTGAAATAAGGGAGACAGTGGGCGTAGTCCCAGCTGTCCATCCCGGGGTCCGCCGCCCAGCGTTCGTAGTCCAAAGGGTTGCCCCGCTGGAAGATCATCCCATTGATCGACGAAGACCCGCCGAGCACCTTGCCGCGGGCGTGATAGATCTGCCTGCCGTTCATGTGTGGCTCGGGTTCTGACTCGTACTTCCAGTCGTAGAACCGGCTCCCGATCGGGAATGCCAGGGCGGCAGGCATGTGGATGAACACGTCCCAGCGGTAGTCGGGCCTGCCGGCCTCCAGCACGAGGACCCGATTGGATGGGTCGGCCGAGAGCCGATTGGCCAACGCCGAGCCGGCGGATCCTCCGCCGACGATCACGAAGTCGTACGTGCTCGGCATCATCGATGGGGTCTGGCAGCCACGACTCGGATGCTATCTCCATCCGGCGAGCTCTCTCAGCGATCAGTACGGCGCTTCCACGTCACCGGTTGCGACGTAGACCGCCTTCAACTGCGTGTAGTGCTCGATGGCGGCATGGGAGTTCTCCCGGCCGAGACCCGACTGTTTGTAGCCGCCGAACGGCATCTCGATCGGGGTGATGTTGTAGGTGTTGATCCAGACGATGCCGGCCTCGAGGGCGGCAGCCACTCGGTGGCCGCGGGCGAGGTCGCTGGTGAACACCCCGGCAGCGAGCCCGTAGACGGTGTCGTTTGCACGGGCGATCACCTCGTCCTCCGAACCGAATGTCAAGACGGCCATCACGGGGCCGAAGATCTCCTCTGTGACGAACTGCATGTCGTCGGTGCATTGGTCGAATACGGTTGGCTCGACGAACCATCCCCGATCGAGGCCGGCCGGGCGACCGCCACCACACACGAGGCGAGCTCCGGCGGATCGAGCCATGTCGATGTAGCCGAGCACCTTTGTGAGGTGCTCTTCGGAGATCAGCGCTCCGACGTCCGTGGCCGGGTCGAGCGGGTCACCGATCCTCATCTTCCTTGCTCGGCTCGCCAGTCGCTCGATGAAGTCGGCGTGAACCGATTCGTGGACGAACACCCGGGTTCCGTTGGAGCAGACCTCGCCTTGGGTGTAGAAGTTGGCGAGCAACGCAGCTGAGACGGCGTTGTCGATGTCTGCGTCGTCGAAGACGATCAGGGGTGACTTGCCGCCCAGCTCCAGCGTGACGTGTTTGAGCGTCGCGGCGGCCGAAGCCATGACTTTCTTGCCCGTTCCCACCTCACCCGTCAGAGAGATCTTCGCGATACCTGGGTGCGAGACCATCGCCTGACCGGTTCGCGCATCACCCTGGACGACGTTGAACACTCCGTCCGGCACGCCGGCCTCGGTGTACACCTCGGCCAGCCGGGCAGCCGTCAGAGGGGTCAACTCGGCGGGTTTGAAGACCATGGCATTGCCGCATGCCAGGGCCGGAGCCGATTTCCAACAGGCGATCTGGAGCGGATAGTTCCAGGCTCCGATACCGCCGGTGACGCCGAGCGGTTCGCGGCGGGTGTAGGCGAAGTCGCCTCCCAGGTCGTAGTGATCGCCCCTCAGCGTGGCCGCCATGCCTGCGAAGTACTCGATGCAGTCGGCACCCGACAGGACGTCGACCTCGATGGCTTCGGCGATCGGCTTGCCGGTGTCGAGGACCTCGAGCTGCGCGAGTTCATCGTTTCGCTCCCGGAGGATGTGGGCGGCACGGTTGAGAATCCGGCCCCGTTCGGCGCCGGTCATCGCCGACCACGCTTCGAAACCTGCTTGGGACGACTTCACTGCCCGATCGACATCTCCATCCGACGCCTGCTGGACCTCTGTGATCGTCTCCTCGCTTGCCGGATTGACGGTCGGGAAGGTGATGTCGGAGTCTGCATCGACGTACCCGCCATCGATGTAGAGCCGGAGTGTGTCCATTCACTCAGCGTATTCGATCCAGCGTCTCGCTCGTCACCGGTCCGATAGCGGCGGCGCCGGGTCGACACGTCGGTGCGATGGGTGAGGTAGAGCGGCCATACGCCACGCCAGCGCTCTGGTCAGCATGCCGGCGCCGATGTCGAGGATGCGGTCAGCTGGTCCGTTCGGGATTCGAGCGAGGATGAAGTCGACGGCGTCAGGGGCGTATCCGGGCCGACCCCGCTCTTGGCGCCAAGGGGCCCAGGAGAACCCCAGGTGTCGCATCAGCCGACCGGGCTGTCCTCGTGGTGCTCCAGGGCTTCGTCGAAGTCCTCGATGACGTCCACCTTCACGGGATCGTTGGGGTTGATCGGTCGCGGAATGCCTGCGATCTCATAGGCGTCCGACTCTTCGAGCGTCTCCTTTGCCAACAGTGCCTGCGTGAGGGCTTCGAGCTTGTCACGGTTGGCCTGCAGCTGTTCGAGTGCCTTCTGGTATGCCTCGTCGATGATCCGTCGAATCTCGGAGTCGACCATCTCCATCATCGACTCGGACACGGTGGGCCGGCCGAAGGCATCGGTGGCGCGATCGTCGAAGATGGTGACCGGGCCGATCCTGTCCGACATGCCCCAGCGGCCGACCATGTTTCGCGCCAAGTTGGTCGCCTGCACCATGTCGTTCTCGGCGCCGGTCGATACGGCTTTGTAGATCACCTCTTCGGCGGCCCGGCCTCCGAGCATGCCGACGATCTTTCCGATCAGGTAGTCCTCGCCGTAGCTGTACTTGTCTGCGTCCGGCGACTGGAGCGTGACGCCGAGCGCCCGCCCACGTGGGATGATCGAGATCTTGCGGACCGGGTCCGCTCCGGGCTGGAGCATGCCGAGGAGGGCGTGCCCGGACTCGTGGTAGGCGGTCCGCTCCTTCTCCTCTTCGCTCATCATGATTCG
Source organism: bacterium (assembly GCA_024639335.1). GTDB lineage: Bacteria > Actinomycetota > Acidimicrobiia > Spongiisociales > ZC4RG35 > JAHEDH01. The sequence continues at coordinate 5,392 of JAHEIN010000017.1, read as the reverse complement.
GCGCTCCGTCCCGAGCACCACCTTCTCGAGCGCGTCGGTGAAGTCGCCGAGCATGACCTTCTCGTGGTTTCGGCGGGCAGCCATGAGGGCTGCCTCGTTCACGAGGTTGGCGAGATCGGCGCCAACCATTCCCGGAGTCGTCGACGCGATAGCGCCGAGATCGACGTCGTCGCCGAGCGGCACCTCACGGGTGTGGACTTCGAGGATCATCTGCCGGCCGCGTTGGTCGGGTGGGCTGACCGGGACCTGGCGGTCGAAACGGCCCGGCCGGAGCAGAGCCGAGTCGAGGATCTCGGGGCGGTTCGTGGCGGCGATCACGATCACGCCTTCGGAGCCGGTGAAGCCGTCCATCTCGGTGAGAATCTGATTGAGCGTCTGTTCGCGTTCGTCGTGGCCGCCCATCGCCATCCCGCCGCCGCGAGCGCGGCCGATGGCGTCGAGCTCGTCGATGAAGATGATCGCCGGAGCGACTTCCTTCGCCTGGGTGAACAGGTCGCGTACACGGCTGGCGCCGACTCCGACCACCATCTCGATGAACTCCGACGCCGACATCGAGAAGAAGGGGACGTCGGCCTCACCGGCGACGGCTCGAGCGAGCAGCGTCTTTCCCGTACCCGGCTGGCCGGACAGCAGCACGCCCTTGGGGATCCGGCCGCCGAGCGAGGTGTACCGCTTTGGGTTCTTGAGGAAGTCGACGATCTCCACGAGCTCCTCTTCGGCGTCCTCGATGCCGGCAACGTCGGCGAACGTCGTGCGGTGCTCGTTGGCCTCGTAGCGTTTGGCCTTGCTCCGACCGAGCCCTCCACCGAATCCGCCAAGGGCGCTGCCCGCCCTGCGGAACAGATAGAAGAAGATCCAGATGATCAGGAGCGTCGGGCCGAATCCGGTCAGAAGCTGCACCCACAGAGGGGGTGGTGCGTTGGGGTCTTCGGCGTTGACTTCCACGCCGTTCTGAATGAGCTTGGTCAGGAGGTCATCCTCGGCGAACGACGGCCGCTCCGTCTCGAAGAAGGTCGTGTCGGCCGGTTCGGTCGGGCCCAGCAGTCCCGAATCGGGCGGGGTCTCGATCCCGAGATCCTCGGGTGCGAGCGGGTCGACGAACTGGCCCTGGATCGTCTGTTCGGTCGATGTGACCGATTCCACGTTGCCGGCCTCCACCTGATCGATGAAGACGGTGTAAGAGATCCGGGTCGGCTCCTCGGGTCCGAAGAACGCGTTCGAGACCGTGATGTTGAAGATCAACAGCCCGATCAAGGCAATCCAGAACCATCTCCCGCCTGGGGGTGTCGGGAACAGCTTCGGTGGCTGGTCGTCGTCGGACGCCTTCTGCTTGTCGGGCATCCCTTCGACGCGCCAGCTCGGCTTCTTCTCGTCTTCTTTGTTCGACTGACGATTGGTCACGGTGATGACGAGGTTACCGATGAGGCGGCGCTAGCGGGGCCTGGTCGCCGGCCTGCGGAGGTGTCTCAACGTAGTCGTGGGCCTCTATCTTGGATGCCATGGTCTCCACGCGTGACGTCGTCGCTGCCCTTCAAGAGCTCGCCGCGCTCACGACGCTGGAGGAAGAGTCACCGCAGAGCTTCAAGGTGCGGGCCTATGAGAATGCGATTTCGGGGATTCAGGGTTCTGGGAAGGACGTTACGAAGCTATCGAAGTCGGAGCTGATCGCCCTCAAGGGGATCGGCAAGTCCACGGCGGACAAGATCCTCCAGTTCGTCGAGTCGGGCTCGATCGACAAGCTCGAGAAGCTTCGCGAGGCATACCCCCCGGACTTCGTCCAGCTGTCGAAGATCCCTGGGATCGGGCCGAAGACCTTGAAGCTGATGCGACGGGAGCTGGCGATCGAGAATCTCGATCAACTCCAAGCTGCCATCGCCGAGGAGAAGCTCCGAGAACTGCCTGGGCTCGGCAAGACCAGCGAAGAGAAGATCGCCAAGGCGATCGAGCGACTCGGATTGCACGGCAAGGACCGCAGGACACCGATATCGGACGCAATGCCGATCGCCAAACGGTTGGTGGACGCGCTCAGCGAGCTGGATGGCGTTTCCGATGTCGCCTACTGCGGCAGCCTGCGCCGGCACGCCGAGACGATCGGGGACATCGACATCACCGTGGCCGGCACGCTGCCACAGCCGGTCATGGACTTCATCGCAGATCACCAACTCTCCGCCGAGGTGATCGGACATGGCGAGACCAAAACGTCGATTCTGACGAGAGAGGGTCTCCAGGTCGATGTTCGGGTCGTCGCTCCCGAGGAGTTCGGCGCCGCAACCATGTATTTCACTGGCTCGAAAGCTCACAACATCGCTCTCCGTCAGCGTGCCATCGACCGAGGCTGGCTGCTGAACGAATACGGCCTCTTCGACAACGACACCGAAGAGGTCATCGCCTGCGAGACCGAAGCCGAGATCTACGAGGCGCTGGACATGCAATACGTGCCACCAACCGTCCGGGAAAACACCGGGGAGATCGAGTTGGCTGCTGACGGTGAGATCCCCGACTTCGTGACGCTCGCCGATGTCCGAGGCGATCTGCACTATCACACGGACCGGTCGGGTGACGGGATGTCGACTCCCGAGGACATGATCGCTGCGGCGGTTGCTTTCGGTCACGAATACGTGGCGGTCACCGACCACGGCGTCGATCTCTCGATCAACGGCTCGACGGCAGAGGAGATGATCGAGCATCGGGACCGTCTGCGGGCGATTCAAGAGGACAACCCCGACATCAGGATCCTCTTCGGCTGCGAACTCAACATCGGCCCGGATGGATCTCTCGACTACGACGATGGCTTTCGCCGGGAGTTCGAGTGGAATGTGGCCTCGGTGCACTCTCATTTCGACCTGTCCGCCGAGGAGCAGACGGTCCGGTTGATCAAGGCGATCTCCGACCCCACCGTCAATGTCATCGGTCACCTGTCGGGCCGGTACATCGGTCGGCGGCCCGGAATCGAATTCGACGTCGACTCCGTCATCGAGGCGTTGCGGATCGCCGATGTCGGGCTCGAGGTCAACGGGGCGCTCGAACGCCTCGACGCCGATGCCGACGTCATCCGTCAGGCGGTGCGAGCCGGGGTCCGTCTCGTCATCTCCACCGACTCCCACCATGTCTCGGAACTGGTACGCATGGAATACGGCGTGCGGCAGGCACAGCGCGGCTGGGCCACAGTGACCGACGTGGCGAACACGATGCAGTGCGATGACTTCCTCGAATGGTCCCGTGCCCGCCGGTGATCGCCGAGCCGTGGCAGACCAGATGAAGCCCGGACGCGTCTTCTCGAAAGCGGCCGTCATCGGTGCCGGGCTCGTCCTACTCGGCGGATCCGTTGCACTCGCTCAGTCGTGTTCGCCTCCGACCACTGTGGATCTGATCACCGGAGCCTCGGCTTCCGATGTCATGGGAGTGGTCGAGTACGAGGTGATTGCTGAGAACACCACAGGGTTCGGTGCATCGGTTGGAGCGACCAGGCGGATTTGGGGTGGAGTCGTCGCCGAGCGCTGGATGGTCGTTCCGTCCGCTTCTGCGTGCCCCCAGACGCCCGTGGCGAGGCTCGGTGATCTCTGGTATCTCCTGATCACTCCGAGCGGTGACCCGGGTGACCAGGTCTTCGGTGTCCCGTCGACCGGAGAGCTGTCGGATCTCGAAGCCGGTGCGCTCGCCTCGATCGTCGGTGAGCCGGTGTCGATCGAAATCGGGTCGCTCGATCGAATCATGGGATGGACCCGTGTCAACTGGTGGCTGCTGGGTGCCGGTCTGGTTCCCTTCGTCGCATTGGTTGCCGTCATTCATCGGCGCCGAGCGGGAGCACGACGTGATTTTCTCTTCTGACTACTTCAAAGGCGCCCGCAGTTGCGCCATACTCGACTCCGCGTAGGCGGAGGACCGAGGTTGAGTTCCAGTGAATTCATGCGAATGAGAAGCCCGATCGGTGAGATGCAGTTGTTCGAAGATGGTGTGATCGTCCACACGCTCGATGAAGGCGCGCTCGTAGATGAGGCAGCGGCAGCTGGAGTGCTCGAAACCACGAAGATGCTGGCAGCGGGGAAACCCGTATCCGTGGTGGTCGATCTCCGAGGTGTGGCATTCGCAGATCGGACGTCCCGCCGTGCGTTTGCGGCCGGTCCCTCAGGGGGCGTCGAGGTCGCAACTGCTCTGGTCGCAGGCCCGAGAGTGTCACAGTTCCTCGCAGAGCTCTTCGTGCGAGAGGAGCCGGAGCGCCCGATAGCGATGTTCGACGACCCAGACGCTGCGCGACAGTGGGCGGCCGCCCAGTTGCGAAATCACGGGTCGCCGTCTGAGGATTGACCCGCCGGCATCCACGCACTCGACCGCATGACGGCGTCCGTGTAGCCCGTTTGGGAAGGTGGGCGCCCCCCGTGTCATACTCTGGGCCGCAATTCCACATCGAGGAGAGACACAGCGATGACGAATACCGTTTTGTCAGTCGCGCTCGTGGCCGGTGTGGCGGCGCTCGTACTCGCCGTGTACTACACACGCGCAGTGCTGGCGATGTCGCAGGGCAACGAGCGCATGGTCGAATTGGCCTCTGCCATCCGAGAGGGTGCGATGGCCTTCCTCCGCCGCGAATACACCTGGGTGGCCGCCTTCGTGGCCGCTCTCTCGGTGTTGATCTTCATCTTCCTCGATTGGGGTCGGCCCTGGGGTGCGATCGCCTACATCTTCGGCGCCGGGCTTTCTGCCCTCGCTGGATTCATCGGCATGCGTATCGCTACCGCCGCCAATGCCAGGACCACCGAAGCAGCGCGCTTCGGCGGAATCCCGGCTGCGCTGCCGATCGCCTTCCGGGGCGGCGCCGTCATGGGATTCACGGTCGCGGGCCTCGGTCTGCTCGGTGTCGTGCTCGGATATCTGTTCTTCCGCAACGTGCTGGAGTTGGAGTCGTGGGCCGACGTCGTGACCGCCATCGGTCTGGGCGGTTCGTCGATCGCGTTGTTCGCACGTGTCGGCGGAGGCATCTTCACGAAGGCTGCCGACGTCGGTGCCGATCTCGTCGGCAAGGTCGAGGCGGGCATCCCAGAGGATGACCCTCGCAACCCGGCAGTGATCGCCGACAACGTCGGCGACAACGTCGGCGATGTGGCAGGGATGGGGGCCGACCTGTTCGAGTCGTACGTCGGTTCCCTGGTTGCTCCGATCGCGTTCGCCGCAATCGTCTTCGCCGGACAGGACGAACTCCAGATCGCTGCGATCATGTTCCCGCTGGCTGTGGGCGCAATCGGGATGTTCGCCTCCATCATCGGCTCATTCCTCGTGAAGGCCAAGGACGCCGATCATCTCGCAGCAGCACTCCATCGCGGCACCAACTTCTCGCTGATCGTCACAGCAGCGGCCGTTCTTGGCCTCGTGTACTGGGTGTTCGGGGACGCCGGTC
>JAHEIN010000016.1 GCA_024639335.1 bacterium | reverse complement strand
GGCTCTCGGCGTCGGTGGGGTCGAAAGAGTCTCCAGCCAACTCGAAGAGCCGCAACGTGGCGAGCGTCAGGTAGCCCTGGCTGTTGGGTCCGATGGTCCAGCCGACCAGACCGAGGACTTCCTTGGCGACAGGCCGCACCCACTCCGGCCGATAGGCGGCCAGGTCGGCCGTGGTCACCAGGTTCCCGGTTGCAGTGGCGATGTCCTCTGCGATAGGGCCCTCGTAGAAGCCTGCCGACCCGAGCTCTGCCACTCGTCGGAGCGTCTTCGCGAGCGCCGGCCGTCGGACTCGGTCGCCTCGACTCACCTCGTCGCCGGTGCCGAGCAGCTCCCGGCCCGCTGCGGAATCGGCGAGCTCGTCACGGTGGGCCGTCGTTGCCCGGCGAAACTCATCGGACGCGGCGAAGCCGTCGCCGGCATGTCTGACGGCATGGTCGAGGAGCGAACCGACCGGCATCGTCCCGAAGCGTTCTGCGAGAGCGTGCCAGCCGGCGACCGCCCCAGGGATGGACACACTCGCCGGATGATCGTTCGGGATCTGACTGAGCCCGGTTGCGCGGAGGGATTGCGCCGATACACCCGAACCCGCCCATCCCGACGCATTGAGTGCTGTGGGCTCCGAGGCACCGCCGGCCCACACCAGAGCGAAGAGATCGCCGCCGATACCACAGGTCTCGGGAGCGACCGCTCCTTGGACTGCGTTGGCCGCGATGGCGGCATCCACGGCGTTCCCTCCTCGCTCGAGGACCGCCATCGCTGCGAGAGAAGTGAGTTGATGAGGGCTGGAGACCGCCCCTCCGAATCCTTGCGCCTGACCGCGCCCCGTCGTCAGCATCGCGACCGGTAGCAGCTCACATCCCGCGCCGAAGCGACGGAACATGGCGGTTGAGCGCATCGAGCACTGCGCGAACCATCGCTTGAGAGGGGTCACCAGCCCCGATCGCTGATCCCGTGAGAACCCGTTCGGAGCCACCGACCACGAAGACGATCACCGCGATTGCGACCAGATGTGACCCCACGTTCGTTATGTCCACGGCGCTCACCCCGAACGCAACGCCCTCATCCAATGCTTGTTCGAGGGCATTCAGCGTTGCCTCCGCGACCAGCCGCAGCTTCGTACTACGGGCTGCGGGGCCCGTCGCCGTACCAACGATCTTCTCGTCGTGCCAGGACAGCTCGACGCTCACCGAGATCCGCGAGCCGCTCACGGACTCCGAGACGTCCTTGACGATGGGCCGATTGCCTGTCAGCAGGTCCGCGCCCTCGATCTGGACCACCGAGATGATGCGGCGATCGATGGCAGTGTGGAACTGCGCCTGCGCCACCGACTGGATGTCTCGCACCAGCTGTTTGGCCGGCTTGCCCGGTTGTGCAAGCACGTGGACCTCACTCGGATCGCCACCGTCCGTGATCACGCGTACGGTCTCGATTCCAGGCAAGCTCTTGACGATGTCCTCGAATGCACGGATGTCCATCGCGCGGAGGGTAGCGAAGATCGAGCAGCGGAAACTCGGCCTTCGGGGTTGAATCCTGCAACCAGACGGTCTACATTCGGCCCCGTTGGCCTCAGACACAGGGAGGCCGGCGGGTAACCGGACACGCTGGTGATCGTCCGGTTCGGAGGTGGGCGGACCTGTGAGGGGCCTCGCATTGACATGTGAGGATTCCGGCGCGAGAGCGTCGGAGTACGGGAACCCCGGCGGTCGGTCACCGATTCATCGTGTGATGACAAACACCTAGCGGAGCGGATCGTGGCGTCGTTCGAAATCGAACGGCGAACACACCCAGAAGAGGTGGTAGTCGTATGAAGACCAGACTCGCACGAGTTCTACAAGCGGCTGGTGGCCTCGCAACGATGATCGTGGCAGGTTCGGCCGGCTTCAAGCTCGGATGACCTTCCGCCGGGATCTCCCAATCTCACACCAAAGCCAGGGGTGCCATGCGAGATAGACGACGTCGAATCCTCATCGGGACCGTCTATTTCGTCGTCGGTCTGCTCGCCCTTGCGGTCGCGTTCCTCGTCGAGGGAGACGCGCCACGCACCTGGTCGAGCCTCGTGGACACCTTCCCGATCGGGAACTGGACACTGTTTGCGATCGCGTATTTCGTGTTGTCGTTCCAGTCTGTCGAGGTCAACGATCGCATGTACGCCAGCGCATCTCCCATGGTGGCGATCACCGCCGGGGTGGTGTTCGTCGGCGGGGGCAGCTGGTCGCTCCTGGCGCTTGGACTCGTCGCTGCCACGAGCCCATTCGGTCTCGAAGACCTCAAAGAGCGTCACATCTTTCTTCCCGCTTTCAACTTCGGTCAGCTGGTTCTCAGTGCCGTTGCGGCTGCAGCCGTCCTCGAGGCTCTGATGCCCGTCCGTACCCGGTACTACTCCGAGGAGCGAGACACGTTCGATTTCGCCTGGGATGTGATCGGCCAGATCGCGCTCGCTGCTGCGGTGGCCGCCCTGGTGTACACGGTGGTCAACCTCTTTGCGATCCGGCTCGGCGCACGGCTCGTGTACGGATCCAGTGGATTCGTCCCTTGGTCGGGCATGGGAGTGCTGTTCACGTCTCAGATGGCGATGGGTTTTCTCGGAGGCTTCCTCGGGGTCGTCCTGCTGGTTTCGGGGATCTCCATCGTGCCTCTCGTGTTGATCGTGTTCGTGGTGGGGCACCTCGTGTTCACGTCCTACGCACAGCTGCGAGAAGCACACGAGTCGACGCTGAGGGGCTTCATTCTCGCGCTGGAGGCCAGAGACCTCTACACGCGGGGCCATACGGAGCGGGTTGCGTATTTCTGCGGCTTGATCGGAGAGCAGCTGGCGTTCACCGGCACCCAACTCGAGCGGATGCGATGGGCGGCGATCATCCATGACATGGGCAAGCTGGCTGTTCCGGTCGAGATCATGGAGAAGCAGGGACGGCTCACCGACGACGAGTATCGGGCGCTGCGCCGAGCCAGCCACAAGGTCGACGACCTGCTGTCGGAAGTGGATTTCCTCAAGCCCATGGTCCAGATCTGTTCGGGTGCACATCCCCGGCTCTCGCACGAGGACTTCGGCCAGACCGGCCATTCGCACACCACTCGACCCACGTTGGAACAGAAGGTGCTGGCGGTTGCGGACGCGTTCGATGCCATGACGAGCACAAGGGGATATCGCATGGCCTTCTCCCAGCCCAAGGCATTCTCCACGCTTCGTGAGGACGAGACCCCTCTCTATGACAACGACGTCATCGAAGCGCTCGAGAAGGGTCTCCGGCTCACCGGCCGTTCCTACGGCCCTCCCGAGATCCAGATCGAACCCGAGGAGGCTGCTCGTGCGTGAGCGACGCAACCTCAGGGCCGCCCGATGGGTCTGGCTCGCAACAGGAGTCCTGGTGGTTGCCTCGGGCACCGCAGCGTTTGGGTTGTTCCGAGGCGAGACGGGCGGGCAGCTCAACGGATTGGCGTGGTCGATCCTGATCGCAGCTGCGGCAATCGCAACGACGGGGCTCTTCACCGTTCCAACCACCAGCGGCAACCGGCTCACACCCGCCTACATCGTCGTGACGGCGTTGCCTCTCGTCGCCGAGCGTGAGATCGTCGACGAGAAACTCATCGGCGCCATCCCGTTCTTCGGCCTCGAAAGCGCACTCGCCGCAGTCCTCGGAGGCCTGGCGGTACTGGCTGTGCTGCGGGCGATTCGAGGCGATGACGCCCGAGAGATCGTCGAGCGTTTCGTTCGTCGGCTGGTCGTCTTCGTCGCCTACCTGCTCGCCTATGAAGGTCTCTCCACGACCGAATTCCTTCTGGGCTCGGAGTGGCGCCGATTGGTGCTGTTTGCGATTGCTGGTCTGGGCGCATTCGCTGTGGAAGTACTCCTCCATGTCACGTTCACCGGCCGCCTTCTCGGAGGGCGGACGCGGCACGGCGTGGCCTCGAGTGCATCCGACGCCGCCGTCTTCGTCTCTCTCCTCGCAACCGGCGCGCTGTTCGGGCTCTCGTTCGAAACCATCGGCGCCTGGGCATTGGCCGTTGCCGTGCTCCCGTATGCCTTCACGGCAGGGGCATTCCGTCGCCTGGCACAGACGAAGCGAACGTACGAGCAGACACTCGTTGCCTTGGCACAGATTCCGGAGGCGGGGGGCCACACGCCGGTCGGTCACGCCGCGCGCACCAACGACCTCGCGACCGCAGTCGCCGAGCGCATCGGAGTCTCGCCGAAGGAGTACGAGCGGATCAACTACGCCTCGTTCCTTCACGACATCGGCCGGATCACACTCAACGAGCCGAGCATCTTGCGGCAGGGGTTCACCGATGTCGACTTGGCGGGATGGGGTGCAGAGATCGTCGGGGAGACCGAGTACCTCGACGAAGTCGCAACGATCGTCCGGCGCCAGCACGAGCCGTTCCGAAGCCCTGGGGAGGTGTCGAACCCCGACCTCCCGTTGGCGTCGAGGATCATCAAGGTCTGCAGCGCCTACGACGAGTCGATCTACGAAATGGGATTCTCACCGCTCGAAGCGCTCGAGCGAATCCATCGCGGCACGGTCTACGACTTCGATCCCGATGTGGTGCGAGAACTGCGTGAGGTGCTGGAGCGGCGAGGGATGTTGAATCATCCCGTTGCGGTCACACCCGAGTAGCCGATCCCCCGCTGAGCTTCACGCCTGGCTTGAACCAGCGAACAGGACGGCGCAGTTCGGCCTCCAGAAACCGTCCGATCCCCACTGCCAGGAACACGTCCCCGAGCGACAACACCTGACCCTGCCCGGCCAGCCGGAGAGGAATCACATCGGCGAGGAAGGCCAGCCGTGTCGCTTCGTCGAGCGGTACGTGCTTCATGTCGCCGATCACATTGAGACCACTCTCGAAGCCGGAAGCGACCACGGCGGCGCCCTCCAGCACTGGCATGCCCCCGTTGAGCGCAATGACGACGAAGTTCATGGCCACGCCAAGACCGGCGAGCCACATGCCCTTTCGGTCCTTGTTGGAGACGATGACTACCAGAAGGAACAGGAAGCTGATGAGGATGAGCCAGAATCCAAGCGTCGCAGTCCACCCCCGGTCGGACAGGAGTGCAGTCGTCGCCTGCATCGCGAAGGCCACGGGCAGGAGCAACCACAGCCGCAGACGGATATCCCCGAGGTTGCCCAATCGTCCCCCGCGAACAACCGCCACGGCCAGAGCAACGAACAACACGAGGCTCAGCCACAGCATCGCCCAACGGTATCACACGCCCCCTACAGTCCAAGTTCGGCGCTGGGTAGCCGAGAGGAGAGTTCGATGGTCGAATACGAGATCGAGTCGGGGATCGCCACGCTCACCATCAACGACCCGGAGCGTCGGAACCCGATGTCCACCGACACCATGGAGGCACTCGCTCGCCACATGGACGGCGCTGTCTCTGATCCCGATGTCCGAGTCATCGTGTTCACCGGCGCCGGAGACAAGGCCTTCTCAGCCGGAGGAGACCTCTCGGGGGGCTTCGTCGACGATCCGGTCGGCCTTCATCACCGGCGAGGCATGCTTGCTCGTCTCTTCAGGGCGATGTGGCGCGGCGGGAAGCCGACGATCGCCCGAGTCAACGGACATGCTCTCGCCGGGGGCTTCGGGTTGGCTGTGGCATGCGACATCACGATCTGCGTCGACGATGCCAAACTCGGCGTCCCCGAGATCGACGTGGGACTGTGGCCGATGATGATCACCACTGCGCTCACGCGTTGCATGTCGGAGAAGGCCGCCCTCGAGCTCATGATGACGGGCCGGTTGATCACCCCCCACGAGGCTCACCAGCTCGGAGCCGTGTCACGCGTGATCGGCCGCAGCGAACTCGATCGGGTGACCTCGGAGACTGCCTCGACACTCGCCGAGAAGTCCCAGGCTGCGGTCAGGCTGGGGCGGGACGCGTTCTTCTCGGTTGCCAGAGCTGACGTCGATACTGCGCTGGATCGGCTTCAGGGCGGGCTCACAGCGATCGCCGCGACCGATGATGCTGCCGAGGGCGTCAGAGCGTTCCTCGAGAAGCGCAAGCCGGAGTGGTCGGACTCCTGACGGTCGGTTCACTTGCACAAGAACCCCGCTCACGTAGCCTTTTCCCCATGAAGCGGATCGTGAGGATCGTCGCCTGGACCATGGTGTGGTCTGGGGGCATGACACTGGGCTTGGTCGGATACCAGCTCTTCGTGACGGATCTCATCAATCAATCGGTGCAGGCCGAGGCGAGAGGGGATCTCGTCGAAGAGCTGGAGTTCCGCCGGCAGGAACTCGCCGCCCCGGTCGCCGTGGAGGATGCTCCATCGACAACCGTTGCCACGAATCAGATCGAACCGGTGGCGTATCACCCAGAGGATGTCGACGAAGAAGGGGTTCCGATCGCCGAGTTGCGGATCCCCGACATCAGCCTCGACGCGATTCTCTTCGAGGGGGTGAGCCCGTCGACGCTCCGGAACGGGCCTGGTCACATGCCATGGACACCGGTTCCCGGCCAGCCTGGCAATGCTGTGATCTCGGGGCACCGGACCACCTATGGAGCGCCCTTCTACGACCTGGATCTTCTCGAGCCAGGAGACGAGATCGAAGTCCATACGGCGATTGGGACGCATGTCTACACGGTTCGGGAGAGGGTCATCGTGTTGCCGACCGATGTGTGGGTCACCGACCCGCGCCCCGGGGCATGGCTCACTCTCACCACCTGCCACCCGAAGCTCTCGGCCAGGGAGCGTCTCATCGTGTTCGCCGAGCTGACTGCGGGGCCGAACATGGAGTACATCGAGTTCCTGTCGACCCAGATCGCAGGCGCCTGATCAGTCGAAGAGGGCTTCGAGGTCCTCGGTGGTGACGCCGCCTTCGAGCTGGTGGGTCACGGTCCCGGTCTCGTCGATGATGAAGGTCACGGGAAGCCCGAAGCCCGGGTAGGCGTCACGGAGGCGCTGTGTTGTGTCGTACCCGACGACGAACGCCGACCCGGTCTCCTCCCAGAATGCCAGTGCGTCGGTTCGCTGATCGTTCACAGCCACGCCGACGACGGCGATCTGAGGGTGCTCTCGACTGAAGGTGGAGAAAGCCGGGAACTCCTCCCGACATTCCAGACACCAGCTCGCCCACAGGTTGAGGACCAGCGGCCGGCCATCGGACGCGAGGTGATCGGACAGCCGGAATTGGCCGCCATCGAAGAGGTCGGCGACGACTTCGGGGGCAACTCGCCCGACCATGGGGCCGGACTGGCTGTCGGGAGCGCGAAGGGCGTTGCCGAGGACCAGTCCGACGGCGATGGTGACGATGAACACGATGGTCAAGCGGCCTCGCGCGGGCCGGAGCGGTTGGGGAGCAGATGGGCTCGAGGGGGCCTCCGCCAACGTGTGATCCATGATCGGATAGGGTACGACTTCCAGCTCGTACCCGGAGATCGATGTGAGCTTCTTCAATCGCAAGGCAGCCGATCTGGAGGCCAAGGGCATCGACCCGTCCCGGGTGCCGCCCGGCCAGTACGTCACGGATCGCTTCCCCGTCCTGCATGCCGGCCGGACGCCCAGCGTCGACGAGTCGACCTACGACCTGACGTTCTCGGGTCTCGAAGGTCCTGACACGGTGTTCGGGCTCGACGAGATCCGCGCCATGACCTCGACGACGTTGACCCACGACATCCATTGTGTGACGAAGTGGTCCAAGCTCGACACGGAATGGGAAGGCGTCGCAGTGGTGGACCTCGTCTCGACCCTCGATGTCCCGGCCTCGGCCACACACGTGATGATGACGGCGGAACAGGGTTTCACTGCCAATCTGCCGTTGGAGGACTTCCTGCGACCCGAGAACGTGTTCGCCTGGCGGTTCGACGGCGAGGATCTCGACATCGAGCACGGTTGGCCCCTCCGTCTGGTGGTCCCGCATCTCTATTTCTGGAAGTCGGTGAAGTGGATTCGCGGCGTGCGGTTCCAGGACCACGACGAGCCCGGCTTCTGGGAGCGCAACGGCTACCACATGTACGGCGACCCGTTCAGAGAGCAGCGCTACTGGGGCGACTGACCCCGTTCTTGTGACGCAAACCGCTGAAATACGGCGGTTTCCGTCACAAGAATGGCAAGGGGATTGCTCGCCCGGACTCGAACCGGCATGTTCGTCGGATGAGCTCCACAGAACAGGTCGTCGCCAGCTTCGCATCGCGTCAACACGGTCTCATCAGTCGTGCCCAGCTGCTCGACACGGGACTCAGCGACGCGAAGATCGCCCACCGACTCTCGACCGGCCACCTCGAACGGGTCTTCAGAGGCGTGTATCGAATCGCGGGCAGCCAACAGAATTGGTCGGCTGACCTGATGGCAGCTCTGCTCTACTGCGGCCCAGGCTCGGCGCTGTCGCACCGCACGGCTGCGCGACTCCACGGTCTGCTCCGACTTCCGGAATTGGTCGAGATCTGCACGCCGCGCCGTCGACGCGCTCGAGACCTACCCGAGTCGTGGGTGATCCACACGTCGATCGTGTTCCCAAGGGCAGATCTCATCCCGATCGGAAGCCTGACCTGTACCACGGTCGAACGAACCCTCATCGACTTGGGCGCAGCTGTCTCGAAGCGCCGGGTGGGTCACGCCGTAGAAGAAGCGTTGCGCAGCGAACAGACCGATCTCGGCCTGTTGTCGTATGTGCACCAGCGTCGCCGCGGCCGAGGTCGCCGCGGGGCGGGAGTTCTCGCCGAAGTACTGGAGGATCTGAGCATTGCCCCGCGGACCGATAGTCCCCTCGAGCGTGACTTCCTCGAGCTGATACGCCGTGGCGGGATCCCTGAGCCGCTCACCCAGTACGTCATCGAAGCCGAAGCGTTGTTCATCGCCCGCGTCGACTTCGCTTGGCCGGCTCACCTGCTGGTCGTCGAGGTGGATGGGCACAGCTACCACTCGACCCGCGACCAGCGATCACACGATGCCGCTCGCCAGAACCGCCTGGTCGCGGCCGGCTACACCGTCCTCCGCTTCACATCCGATCAACTTCGTACCGACCGCCTCGAAATCCTGAAGACGGTCAAGCGCGGTCTGGGGATGGATCCCTTCTTGTGACGAGAACACCGATATTTCATGCCTTTCCGTCACAAGAACGGGATCAGCGGGCCATCTGGCGGAGGACGTAGTGGAGGATTCCGCCGTTGCGGAGGTAGTGGACCTCGATCGGCGTATCGACCCGTGCGATCACTTCGAATTCGGTCGTGGAGCCGTCCTCGCCCGTTGCGACCACCGAGAGGCGGTCCTTCGGCGCCAGGTCGTCGGACACATCGATGGCGAAGGTCTCGCGGCCGGTGAGGCCCAACGAATCCGCACCCTGTCCGTCGAGGAACTGGAGCGGGAGCACGCCCATCATGACCAGGTTCGACCGGTGGATCCGCTCGTAGCTGGAGGCGATGACGGCCTTCACGCCGAGCAGGAAGGTCCCCTTCGCCGCCCAGTCACGGGATGAGCCCATCCCGTAGTCGTTGCCGGCGAGCACCACCAAAGGCACGCCCTCGTCTCGATAGTGCAATGCCGCTTCGTAGATCGACGTGACCTCTCCGGTGAGCAGGTCGGTGGTGTACCCGCCCTCGGTTCCGGGGGCCAGCTGGTTGCGGACACGGATGTTGGCGAACGTGCCCCGGGTCATCACGCGATCGTTGCCCCGCCGGGAGCCGTACGAGTTGAACATCGCCGGCTGCACGCCTTTCGAGACCAGATACTCACCCGCGGGCGAGTCTGTTGCGATCGACCCGGCAGGTGAGATGTGGTCGGTTGTCACCGATTCGCCGAGCTTGGCCAGCACCCGGGCGCCGTCGATCGTCCGGATCGGCTCGGCCTCGGGAGTGAGGCCGAGGAAGAACGGCGGCTCCTGGACATAGGTCGACTCGTCGCGCCAGTCGTACAGGGCCCCGCCTGAGGTGGCGATCTCCTGCCATTCCTGCTGCCCGGAGAACACGTCGGCGTACTTCTCGGTGAACTGCTGCTTGGAGACGTTCGAGGCGACGATCTCGTCGATCTCGGCCTGGGTCGGCCAGATATCGGCGAGGAAGACGTCGTTGCCGTTGGAGTCCTGTCCGATCGGATCGTTGATCGGATCCCAGTTGACGGTCCCTGCCAGGGCGTAGGCGACGACCAGTGGCGGGGACGCCAGATAGTTGGCCTGGACGTCGGGGGAGATGCGCCCCTCGAAGTTGCGGTTGCCGGACAGCACCGAGGCAGCAACGAGGCTGTGCACATTGACCGCTTCGGAGATCTCGGTCGGCAGCGGGCCGGAGTTCCCGATGCACGTGGTGCACCCGTAACCGACGAGGTAGAAGCCGGTGGCCTCGAGGTCGTCCATCAACCCTGCAGACTCCAGGTATTCGGTCACGACCTTCGATCCGGGTGCGAGTGAAGTCTTGACCCATGGCTTGCGGTCGAGGCCCAGCGCTCTCGCCTTGCGAGCGACGAGGCCGGCGCCGACCATCACATCGGGGTTCGATGTGTTGGTGCACGAGGTGATGGCGGCGATCACGACGTCACCATCGGTGAGTGTGAATTGTTGGCCGTCGTAGTCGACCAAGGCCTGCCCGGTCGGCTCCAGTTGATCAGCGTCGACTGCGCCGCCCTCGGCGGCCCATTCCGAGACGGTGCCCGTCGGGGCGGGAGACGCCTTGCCGAAGGTGTTGGAGAGCTCCTGCTGCCACTGATCCTTCATGGCCGAGAGGTCGATGCGATCCTGTGGCCGCTTCGGCCCTGCAAGCGCCGGTTCGACTGTGGACATGTCGAGCTCGAGCACCGCCGAGTACTCGATCGGCGCGTCATCGTCACGCCACAGTTCCTGTCTGCGGTAGTACTGCTCGACGGCATCCACCAGCTCGTCGGGTCGACCGGTCAGTCGCATGTATTTCAGGGTTTGGTCGTCCACCGGGAAGAAGCCCATCGTGGCGCCATACTCCGGTGCCATGTTGGCGATGGTCGCCCGGTTGGCGAGCGGCATGGTTGCGAGCCCGGGCCCGTGGAACTCGACGAATTTGCCGACCACGCCGTGCTCTCGGAGCATCTCTGTCACTCTCAGCACCAGGTCCGTGGCGGTTGCGCCCTCGGCCAGTTTGCCGGTGAGTTTGAAGCCGACCACTTCGGGCAGCAGCATCGAGATGGGTTGACCGAGCATGGCTGCTTCGGCCTCGATCCCGCCGACTCCCCATCCGACGACGCCGAGGCCGTTGATCATCGTGGTATGCGAGTCGGTGCCGACCAGGGAGTCGGGATACATCCACTCGCCGTCCTCCCATACGACCCGTGCGAGATACTCGAGATTGACCTGGTGAACGATGCCGGTTGCCGGCGGCACGACCCGGAAGTTCTCGAACGCCGACTGCCCCCATTTGAGGAACTCGTAGCGCTCCTGGTTCCGCTCGAATTCTTTGCGACTGTTGATGACGAGGGCGTCAGGTCGGTTGAAGGCGTCGACCTGGACCGAGTGGTCGACGACGAGGTCGCACGGGACACCGGGATTCACTCGCTCCGCGCTGTCGGGGTCTCCTGTCATCCGAACGATGGCTGCCCGCATTGCGGCGAGGTCGACCACGGCGGGTACCCCGGTGAAATCCTGAAGCACGACCCGCCCGGGAATGAACGGGATCTCGGCGTTGCCGATGTCGTCGGACCGATAGGTGGCGATCGTCTTGATGTCGCTTTCGGTGACTCCGACTCCGTCGAGGTTGCGGAGTGCGGCTTCGAGAAGGACACGAATCGAATACGGCAGCCTGCTCACATCTCCGACCGCGGAGAGGTGGGCGATCTTGCGGTCCCCCATCGGGGTCGAGAGCGTTTCGATTGCGCCGAACGGGTCAGATGACATGGGGGCCTTTCTGAAGCAGGTTGAAACCGATTGTATCCCGGCTCCGGTGCGCGGCCCTCCGGCTAGCCCTGAACGACGACCAGCCGCATCCAGTGGTGCAGGCTTTCGCCGGGGTCGAGTGGCACCGAACCGCGGCCAGGATGGTTGACGGCATCGGGTGAAGCCGATACAGGCTCGAGTGCGAAGAAGTGTGCCCAGCGAGGCGCATAGAGATGGAGACGCTTGACGTCGGCGACCAACTCCACCCGCATCGCCTGTGTCTCGATGAACGCCCGCCCGTCCCAGCCCGTGTAGGTGTTGTCGGCCTCGATACCTTCGACATCCGTCAAACGGAACGCCTCGGTCTCGCTCCACACGGCGGGGATGAGATCGCCATCGACCTCCCATCGACCGTCGACCGTGGCGCTGATCTTGGCTGGCCGCTCGAAGTAGGGGTGGAACCCGAGGGCAGCCGGCATCGTGGTCGATTCCGACCGATTGACGACCTCCATGTCCACGATGAGTCGGTCCGGCTCGAGGAGGTAGCGCAGGAAGGCCGTGTACGGCCAGGGCCACGAGTCTCCCGCATGGTCGTATCGGAGCGTGACACGGTCGGCCTCGTGATCATCGACCGACCACTCTCGCTGCCAGCCGTGCCCGTGCAGTGGATGAGGCTCATCGGTGTTCGATTGGATGGAATGCACCTGGTCGGACGTAGCGAACTTCCCGCGATCGATTCTGTTGACCCATGGCACCATCGGAAAAGACGATGTGTCGCGGGGGTCGGTGGTGCTCTGAGCTCTTCGGGTGACATCGATTCCGTCGATCGTGAACGAAAGGAGTGAGCCACCCAGCGACGGCTTCACGATGGCATTTGCAGTTCCGCTCTCGATCTCAAGCATGCAACGAGTCCCCTTCGCCAACGGCCGAAGTCTGCCATCAGGTCGGATCGCTGGCGAAATGGTCTGTGCTTCAGGACCTTGCGATCGAGACGGGCACCTCTGTGATGCAATCCTCGGCGGAGTCTGCGGCCGGGTGGAGGACTGGTTCACAGGCGTGAGCGAGCGAGCCCATGAGCGCCGACACCATGCCGCGGTCGAGGGAACAGACGACGTCGGGATGGGCTGCAGCCGTCTCACCGAAAGGGCAGTGCGACATGAGAAGGCGTTGGCCGGCCACATCTGAGGACACGCCGAAACCGATACCGGTCATGGCACGCACGACGGCACGAACCGCTGCCTCATATCCGGAGTCCTCCGGCGACCCGATCTCTTCTGCCAACTCCCGCCCGACCTCTGCGCCTACCTCTTCGGCGATCTCGCGGATGTTCTCGGGAGCGACGCGATCGATGATTCGAACGAGCATGTCGGAGAGCACGTCGTGACGGTGGGTCGGGAAATGGACGTCGATCTGCTTGTCGGAGACGGTGTAATACTTCGCCGGTCGTCCGGCGCCGGGACCCGAGCGTCCACTGGGCCGACGATGCGCAACGTCGAGATACCCGTCACCGGCGAGCTTGTCGAGGTGATGACGCGCAACGTTCGGATGGATCTCGAACAACGCAGCGATGTCGGCTGTCGTCATCGGCTTCGGAGATTCGCGGATTGCGATGTAGACGGCGCGCCGGGTGGGATCGCCGAGAGCGGAGGTGAGGTCACCGATCGTCTCGCTCAAGTGCTTCGAGTCTGCGGAAATAGGTTGAGCCACGTCCAAAACTATAGTTTCGGACTGCTTGTAAACACCACGCACATAGGGGAAACATGGCCGACAAGGCGAATCTGACCGATGTCATCTCGACCGTCGTCGATCCGTTGCTCGATCGGCCGCTCGGTGACCTCCACATGGTCGGATCGGTAGACCGCCGGCGGCTCGCCGCCGATCGGATCACGCTGCTGCTCCCGGTCCCGAATTATCCGGTCACCGACGAGCTCGAGCGGCGACTGACGGCGTCCCTCGAAGACAACGGGCTGTCGGCCGAAGTCGAGTTCGGCGTCATGACCGATGCCCAGCGGTCGGAGATGATGAACTCCTTGCGTTCGCGGTCGTCCGCCGGAATCGGCGAGACCGGGTCACGAACCCGCACTGTGGCGATCTCCTCCGGCAAGGGTGGCGTCGGGAAGTCCTCGGTCACATCGAACCTCGCGATCGCCCTTCGCTCGCTCGGCTACACCGTCGGCGTGATCGACGCCGACATCTGGGGATTCTCGCTACCGCGGATGTTCGGAGCAGACCATCCACCGGTCGTGATCGACGAGTCGATCATTCCACCGATCGCTCACGGGGTGAAGGTCATGTCGATGGACTTCTTCGTCGGTGAGGACAAGGCCGTCGTGTGGAGGGGCCCGATGCTCCACAAGGCAATCGAACAGTTCCTCAAAGACGTGTTCTGGGACGACCCCGACTTCATACTCGTCGACATGCCCCCCGGAACCGGCGATGTCTCGATCTCGTTGTCACAGTTCCTCCCTCGTGCGCAGGTGGTCGTCGTATCGACCCCGCAGCCGACCGCCCAGAGAGTTGCGCGCCGCGCGGCGCTGATGGCTCGTGAGGTCGATCAGGAGGTGATCGGCGTCGTCGAGAACATGTCGTGGTTCACCGGCGACGACGGGACCCGGTATGAGATCTTCGGCGCAGGCGGCGGTGAGGCCTTGGCATCGGAGTTGGGCGTCGACCTCTTGGCGAAGGTCCCGCTTCTCCCGGCGATGCGCGAGGGCGCCGACATCGGACAGCCCGTGAGTGTTGCCGCACCTGGGTCGGAGGCCGCCAAGGCGTTCGTGCAGCTCGCAGAGGCGGTTGTCGCCAGGAAACCGAGGATTCGCACCCACCCTGACCTCGTGATCCGCTGATCGCCCGCAAGGCCCGGATTCAAGATTCCGGGCTGCCGCGCCGATACACCAGTCGCAGGCTCGACGACGGGGAGCGAGGCCACAGGTGCTCGAACACGGATCCATCATGGCGACGCAAGTACCGCTCGAATTCTCGGACTGCCTTCGCAACGAGCTACGGCGTGAACAGCTCGCCGTCGAGGCTGCGCCGCTCGCGATGGAACTCATCCACGGCACGGCTACGGTCGAGCTGTACTCGGAGGCGTTGCGCCGTTGGTACCGCGTCGTCTCGGCGATTCAGCCGGGAGCCGATCGCGCCCTCGCTGCGAGTACCCCTGAGATGGGATGGCTGGAGGCAGATCTCGCCGAACTCGGGAAGACCCCCGCCGCCCGCTGGACCGACGCCCCCGACTTGACGTACGCCGAGAGCTTGGGCTACCGATTCGCCATCGAGAGCCAGCACCTTCGATCTCGCGTCATCGTGCCAGTGGTGCGACACGCCCTCGCCGGCGAAACCTCGGCGTTCCGGTTCTTCGAGGCCCACGGTGGGCACACCGAGTCGTGGCGATCCATCGTGGGAGCCATCGACTCGCTCGACGCCGAGTGCCGGCGCGAAGTGTTGGTGGGGGCACGTGCGACCCTGGTGGCGCTCGACCGGGCTCTGTCCGGCTGATCCCGCTGGAGGCGTTCGCCGCAGGGAGTAGCGTCGAGTCATGGCTCAGATCCACGGTGGGCAGATCATCGCCCGTGCCCTCAAGAACGAGGGCGTCGACGCACTCTTCGCTCTGACAGGAGGTCACATCCTCCCGATCCTCGACGGCTGTGTGCAAGAGGGGATTCGCGTCATCGACTTCCGGCACGAGCAGGCTGCAGCGCATGCCGCCGAGGCGTATTCGCGTCTCACCGGGAAGCTCGGCGTCGCCGCCGTCACCGCAGGACCGGGCGTGACCGACGCAATCACGGCGGTCGCGACCGCGCACTTCTCCGGTACTCCGATGTTGTTGCTGGGTGGCAGACACCTGCTGCGACAGGAGTTGATGGGTGGGCTCCAGGAGATCGATCACCCTCCGCTGCTGGCCCCGGTCACCAACTGGTCCGGCACGGCATGGCAGACCGACCGACTTGCTGAGACCGTCTCCACCGCAATCCGGCACGCGTACACCGGCCGAGGGGGGCCGGTGTTCCTCGACGTTCCGATGGATCTCCTTTTCGACATGGTCAACGATGAAGGCGTCGAGTTCCCTGCCAACCGGCGGGCAAACGTCTCTTCAGGCGTCGATTCTTCGACACTCGATCGAATCATCGCCTTGCTGGCCAAGGCCGATCGTCCAATGATCTTCGGCGGCTTCTCCTCGGGTGGAGGAACGAACCGTTTGGTCGAGGTCGCCGAGGCGCTCGGGGCACCGACCTACACCAATGGCAGGGCTCGTGGTTCGTTGCCGTTCGATCACGAGCTCGCAGGCAATCACAGCCGGAGTGCAGCCTTCGCCGAGGCCGACCTCGTGTTGGCGTTGGGGGTCGACTGGGACTTCCGGACGGGCTACGGCCGCAAGATCGACGACGAGGCCACCATCATCCAAGTGGACCTCGACGCTTCGAGAATCGGCTGGAACCGGCCCGTGGATCTGGGGATCGTGGCGGATCCCCACACGGTCACCGAGCAGTTGGCCGAGGCATTCCATCGGTTCGACCGACCCGGACGCAGTGAATGGGCTGCGTCGATCATCGAACGCGAGCGCGCCAGGCGAGAGGAGCTCGCCGCCGAGGCCGAGTCCGACGAGGTGCCGATCATGCCGAATCGTTTCGCTCGCGACGTTGCCGAGTTCTTCGGTCCCGACTCGATCATTGCCGTGGATGGAGGTGACATCGTGTCCACGACGGCTCGCTGGCTCCAGATTTCACATCCCGGACACGTGTTGGATCCCGGTCCGTTCGGCTCGCTCGGCACCGGGGCCCCCTACGCGATCGCAGCCAAGGTGGCGTTCCCGTCCAAACGGGTCGGCATCGTCTTCGGGGACGGTGGATTCGGGTTCAACGGCATGGAGTACGACACGATGGTGCGGCTCGGCCTCCCGGTCATCGGGGTCATGGGCAACGACGGGGTGTGGTCGAACATCAAGACGATTCACCGCATGTTCTTCCCCGATCGTCTGGTCGCCACCGACCTCGGGCGGAGGCCATATCACGACGTCGTGACGGCGCTCGGCGGGCACGGGTCGCTCGTGGAGGAGCCGTCGGCGATCATGCCGTCCTTGAAGGCCGCCGAGGCATCGGGGCTTCCTGCGCTCGTGAACGTCCACATCGCCGAAACGATGCGAGCCTCTTCGAACTACGCGCAATAGAGGTTCGGCCTGCCGGCCTCACGCTCTGTGTCCGGACTCGGCCTCGGGCCTTCGCCCGACCGCTGGATGCTCGCTCGCTGGCGCTCGCATTGCGCCCGATGTCACTCCCTCGGCCCTGGGGGCCTCGTCGTGACGCAGGATGTGCTCTGCACGCCGTGAGGTTCGTGCGTGCCACCGTGGTCGCGGAGCCAGGGGCGGTCTCGCTACGGAATCGTGCTGCACGTCGAGGGTGGGGCGGCCAGAGGCCATCAGGCGTTCGGGAGGCCGCCAGGCCGATACGAACATCCAGCGTCCGGTGAGGCCGCCAGGCCGAATCGGACATCCGGCGGCGATGCGTGCGAGCCATCGAGCTCGACTCAGAGAACGACCAATGCGAAGGCGCCGACGACGAAGCAGTACAACGCGAAGGGGAGGAAGCCGCGGGTGGTGATGAGGCGGAGCAGGACGGCGATCGCTCCGTAGCCGCTGACTGCGGCGACCGCGAAGCCGACGAAGATCGTCGAAGCCGAACCGTCTCCGCCGTCCAGCTCGAGGAGCGACAGTAGGCCGGCGCCGGCGATCGTCGGCACGGCGAGCAGGAAGCTGAATCGCGCAGCTTCGGCCCGGTCGAACCCGCGGGCGGTGGCCATCGCGATCGTTGCACCAGACCGTGAGATCCCAGGAATCAGTGCGAACGCCTGTGCCACACCGACGAGGACGGCATCGGCAGGTGTCGCGCCTTCCAGCTTGGCCATCCTGCGAGGCAATCGCTCGGCAACGACGAGGATCAGCCCGGTGACCAGCAGAGCGCCGGCAACGAGTGGAGGGTTTTGCTCGATTGACTCGAGCCCGGACCGCAATGGCAGGCCGATCACTGCAGGCAGCGTTCCGATGAAGAGGATACGCAAGGTGCGACGTGCGTCGGGGTCCCGCCGGGCGTTGGCGAGTCGAGCCAGATCGGAGCGGTAGAAGATCAGAACGGCGAGCAATGTTCCCAGGTGCAGCACCGCAGACACGGCCAGACTGGGCTCGCCGATGTCGACGCCGGCTTCGCCCAACATTGCCGGTACCAGAACGAGGTGGCCGGAGGAGGAGATCGGCAGAAACTCGGTCAAGCCTTGAACAAGCCCCCAGACGATTGCATCGAACACCGGGGTCAGATTAGGTCAGCGCCCCAGGAGCACTGTCACCGAGCCGTCGGCGAGAGCGTGTGCCACCGCCACCGCATCGGACGGCGGGAAGGCGACCATGGCGGTGACTGCGTCGAAACCGATCGAGGCCGGCGCCTGCGTCACCACACCGTTCGCCGGTCGGTCGAATCTGGACTGAGACAGCACCGCAACGACGGTCGCGCCGTTCTGGGTCGCCACGGGTACTTCCAGTTCGATTCGCAGCCAGTCGGCAGGTACGTCGATGGAGGCCGGGTCCACATCGGCCACCGAGATCGGCGAACCTGCAGGCACCTTCCTCGTGAGCTCGATGGGAAGGTCGACTGGCTCGCCCATGCTTTCGGACACATCGACCCAGCGCACATCGTCCTCGGTCACGGTCGCACCCGCCGGGAGGTCGACGGCCGCAAGGGGGAGTCGCTCGGTTGCGGTTGGTCTGAACTCGAGCGCCACCGCACCGAGCACGACCATCACGGCAGCGAAGCGGCGCAGGTACGGCGGACGTGACATCCAGAACACGTTGCGAAAGCTATCGCACGGGCTCTGCGGCGTGAAGGGGCTCAGTCGGACGAGTCGCTCTTCGGTGAGCTCGATTTGGTCTCCGACGACTTGCTGGAAGGCGAAGACGAGTCAGATGCCGTCTTGACCGAACTGGACCCCCTCGAATCCGTCACGTAGAAACCCGAGCCCTTGAACACGATGCCGCTGGCGTGGAACACTTTCTGCACCGCTCCGCCGCATTCTCCAGGATGCTTCTTCAGCGGCTTGTCGCTGAAGGACTGCACGATATCGAACTTGTCGCCGCACTCCTTGCAGACGTACTCGTAGGTGGGCATTCGTTGTCTCCGGGAATGATCGTCGTCGGAGAGTACAACGCCTCGCTACTGATCCCGATTCCACTCGATGGGCGGCCCTACCTTCCGACGTACACTCCGGCGCATGCCGACCTGGCTCGCACTCATTGGCGCCTACCTCATCGGAAGCGTGGATTTCGCATTCGTCGTGGCGCAGGCGAAAGGCGTCGACATCACGAGCGTCGGGAGCGGGAATCCCGGGACGTCGAACGTCCTTCGGACGCTTGGCCGCGGGCCGGCCGCCATGGTCCTGATCGGTGACCTGCTCAAAGGGTTCATCGCAACATCGCTGGGCTGGCTGGCAGCCGGTGGCGGTGCGGTGGCTACTGAACCACTGGCATGGGCTGCCGGGTTCCTCGCCGTCGTGGGCCATGCATATCCGGTCTTTCACCGGTTCAAAGGCGGTAAGGGCGTCGCAACGGGAGGGGGTGTGCTGTTCTTTGCGGTGCCGCTCGTCGCCGTTGCGATCGGCATCGTGTGGGCGTTCGTCGCCAAAGTTGGGAAGGTGGCGAGTGTTGCCTCGCTGCTGGGCCTCGTCCTGACGATTCCCGGTGTCCTCCTCTCCGGTGTCCGGGGCGATTCCCTGATCTGGTTCTCGGCGATGCTCGTTTTGATCATCTGGCGCCACCGCCCCAACATTGAGCGCATGCTGGCCGGATCAGAGGAGAAGGTGCCCACATGACCGTAGACATCGCAGTCATACCCGCGGCCGGTCGCGGGACACGCATGCGACCGGCGACGCGAGTCGTTCCCAAAGCCCTGCTCACCGTCGTGGACCGCCCGACGATCCAATACGCCGTCGAGGAAGCGGCCCGGGCAGGCGCCAGAGAGGCCATCCTGATCGTCGATCTCGAGGTGGGGCACCTGGTCCATCAACATTTCGCCAACGCCGACCGGCTTCCCGGGCTCGAGCACATCAAGATCCGGCCCGTGGTCCAAGAGGAGCCGCTGGGCCTCGGCCATGCCGTTCTGGAGGCCGAACGCGTGGTCGCCAACCGGCCGTTCATGTGCATCCTCGCCGACGACATCGTCCGTCCGGGGCGTGACGTCCTCCCTGACCTGATCGAAGCTTCCGAGGACGGGACGTCGGTGGTGTGCATCCAGGAGATGACCCCTGAAGTGATCGTCTCCAAGGGGGCGGTGATCCCCACATCGGATCTGGTCGACGGCGTGATGTCGATCGGCGGGGCGATCGAGAAGCCCGATAGGACGTCGATCCCGTCGCTGTACGGCGTGTTGGGCCGCTATGTGTTCCAGCCGGAGATCTTCGAGCACCTCGCCGGTCTCGAGCCGGGCCGCGGTGGGGAGATCCAGCTGACCGATGCGATGAACAGACTCGGGCAAGAAGGCAAGCTGAAAGGCGCCATCACCGACCAGGAGTTCCTCGACGTCGGCAACCCGCTCGGTCTGTTGCGGGCATCGATCGTGCTCGGCAACCACCAATTCCCCGAGGTCGCCGAGATCGCCCGTCAGGAGCTGGGTCTGGGATGATCCCACTCGAGGAGGCGAGGGAGCGGGTGCTATCGGCGATTCCCGCTCCGGACGTGGTTGGGCGTGCGTCCAGCGATGCGCTCGGCCTCGTGCTCGCCTCCGACGTCCGTTCGCCATCGACCGTTCCTCCCTTCGACAACTCCGCGATGGACGGTTACGCCGTTCGCCATGAGGACGTGGCTCAGGTCCCGTGTGTGCTCCCCGTATCCGAGGACGTGGCGGCGGGTCACGTGGCACGTGGGATCGTCGAACCGGGGACTGCGATCAAGATCATGACCGGAGCTCCCATCCCGACCGGGGCAGACACGGTGGTCAAAGTCGAAGACACGGTGCCCGGTGAAGGCTCGGTCGAGATCCTGGTGCAACCGGAACCTGGCGTGGCAATCAGGCGTGCCGGTGGTGACGTGGCCAAAGGTGATCGGTTGTTCTCGGCCGGTGAGGTCGTCACCGCTCGCCACATCGGAGTATTCGCCGCAGTAGGCGTCGCCGAGGTAGAGGTGTGCCGACCGGTCCGGGTCGGCGTCCTTTCCACCGGTGACGAGGTGATGCCGCCCGACGTTGTGGAGCTGGATCCCGGTCAGATCAGGGATTCGAACCGCCCGCTGCTGATTGGCCTGTTGGCCGAGTCCGGCTTGCAGGCGGTGGACTATGGGATCGTCGGCGATGACGCCGGAGCGCTCCGTGGCACCTTCGCCGAGGCGGCCCGTGATTGCGACGCAGTCATCACCAGCGGCGGCGTCTCGATGGGCGAATACGATCTCGTCAAGCAAGTGCTGACCGATCTCGGCGGGATCGAACTCTGGAAGGTGGCAATGCAGCCGGCCAAGCCTTTTGCCTTCGGGGCGATCGGCAGGACCCCCCTGTTCGGGCTACCCGGCAACCCGGTCTCGGTGTTCGTGGCGTTCGAGCAGTTCGCTCGCCCGGCGCTGCTGGCGATGATGGGCCACGGTGCGCTGCGCCGTCCGAGAATCGATGCGACGATGGGTGAAGATGTGACAACGGACCCCGAAAAGACCGTGTTCCTTCGAGTTGTGGTCGAGTCCTCACGGAGCGGGCGGATCGCCCACCTCGCCGGCGGGCAGGCTTCCAACGTCCTGTCTGCCACTGCTCGAGCCGATGCGTTCGCAGTGGTCCCGCGGGGAGTGGCTGCACTGTCGGCCGGGGATCCTGTGACACTCGAGATGTTCCGGTGGGCAAATGACTGAGTTCCCGCACCTGACGGACGACGGAGACGTCCACATGGTCGACGTCTCGGGTAAGGCCGCCACCACCCGCATCGCCGTGGCCGAATGTGTGGCGACTCTCTCCACCGCGACGGCGGATGCGCTCTTCGGCGGTTCGTTGCCGAAGGGAGATGCTCTCGCCTCGATTCGCCTCGCAGGCATCATGGGAGCGAAGCGAACGCCCGAGCTCGTGCCCCTCTGCCATCCCATCCTCCTGTCCGGCGTGAAGGTCGACGTCGAGCGCTGTGCCGAGGGAGCTCGGATCACGGCCCGAATCTCGACGTCGGGTCCCACCGGTGTGGAAATGGAAGCGATGACCGCGGTGTCGGTTGCGGCGTTGGCGCTCTACGACATGGTCAAGGGCGTTGAGCGGGAGGTCGAGATCGGGCCGATCCGGCTGCTTCACAAGTCCGGTGGACGGTCGGGTGAATGGAATCGGTCGGGAATCTGAACGGAATCCCCCGAAGAGATTGATGGTCCGGGAAATCCATGGCTAATCTCAGCTGGCAGTTGACGTAAGCAAAGACCGGCGAGCCAACGAGCAGAATCAGACCATGGAAGCGATACTCCTGATCGGCGCCCTGATCATCGCCGCAGCGTGGGGCGTCTACCTGATCCCGAACGTGACGAGAGGGCGGCGCGGCACCCCACTGTCGTCGACCGAGCAGTTCGATCGATGGACCCACGTCATGGCTGATGTGCAGAGCAGGTCGTATTCCTTGAAGCAGGCGTCGGCGCGCAACGTCGTTCGGCGACGCCGGCGCCGAACGCTGGCCACGCTGGTCATCCTCACCGTCGGCGCGCTCGGGGCTGCACTGGTGTTCTCGTCGGTCGGCTGGTTGATCGCTCATCTCGCCCTGGACGCCGCAATCGCCTGGTACGTCGGGATGCTCATGCAGGTCAAGCAACGTGAGGCGGCAAGGGTGGCCAACCATCACTTCGAGACCATGCCGAGCGACGGTCCCCCGGTTCGCATCGTCGCCGGTCAGTGAGTGGCTGACGAGTTCGGCGAAGTCGTCTCGGCGGTCCGCCCGCTTCTCGATTCTCGCTTCAAGGCCCGCGAGCACGCCATCACCACCAGCCGGAAGGTGATTCGCTCGTCTGCAAACGCCATACGGAGCCTGCATCGTGGAGACGTCTCGTCCGCGCACGAGCTCATCCTCGAGGCGAAGCGTCTCTATCGGTCGATCGTCGAGGCAACCGAATCGCACCCCGAGCTCCTCCATGTCGGATACGCCCACGACGCCGCCAAGGAGCTCTCCGAGGCATCGCTCACTGCGGCGATGTTCGCCGGCGAGCCGTTGCCCGGGCACGACGAGTTGGGTGTCGATGCGATCCCATACCTCCACGGGCTCGGCGAGACCGTCGGCGAGTGCCGCCGTCGACTGCTCGACCAGCTTCGGGCCGGCGACCTGAGATCTGCCGAGCAGCTGCTCGAGACGATGGACACCGTGGTCGACACGCTGGCAGCGCTCGACTACCCCGACGGTATGACGAACAGCCTTCGGCGGACGACCGACGTGTCCCGCTCGCTCGTCGAGCGATCCCGCAGCGATCTGACGACCACCGTCGTCCAGGAGCGGCTCCGCAAACAGATCGAACAGGGTTGAGCCGTCCGGAATGAGGGGTCCGTGGTCGGGACGCTATCCTGTCGGCGTCTCGGGGGTGTAGCTCAGCCCGGCAGAGCACTTCGTTCGCAACGAAGGGGTCACGGGTTCAAATCCCGTCACCTCCACGCAGAGATCGCCTGTCAAGACAGGCGATTTCGAGGTCCGGGCGCCAAGTCCAGCTCCGTGGCGTGCCATCCACGTGCCATCCTCGCAACGTGCGCCACCAGCACCGCCGTCGACACCAGGCTCGGGACCTCTTCTCATTGGTACCCGCATCTGCGAAGGGTTGGCCAGGTGGAGCTTTCTGACGTGAGGCAAGACCCTCCCCCGTTCCTCAGATCGTGGCGTGATCCGAGACATCTCTGGGGGTGCCCGGAATCGGCACGTGGTGCGCTAGCGGTGGGTGACAGTGGCAACTCCGGGAAGGTCGATGAACGCCTCCTGGTCGGCAGTCACGATTGGTGCGGTCGGTAGCCGAGCCGTGGCAGCGATGAGCAGGTCGTGTGCACCGCGTGGGCGGCCCTGGTTGCGAACGGCGACTAGGAGCTCTGCATGATCGTTCGCCACATCGGTGAGCATCCATGAGACATCAGAATCGTCGATGAATGGCGAGTGATTCGGCGAAATCGCCTGTCGTAGTTGAGGTTCGGCGGTATGGGTGACCGGGGTTCGCAACGGAGGGGTCACGGGTTCAGAATCCCGTGACCTCCACACCGCTCATCTCGTCTCATCGTCGAAGGGCTCGTTCAGCAGGAATCACCAACCTCGGAGTGCGCGGGATCCTGCATCACCAAACAGCTTCGACTCCTCCACGTCAACGACGCCCGGTTCGGGCGATTCGCAGCAGGCGCTGGGGGACATGCAGCGAGCATTCTCGAGCGCGCACATTTGCCGTTTCATCCCAGTGACATAGTGAGCACGCCTTTCCGACCCGCGGTCGGAGCGGCACTGTTACAACCATGGGTGTTCTCGAGAAACGGAATGCCTGATCATGACTGATTTCGTCGTACCACTGGACACCTTTGGGAAGGACGATGTCGACATCGTTGGTGGAAAGAACGCCTCCCTCGGTGAGATGCTCCGAGCGCTGAAGTCCGCCGGCGTGCGAGTCCCAGACGGAGTCGCGGTGACCGTCAACGGCTATCGGGCGTTCATCGAATACAACGATCTCGATCGGCTGATCGCTGAGACCGTCGAAGGTCTGGACGAGACGGACGACCGTGCTCTGGCCAGGGCAGGGGAGACCATTCGCCGCGCGATGGGGCGCGGCGAGTTCCCGCCCGATCTCGCCACACAGATTCGACGTGGGTACGAGGATCTGTCGCGCCAGTTCGGGATGGACGAGGCGGACGTAGCAGTCCGGTCGTCGGCTACTGCCGAGGACCTCCCGGATGCGAGCTTCGCCGGCCAGCAAGAGACAATGCTGAATGTGTCCGGTGCCGACGATGTCCTCGACGCAGTGCGCTTCTGTTACACGTCGCTGTTCACCGACCGAGCCATCGCCTATCGGGCTCGACACGGCTTCGACCATCGGCAGGTCGGGTTGTCGGTCGGTATCCAGAAGATGGTGCGCTCCGGAAAGGCGGCGTCGGGTGTCTTGTTCACGCTCGACCCCGACACCGGGTTCCCCGATGTCGTCGTGGTCAATGGGGCTTGGGGGTTGGGCGAACATCTGGTTCAGGGCAACGTCGAACCCGACGAATGGGTCGTTTTCAAGCCGACGCTCGACGAAGCCCACCACCGCCGGCCGATCATCGACCGGACACTCGGTTCGAAGCTGTCGAAGGAGGTGTACGCCACAGGAGAGGTGGCGGCGACCAAGGTCGTCGAGTGTCGCCGACGCGAGCGCGAGTCGTTCGTGATCTCCAACGACGAGGTGATCCAACTGGCGCGTTGGGGTGCGCTGATCGAGCAGCATTACGGCCACCCGATGGATGTCGAATGGGCGAAAGACGGCGACTCCGGCGATCTCTTCGTGGTGCAGGCCCGCCCCGAGACGGTCCAGTCGCGATCGAGCGAGTCATCGATCACCACCTTCCAGGTCCGAACAGAGGCCTCACCCATCGTCCGGGGCACAGCCGTAGGGGGAGCTGTCGCAAGCGGCACGGTGAGGATTCTCTCGAGCATGGACGAGTCGGATCGATTCGAGGAGGGAGATGTTCTCGTCACGGAGATGACCGATCCCGACTGGGGGCCGATCCTGGCACGCGCAGCAGCCGTGGTGACCGACCGGGGCGGTCGAACCGCCCACGCAGCGATCATCAGCAGGGAACTGGGGATACCTGCCGTCGTCGGAGCCGACGACGCAACTGGCGTTCTGGAAGACGGCATGGTCGTGACCGTTTCGTGCGCAGAGGGCGACGATGGTCGCGTCTATGAGGGGTTGGTCGAGTGGGACGAGATCGAAATCGACTTGGACGATCTCCCGGAAACCCACACAGATGTGATGCTGATCCTGGCCTCGCCCGGTGCGGCGTTTCGATGGTGGCGGCTCCCCGCAGACGGCGTAGGGCTCGCACGCACGGAGTTCATCGTCAACGATCACATCCAGGTCCATCCGCTTGCCCTCTTGCACTTCGATGACGTCGAAGCCCGCCAGACTCGCGAGAAGATCGAGGAGATCACCGTCGGTTACGACGATCTCAGCGCGTTCTTCGTCGATCGCCTGTCGAGCGGCATCGCACGGATCGCCGCTTCCCGATACCCGAGTCCGGTCATCGTCCGGATGAGCGACTTCAAGTCGAACGAGTACGCGGACCTGATCGGGGGCAGGGGGTTCGAGCCGGTCGAGTCGAATCCGATGCTCGGATGGCGTGGCGCCTCTCGCTATGCAGATGGGCCGTATCAGGAGGCGTTTGCGCTCGAGTGCAAGGCGATCCGTCGGGTCCGTGAAGAGATGGGCCTCGACAATGTCATCGTGATGCTGCCGTTCGTGCGGACCCTGGATGAGGCGGACTCGGTGTTGGCCTTCATGGCGAGGCACGGCCTCAAGCGAGGCGAGGACGGGGTGCAGGTGTTCGTGATGACCGAGATCCCGGCGAACGTCTTTCTGGCGGACCAGTTCGCCGAGCGGTTCGACGGGTTCTCGATCGGCAGCAACGATCTGACCCAACTGGTTCTAGGGGTGGACCGCGACTCCAGTCAGCTGGCGCATCTGTTCGACGAGCGCAACCCGGCCGTCCTCGCTGCCATCGAGCAGGTGATTGCTGCGGGCAAGAAGGCGGGAAGCAAGGTCGGCATATGTGGACAGGGTCCGAGTGACCATCCGGATCTCGCCGAGTTTCTCGTGAGGCACGGCATCGACTCGATCGCGGTGAATCCCGATGCTCTCGTGAAGACCCGGCGGGTCGTGGCTGAGATCGAAGCCGAGCTGGCGGGATCAAGATGAGCATGGTCGACCCCGATCCGGGTCCGCCCCCAGTCGGCGGGCGGGCCGCACAGCACATCGTCACGATCGAACGATTCCTCGCAGACAGTCAGCCGCCGGGTTCCACGGGCGAACTCTCCCGCCTGCTCGACGACATTGCTCTGGCAGGCAAGCTGATCGCCAGCCGGACGCGTCGAGCAGGGTTGACCGAATTGCTGGGCAAGGCAGGTGCGGTGAATGTGCAAGGTGAAGAGCAGAACCTGCTCGACGTGTACGCCGATGACGTCATGACGGCGCTGCTCTCGGGACATGGTCGGGTGGCCGCGATCGTCTCGGAGGAGCAGTCGGAGCCCGTGGTGGTCGATCCGACCGCTCCGTACGTCGTGGTTCACGACCCGCTCGACGGGTCCTCCAACATCGACTCCAATGTGAGCATCGGCACGATCTTCGGGGTGTATCGCCGGGAGGACACCTCTGGCGCTCCGAGCGAGGCCGACTGGTTGCGGCCCGGCCGGGATCTGGTCGCAGCCGGCTATGTGTTGTACGGCACGTCGACCATGTTGGTCTACAGCGCAGGGTTTGGAGTACACGCCTTCACGCTCGATCCGGAGGTCGGCGAGTTTCTCTTGACCTGGTCGGACTTGCGTTTCCCCGATGAGCCCGCCTACTACTCGCTGAATCTGGCGTCTGCACCACAGTGGGAGGCAGGTATGGGTCGTTTCGTCGATTGGCTCAACCGGCCCGATACGCCTGAGCTGTCCCAGCGGTACATCGGTTCGGCGGTTGCAGACTTCCACCGCAACCTGCTCCATGGGGGCGTATTCGGCTATCCCGGAGAGGTAGACCGCCCGGAGGGCAAGCTCCGTTTGTTGTACGAGGGTGCGCCCCTGGCCTATCTCGCCTCGCAGGCCGGAGGTCGTGGCTCCGACGGAACTCAGGATCTTCTCGAAATCCGTCCCACCGACCCGCATCAGCGCACGCCCGTGTTCGTCGGTGACCGCTTCCTCATCGCTCGTTTGGAGGAGTGCCTCTCCGAGGAGTGATGGGAGCCAGCTTTCGTCCGGCCGCAGCGTGCAGGCTCAGGCGACCAGCCGATCTGGGCTGTTGATCCACGAAGCGACCAGGTCGAGCAGCGTGCGGTCGACCGGTCGCCTCATCTGCTGCTTGTACGTCTTCGTGGATGCCGGTCCATTGTCGGAGCGGAGCAGGTGGGTGACATCATCGAGCACGTGGCCGTCGAACGCAGTCGGAATGAGGTCTCCCATTCGGTCGACGTCCGCGGGATCCGTCTGGATGTCCTTGCCGCCGGTGATGGCGAGCACCGGAACCGCGACTCGACGGAGCGACATCGCCGGATCGTGTGCCATGAACTCCCTGAACCACTTGGCGTTGACCTTCACCATCTGGATTCTGGCGACGTCCGCCGTGGTCGCTTCGAGTTGCGTGAACCGCTTCGCTTGGGTCTTTGCGACGTCCTGGCGAAGCGCCTTCATGATGAGCTTCACGGGTCCGGGAAGCGAGCGTGCCAGTTGCGTTGCCTGCCAGCGCAGGACTGCCTTGCCCGGCTGAGCGGCCCCGGCGAGGAGTACGACCCCGGCCGGTGGGTGCTCCAGTGAGGAGTCGGCGGCGAGTTCGGTGGCGATGAGCGCACCCTCGCTATGACCCACCACGAACACCGACTCGGGGTCGATCTCCGGCCGACTGCTGAGGGCCGAGAGGGCGGCGCTTGCATCCGTCACGTTGTCGAAGAACCCGGTGGCTTGGTAGTCGCCCTCGC
Organism: bacterium; assembly: GCA_024639335.1. Lineage (GTDB taxonomy): Bacteria > Actinomycetota > Acidimicrobiia > Spongiisociales > ZC4RG35 > JAHEDH01. The sequence goes on along the minus strand of JAHEIN010000016.1, from coordinate 1,807 downwards.
TCCCACCGACACCTCGTTTGTCGTAGCGGAGAGTGACGATGCCCTGGCTGGCGAGGTGCTCGGCGATTTGTTGCATCACACCGAGCCGTGCGCGCTTCATGTTGGAGTCCCGGTCGATGCGGCCGGAGCCGCTGACCAGGAGTGCCGCAGGCCCCGGACGTTCCGACGCCGGCATCGTGAGAGTGCCGGCCAGCATGTGGTCGCCGGAGCTGAAAGCGAGGGAGGCAGTGGTGCTCATGTCGATCCTGATGATTCTCGATATCGAGAACGTTATCAGATATGATAATATCCTGTCAACTCATCATGGCTGACGCTCGAGACCTCCTCCTCCATCCCATCCGACTCCGAATCGTCCAGGCGCTGCTCGGGAGCCCGATGACGCCACTTCGCCTGAAGGAGGCACTGGGGGACGTACCGCAGGCCACCCTGTATCGCCACATCAACCATTTGCACGAGGGGGGACTGCTCGAAGTCGTCGACGAGGCATCCGTCCAGGGTGGGGTGGAGCGGACCTACGGGGTGGTCACCGAGGCGGTCTCGCTCGGGCAGGCAGAGTACGAGGGCGCAACGGCCAAAGACCACTTGCGCTACTTCACCACGTTCCTCGGGACGCTCATCGACGCCTTTGGTGCATACCTCGGGCACGGCGGTGTCGACTTCGAAGCCGATGGTGTCGGCTATCGCCAGGTCCCGCTCTGGCTCACCGATGACGAGTTCGACGAGCTCGTAGCTGCCTTGAGCACGGCCGTGCAGGCTGTTGCCGACAACGGTCCTGCCCCGGGACGGCGTCGACGCCTCCTCACGACGATCGTCATGCCCGACGTTCGGGCGCACAGACTTCCAGATTGACACGTGCAACGAGTGACTCGAAGCTCAGGAGCCGAGTCGCTCCTTGACCGCACCGAAGTTCAGAGCCCAGCCGACGCCCCAAACCTTGCTCGTGATGATCGGCCCGTTCGGATTCCAGTACGTCTCACGGAAACGGTCCCCGGTCGGCATGCGAAAGTCGTAGGGGATGAAATCTGCGACCTTGCCGTGCCAGGTTCTCTCGCCTGCCGGTTTCTGGAGTTCGCCGACGATGGCGATGACTCCGACGATCGCCAGCGCGAGTCTCCAGAGATTCCCCAGTGTCGAACGCTTCTTGTTGTCGGATCTGTTCTCTCCCATGTGCCGGAGACTACGCGCCTCCTCTTTGCCGACGGAGGTTTTTCGGACCCACTGATCGAACGCTCCGCCATGCTCGACGATGGCGGACGCCCGAACGGACAGTTCATCGACGATCAGGTCCACGTGAACGAAGACGGTGTGCGCTGTTTGCACCAGGTCGTCCGCAACGCACTGATCGGGACCGGCTGATTGGTCAGTCGATGCAGGCGGCCGGGGAGGCTCAGCGGTCAGTGGATGATCCCGTGATGGTGAATACTCGTCGTCCTCGGATAACGTTGCGTGATGCGCCGATTCATCTTCTTGCTCGTGCTTGCTTTCGGGCTCGTTGCATGCACCAACGGGTCATCATCCGATACGACCACCTCCGCAGCAACAGTCACGACTGCCACCACGCAGACGCCGGCGACGACGGTCGCCGAGGAGACGACGACCACCGAAGAGGAGATGCCCGACGTCACTCCGCTCGGCCTCGACGACCTTTCCCCGGAGCTGCGAGCCGAAGTGCTCGAGCTGGTCGACCTGACTCAGGAACTCCGCGAGCTCAGGTTTCTTGAAGCGCCAGTGATCACCGTCGTCAGTGACGAAGAACTCGCCCAGCGGGTACGAGAGACGATCGAGGAAGAGGTCGAGGGAATCGACG
>JAHEIN010000282.1 GCA_024639335.1 bacterium | reverse complement strand
TCGTTCCCAGCCCACCGCCACACCGTCGAGTCGATGGCTGCGGCATCGGCGTGTCCCCCGGCGACGAGGCGGATCGAGTCGAGGTGGGAGCCGGACCAGGTGATGACGAGTGGAGGTTCGAGGCCGCGCCGATCGCACTCTGAGAGCACCACCCGATGACCCGACCACGAGACCGGCTCGTTCATCGCCCAGACCACGCTTGGAGTGCACAACTCGCCGAGCCCTGAAGCCTGCAACCGGGTGATGATGACGGACCGGTAGACGACCTCGGTCTCACCCTCGAACACCGGAGCGGCGACGAGATCGGCTGCCATCTCACCGGCAGCTTCGATCTCGAGCGCCAGCAGACCGCACATCCACACGACATCGGCGACCCCGGACCTCACCAGTTCCATCCGTTCGGCTTGCGACAACTCGGGATCGCACTGCGCCTCCGTGCCAGACTCCGACAGGTGAGCAGCCAGGTCAGCCATCGCCTCGTCGACGTTGGCACCGAGCAGGGAGACCAGAGTCAGGGTCACGTGTTGGCGTGGATGTCCGGCGCGTTTCCTGCGGTGAGGTCCCGGACTGCTCGCCAGATCCGAGACTTGCGGTAGTCCCAATACTTCGTGGTCTGGATCACGACGTCCCCGCCGCCGCTCAAGCCGCCGGGAATCGTCCCATTGTGAATTCGGACGCTTTGATAGAACTGCGGCGACAGCCGCTCAGCCGCCTCGGCGTGCCGCTGCGATGAGCGCCAGTACTCCCGAGCCCTCGGCAGGTCGTGGATGACCAGGTTCGCCCAGTTTCCGTCGTACAACTCCGTCGAGCTGTACGAGAGGATGCCGGGGTAGTTGCGGAACTCGAGTACCAGATCCGCGTTGGCCCGTTCGAGGGGCTCCGCCGGGCGATCCAGGTAGCGCTCCCCGAAGAACCCGACGAAGCACAACTCTTTCTGCCTGGCTGTCAGCACCTCGATGTCACAAACCACCACTCGTCGCGCCAGACCGTTGACGTCCCACTCGACGGGAGTGTGGGGCTCGATCGGTATCCGGCCGGCATCGATGAGGCACTTCAGGTCGTGAAGCATGTAGGTGAGCGCACGGTTGTCGGAGCGGTACAGCCGAGGGTTGGTGAACGGACGGCCCCGAACCACCTGTTGTGGCGCAAGGATCCGTTGTGTCACCGCTCAACCTCCGTCGACACCCCTTCATCGGCCCCCTCTGGCCAACACTGTAACTCGTATCGGCCTGTCGGGACCGGTTCTCGGGGTAGGGTCCATCGCCAGATGACGCCGTCGTTTCAGCTGTCTCCATGACACTCCCAGAAGATCAGATCGACGCCATCATCGGTCGCGTCCGGAGCCGGCTCGGCCAGACGGATTCGCCGGCGTCGACGTCATCGCCGACCTCCAACCGGACCGAGGTCGAGCGCCTGCCTGCGATGTTGGCCGACACCATCGCAGCCGACGGGCGAGTGGTGATCCGCAACGTGCGAGCATTCGTTTCCGGATCGGTCATGGAACGTGCGAGCCTCGTGATCGACGGCATGCGGATCGCTTCGGTCTCGAGGCATGGGGCCGAAGGGGCTGTGGGAGCAACGGTCATCGACGGCCGGGGCCGGTTTCTCATGCCGGGGATCGTCGATGCCCACGCCCACCTCTCGATGATGGAGCACACGAAACGGTACCCACATCAGCCGAAAGGGGCGGAGCCCCTCAGAGAGGGCATTCGAGGCCACCTCGTCGGAGCAACGCTGCGGCGAGCCGTCCGGATGGGTGTCACCACCATCCGCGACGTGGGCGCCTACGGGGACACCGTGCTCGACGTTCGTCAGGCGATGCGGTACGGGGCCTTCATCGGACCCAGGTTGTTGAGCTGCGGCCGGATCGTGTCTCCGACCGCACCGGGGGGCCGATTCTTCCCGGGCATGTATCGAGAGGCAGACGGGCCCGATGACATCCGCCGGGCGGTGCGCGAGCAGGTCCGGGCCGGAGCCGACTTCCTGAAGATCATGAGCACCGGCGCACGCTCGGTCGAGCTCGAGAACCCTCATCCATCGCAGTGCACACCCGCCGAGATGGATGCATTCATCGACGAGGCTCATCGCTTGGGGTACCGCGCCGCCGCCCATTGCGAGGGACTGGGTGGTACGGAGTTGGCGGTCATGGCTGGTGCCGACACGATCGAGCACGGCTTCTACCTCAACCAGCGGCCCGATCTGTTGGATCGGATGGCCGCGAATGGTGCCGTCCTGGTGCCAACGTTGTCGTTTCTCCACGATGTCGTCGAGGACGGTCATTGGACACCCGAGTTGGTGGAGCAGGGCGAATACAACCTCGATCAAGCGAACCGGACCATCGAGGCGGCCAAGCGGGCGGGTGTGCGGCTCGCCCTCGGGTTCGA
>JAHEIN010000118.1 GCA_024639335.1 bacterium | reverse complement strand
GGTTCACCCTGATCATCCGACCCGCACCGCTTCGTGGGGTAGAGGCAAACTTCCCGAATACCCCGGCCAATCCGCCCCTGGCTCGACGAAGAGCCTTTGGCCTCTTCAACTTCCACCGCCGCTGAGTCATGTTGAGCGGTGTTCGAGGTTTTCGTGGACACGAGTCTGGCGGTTTCTCGGGTACGACGAATCGGTATCCCGAGCAGGAATGCGCAAGTATCTGATCGGGCAATACACCTACCGCCAGTGGTGTGAATGGGCGGTCGAGATGTACCGGATCCGGAGTCTCAAGAAGAGCGACTTCTCGACGATCGCCGAGGAGCTAAGCCTGACCCACAACTTCCGCCCGGCAATCGGGAAACTTCGTGAAAAAGGTTACGCCATCGGTCTGCTTTCCGGGGGCATCGACACCTTGCTCTACGAAATGGTTCCTGATGCAGATACGCTCTTCGACCGCATCTACATCAATAGGCTCGACTTCGACGACGAAGGCATCGTCTGCGGCGTCCGGACGACGGACTTTGACTTCGATGGCAAGGTCGATGGACTCAAACAACTTGCAAGCGAGTACGACGCAAGCCTTGGCCAGACGGTCTTTGTGGGCGAGGGGTTCAACGACTCAGCTGTGACCGCGGCCGCGGGCCTGGGCATCGCCTACCCACCCCACGACTTTGGGACCGAGGCTGCATCCGACGTCCAGATCGGCGAGGATGACCTGACCACAGTGGTTGAGGCGATTCTCGCCTACTGAAACAATCGGCCTGGTTTAGGCCGTGCTTCTCGCACATGACCAACCATTGCCGGTCGGGGACACTCGATAACGGTGAACGCAAACCCGCTGCGGCGATCTTCCTACCACGCATGACGGCCCATGCCGGGCGCGCGATGATCGCAGCGAGGGAGCCTTCCAACCGGCCGGAGCCGGGACCGCGAGGACGACCCGATCCAGCGCGACCACCGTTGATCAAGGCTGACGACGCTGTCTTGCCCAAATCATAAGTCACCCCGGAACAAGACTTCTGGCCTTCGGTCTCCGAGACCGGCGCTGCATGTTGCGGACGATGGCCTCCGAACCGCGCTATGTGCCGTTTCGGGGCGTTGCTGAGCCCCGCCGAGGAACGTGATCATCCGATTGGGCTTCGAGCTGCGCCACCCACTCGACTTCGCCGGTTATGGGCGGCTTGATGCTGGGTTGCGGTCGCTCAGCCCCCGGACAACAGGGTGAGGAGCATGACGCTCGGCTCCAAGGCTCGCACCGAGTGTGGCAGGTTGGCGGGCATTCGGATCCAACTGCTGGCGTCCGCGGTCACCTCTTCGGTTCCCAGCGTCAGGTGGAAGCGGCCCCGCACTACCTGCACCACCGCCGGCACAGCCGCGGTGTGCTCGGTCAGCTCTTGCCTTTCGTCGAAGGCGAACGCGACGAGCCGCAGCCGCTCGTCCTTGTAGAGCACACGGCTGAGGGTCCCGTCCTGTGGGATCTCGACCTCGGTCGCAATATCGGTGAACACGGTCGCGCCATCGCTCATCGGTCCACCATACGAGCACCCCTCCACGTGGCGCCCAGGGACGAGCTCACCGCTGCGCGCCGTGGTTGAACCCGTCGGTCATCGGACGATGGCGAGATGGTCGCCGGGCGTGAAGTCGGTGATGGTGCCGTCGGGTTCGACGAGGATGGGTGCGAGCTCCGTTTGCCAGTCCTGCATCCGACTGAGCACGACGTTCTCGCCGTCGAAGTCGATCCCCGCGGGCTGCGTGTTGGGAGGTCCGACCTCGACGCGGCGCAGCTCGGTGTCGTTGATCGGGTCGACGATGACGAGCGTCATCGGTTCGGTCGCCAGAGCGGGATCCAATTGCCTCCTGAAGACGGCAACGGCAACGGTCGCGCCATCGGGGGCTGGCGCCGCGCTGTGATGGATCTGGCAGGGTTCTCCATCACAGGTGATCGGCTCAGTTTCGCCGCACAGGCCGGAGGCCAACCAACGCACGTCCCTCGCAATGTCGACGCCTTCCCCGATCCACCCGTCGGTGCTGCCGCGATCGAGCAGCAGAGCGGCGTCGAAGGCACCGACGCAGTTGGAGGGAGCGCCGTACGGCGAGTACGTGAGCACGGCCAGGTCGCCACCGATCCTGTAGCCAACACCACTCGATTCGAAGCTCCCGATCGCACCGAGGATGCGCTCCGAGTTGGTGATGAGGTCGTGAAGGATCAGGTAGTCCCGCTGGTAGTCCCAGAGGCACTCGTCGACAGGGTCGTTGCCGGGCAGGTCGCAGTCGTTCGGGAGAGTTCGACTCACCCGGTAGATCAGGGTCGGTACGCCGTCGATCTCGGCGACGCTCTCGGCGAAGATCCAACGAGCCTCGGGCTCGTCGACCAGCACCGTCGGCTCGTCACCGGGTGAAGCGATCCATTCGATGGGCACTGGTGGTTCGGCGTCTTCCTGGAAGATGATGCCGCCGTGGAGGTCGGGTAGGGCTGCGGCGATGGGGCGTCCGGTGATGATCGGGGTGGTGGTGCCATCGGACCACAGTTCGATGCCGCGTTCACTGGCGATCAGAAGCTCGACACCTGCCAGCTCCGCGTGCGCGGTGGGCTCGGGGGTCGCAGTGGGCTCAGGGGTCGGCGTGGGTGTCGGGGTGGGCTCAGGCGGTGGCGCTGCTTCGGCCGCAGCAGTCGGTGCTTCGGCCACCGGAGGCGCGACGGACACGTCGGCGTCACTGCCGCAGGCGGCGCTGAACAGCGACAAGACGACGATCAGCGCAACGATCAGACGTACGCGCATCACTCCACCTCCACTCTGATCGTGAACCGGTCTGTCGAGGCAGGCCAGAGGCCGAAGGCCCGGCTGCGCCGGATCGCCTGGGGGCCCCGGGCCGGCGCCCTCGGGGCCTGGCGTGCGAACACCGCACCCGCGTATGTGGTCGTCCACCCAGGGTGAGCTGCTGGCCGAGGTGAACGATCAGAGAACCGCATACCCGACTTTGGCCTCTACCGGTGGCGTATCGCTATCGGGATGATCAGAGTGCATCTGAGATTGGGGTGTCGTTATGACGCGCTCGATTCGCCAACCGATAGCCGTGGTGCTGGCCCTGATGCTCGCCGCCGCGTTGGCCGTACCCGGGTGTGGATCCGACAGCGCCGATGTAGCCGTCGAGCCTGCGCCAACCGCGACTGCCGCGCGCCCCGAGCCGACAGCGATCCCCGAACCCACCGTCACCCCGGAACCGACAGCGACCGCCGAACCCGCCGTCACCCCCGAGCCGACGGCCACTCCCGAGCTCACCGCCGCAGCAGCACTGGCGGGCTTCTTCGAGGCGGCCGACGCACTGGACGGGCGCATCAAGACCGCCGCCACGGTGTTCAACGCCGGCCTGGATTCTGACGCGGTCACCCTGGATCCCGGGGTGGGTCCGGTAGTCGACGCCCTCGACGCCCTGCCGCTGCGGGCCTTGATACCGGCCGGCCTGTCGGCCGATCTCGAGACGGCGGTGCTGGCCGTCTACGCAGATCTGGACAGCCGCATCTCAGCGCTCGAAGGCGGGGTCCGCAACATCCAAATCGAGGACAACCTCCAGTGGGGGCTCGACTGCCTGGCCAACGGGGCACGTTCGGCCGCCCGCTTCCCGGCCGATCTGGCCCTGGCCCACCGGTTCGCAGATACCGAGCCGCCACCGACCGCCCTCCCCGACTCTGAAGCGGCCGGGAACATGGCGGTTCGCCTGGAAGCCATCGGCTGGATGAATTGGTGCTGTCAGTCGTGTGGAGGGGTGGAGTACGACGCCGCCTTCCCAGTCGACTGGGCCGCGCAGACGGTGTGGGACGGCGTCGGCTTCGACGCCACCTTCACCGGCGACGCCTGGGAGATAACGATCCACGCCAACTGAGTGGCCGATAAGCCGCGCTGATCCTGGGACGCTTCACCGCCGAACACAAGCCTGCGCGCGAATTCCAACCCGCCGGATCCGGGACCGCGAGGACGACCCGATCGAGCACGTCCCGTATTGATCAAGGCTGACGACGCTGTCTTGCTCATAAGTCTCCCCGGTTCAAGACTTCTGGCCATCGGACTCCGCGCCCGGCGCTGGATGTTGCGGACGGCAGGCTCAGAACTGCGCCGCGTGCCGTTCCGGGACGCTGCTGAGCCGGCCGAGGAACTTGATGGTCGATTGGGTTTCGAGCTGCGCCACCCACTCGACTTCGCCGGTTCGCGGGCGGCCTTCGCTGTGCAGAGTCGAACGTCATGTGCGACATCGGACACGGTTCTCTCCGCTGGAGTTCGACCACACATAGGTGCCGATCTGTGCGCCTGGAGGATGCTGTCTGTCCTAGGGTGACTTACTCGTTTCGGAGGAGGATCGAGGGTGTTCGGATCAGGCGTCTGCTCGGATGGGACATGGGAGTTGGTCTGTGGGTGAGAGTGGTCGTTTGAAGGTCAAGTTCGGTGCTGATTGCTTCAGTCAGCACACTGACTGGCAGTCATATCTGGAAGCCATGAGGCAGGCCGAGGAGCTTGGATACGACTCGCTGTGGACACCGGATCATCTGATCCCGACCCCACCGAATTCTGATCCAGAAGGCCCGATTCTCGAGCCGTACATGTGCATGGCGGGGGTGGCTGCCATGACCTCGAAGGCGACGCTCGGTCTGCTGGTCAGCCCGATCAGTCTCCGCCAACCAGCACTCCTGGTGAAGATGATCACGGCGCTCGACCACATGAGCAACGGAAGAGCTGTTCTCGGATTGGGTGCTGGATGGCATGAAGAGGAGCACCGGCAGTACGGGTTTGACTTCGGGAGCGGATTCGGAGAGCGCCTCGACTGGCTTCGCCAGGCCCTCCCCGTGATGCGGGGAATGCTCGATGGAACTCGGCCGTCGTCGAACGGGAGTCGCTACGACATCCAAGAAGCCGTGAACTCTCCGGCACCCGTCCAAACACATCTACCGATACTGATCGGCGGGACCGGCCCCGAAGTGACGCTGCGTCTCGTCGCTGAATACGGGGACATGTGCAACCTGATCGGGTCACCCGACCAGGTCGCAGCCGCCGAGGCGAAGCTCGTCGAACACTGCGAAGCGGTTGGCCGGGACCCGGCTCAGATCGAACGCACTGTCGCAATCCGCCAGCCAGTCATCCGAGACTCCCAGGCAGAAGCCGAACGGGTGCTGAACGAGATCTTCGCTCATAACGACTCCGAAGCATGGTCCAAAGACATGGTCGGAACCCCCCAACACCTCATCGAGAGATGCGCTCCGTATGTCGAGATGGGCTACCGGCACCTCATCATCCAATTCCTCTCGCCCTTCGACCTGGAAACAATGGAGCGACTCGCAACCGAGGTGAGACCCAGCCTCGAAGCAATCGCCCAATTCCACGCTGCGGCAAGATGACCGATGGGACATCGAGGAGGACAACATGGCGCCCGGAGGGAACTCGGACAACAAACGGCTTGAACATCGCACGGCTCCCGGTGTCGGCGTTCTGGCTGCGCTTGGGGGCGCCGCCCTCATTGTCTGGAACCTGATCGCCACCCCATTCATCGGGCGGCGGAGGCTGCGGTGGGGCACGGTGGGAACAGAGGCGACTGATTCGCTGCCCGGCGATGAGTTCGTGCCCGAACCCAAGTGGTCGTACACCCTCGGAATCGCCGTCGATGCATCGCCGGAGGATGTCTGGCCCTGGATCGCCCAGCTCGGACAAGGCCGCGGCGGGTTCTACACCTATCAGACGCTCGAGAACATGGTCGGTTGCAGGATCACCAACACGACCGAGATCCTCCCCGATCACCAGCATCCAGCGGTCGGCGAAGACATCTACCTTCATCCGACCTCACCGCCGATGCGAATCGAGATCGTTGATCCTCCGAACGCGCTCGTGCTTGTCGGGTCACCCGCTGACATCGGTGACGAGGAGTGCTGGGGTATGTCGACCTGGCAGTTCGCCATCAATCCCGGCCACGATGGTGGCAGCCGGCTACTGACTCGGGGCCGCTCTGACTACACCCCGGACTGGAAGAGCCGCCTCGCGTTCGGACGGTTCCCGATAGAGGCGGTCACCTTCGTGATGAGCCGGAAGATGCTGCTCGAGATCAAGAGACTCGCAGAGCGCGACGCCTCACCACGTGGGCCCCGCTGACTCCGATCCGTACCACCCAGGTCACCACCGCCCCACGCGCCCGATACCGCCGCTCAGAATCACGCCCGTGCTGTCACGTCGGCCACTCGGGAAGTCGGGCTGGTTGCGAGCGCGAGAAGGAGACCCGGGATGGATGAGGCGGCGGTACGGTGCACGCGATGAAGGGCATCGTCCGGCGCAGGTTCGGCTCACCCGCAGACGCTCTGAGGCTCCAGGAGATCGATCGGCCCGCACTGGAAGATGACGGGGTGTTGATCCGTGTCCGGGCGGCTTCGATCCATATCGGTGACGTCTACGGAGTCTGGGGCCTACCGAAGGCGATGCGTCCTGTGTTCCGCTCGATGTCAGCGAAGAACGGCGTCGTCGGAACGGACATGGCCGGAACGGTCGAAGCGGTCGGCAGTAGCGTGACGGACTTCCGCCCGGGTGACGAGGTCTTCGGTACGTGCAAGGGAGCGTTCGCGGAGCACGTGTCGGCGAAGGAGGACGCGCTCGCGGTGCAGCCGGCCAACCTCAGTTGCGAGCAAGCTGCCGCGATCGGCGTGTCTGCGTTCACCGCTCTCCAAGCACTCCGCAACCACGGAAATCTCCGGGCGGGACAGAAGGTGCTGATCACCGGCGCATCCGGTGGAGTAGGGACCTTTGCGGTACAGATCGCCAAATCGCTAGGTGCCGATGTGACCGGCGTCTGCAGCACACGGAACATCGAGATGGTTCGGTCCATCGGCGCAGACCGTGTCATCGACTACACGCAACAGGACTACACCTGCGGTGGCCCGGAATACGACCTAGTCCTCGACAACATCGGGAACCACTCACTCAAGGATGCCAGACGTGCCCTCAAGACCACCGGGACCCTGCTCCCCAATGGCACACCTGCTCCAAGCGGGTGGTTCGGCGGTCTGGGTCATCCCCTGAAAGCTGGAATCGTCTCGGTCTTCGTGAAGCAGCAGGGACGCCCGTTCCTCTCGACGGAGAACAAGGACGACCTGGCCACCCTGAATGAACTCGCTGCAAAAGGCGAGATCATCCCGGTCATCGACAGGACCTACCCCCTCGACTCGGCCATCGAGGCGATCAGTCATGTCGGAGAAGGACATGCGCAGGGCACGACCGTGATCACCGTCAAGGAGTCGATCGGCTCTTGAACGAAGTGAGAATCAGCCTCTCAGGTCTCTGGGTGGCTCTGATGCTGACTCATCTGTTGGGAGATGTACTGCGGATCTTCGCCGGCGACTTCGAGCCAGGCGAGATCGACGGCACAAAGGCCAATCAATGGATGTGGCTTGGGGCCCCCGGTGACCTGTATGCCCTTGTTGCCGACGGTGATACTCTGGCCCGAGCGCCGAGGAGACTCTCAGAAGGGGCACATCATGCGTGTGCGCAGACTGTTCGTAGTTCTGGTCGCCCTGACCATTCTCGCCACGGTGGTGGGGGCCACTCCCGCGGGGGCGAGTCACGGGGTGAATGGCAAGATCTGCGTCGTCAACGACCTGGACCTGGACGGCGTTGAGAATCCGTACAACACATCCGCTGCTGAAGGCACGAAGGCTGCCCAATCCAAGCTCCATGTCGACACCGAGACACTGAACGCCGACACCCCGGCCGATATCACGGCCAACATCGATGCCTTCGTGACTGCCGGTGACTGCGAGCTGATCTTCGGTCTCGGCTTCGTTGTCGGGGGGCTCATGGAGCCGTTCATCGCCGACAACCCTGCTCAAGATTTCGTCACGGTCGATTTCGGCTTCGGCGGCGTGTATCCCAACGTGGCCGAAGTCAACTTCTCGCCGAATGAGGCTGCGTTCCTGGCCGGCTATGTGGCCGCGGGGATCAGCGAAACCGGAATGGTCGGCGTCTTCGGAGGCCTGCCGATCCCGCCGGTGACGCTGTTCATGGACGGCTATGCGCTCGGCGTCGCCTACTACAACACCATCTACGGCACCACCGTTGAGGTGCTGGGCTGGGATCCCGATCTCCAGACCGGTCTGTTCAGCTTCGACTTCCAGGATCCGGCAATTGGCCAGGCTCTCGCCTCGGACCTGTACGACCAGGGCGCCGACACGGTATTTCCCGTGGCCGGCCGCACGAGCTTCGGGGCGTTGGAGGAGGCCGTCGAACGCAAGGCCGCCGGGGAGTCGGTGCGAGTCATCGGAGTGGACTTCGACTACTACGACTTCTTTGGCGGTGATCCGGAACGGGTGATCCTCACCAGTGTGGTCAAGGACACCGGCGTGGCGGTGTTCAACCAGACCGCGGCCCTGGTCGACGGCACCTGGACGGGCGGTTTCGTGGAAGAGGGACTCGAGAGTGGAGGGGTCGACATCGCGCCGTTCCACAAGCTCAATCGGGCAGTACCCGGATTCCTCAAGAACGACCTGAAATCCATCCGGGCCGGCATCATCGACGGGAGCATCCCGACACTGCCATAGCCGCTCATGTGCCGTGCCGGGCGCAAGTGGGATCCGCCCGCTACGCGGGCTCGGATGCGATCGCCTGGTTCGTCTTTCGTCCGATCTCCCCGGCACCCGGGAGGAGCACGATGAGTCCGACGATGCCGGCGACGATGATGAAGGTGAGAACACCGGGGGTGTCGGCGAAGTTCTGCCCACCGACGACGAGCGCGGCCGACAGGTTCCGCTGCGCGGTCCCGAGACCGAGCACCGAGCGGGTCGCGGGGT
>JAHEIN010000281.1 GCA_024639335.1 bacterium | reverse complement strand
GTCACTTCGTCGACTGGCTGAAATCCGATGTGGACACTCGTGTCGGAAACCTCGAGCCGCTCGAGCGCGGCGCGCATGGCGGACGGCACCCCATCGGCTCGAAGGGCCGCTGCGAGGGCGTTCGCCGACGCCTCGTCCTCGAACTCGAGAGTGCCGGCGAATGCGTCACTCCGTTCCACGCCTGCGATCCGATCGAACATGCCCTCCTGGTCCTGGAGCCACAAGACGACATCGTCCAGCTCCCATCCGCACACCGGGGTCGCGACGGGACAACGGGTGTGGAAACGGCACCCCTGCGGCGGGCGAGCCGGGTCCGGCACCGAGCCTTCGAGAGCCTGCATCGAGGCCTCTTCCTCTTCGCCCTCGAGCACGTCCGGGCTGGCCGCGAGCAACGCCTCGGTGTAAGGATGGTTGGGACGATCGAAGATGTCGGCCGTACTGCCCGTCTCGGCAACCTGGCCCAGATACATCACGACGATCCGGTCGGCCATGTGGCGGACGACCGAGAGGTCGTGCGTGATGAACAGATACGTGAGATTGCGTTCGGCCTGGAGCTCGTGAAGCAGGTTGAGGATCTGCGCCTGCACCGACACGTCCAATGCACTGGTTGGCTCGTCGAGCACGACCAACTCGGGATCGAGCGCGAGTGCCCGGGCGATCGAGATCCTCTGACGCTGCCCACCAGAGAACTGGTGGGGATACCGGTAGAGATGCTGTCGACCGAGGCCGACGAGCTCCAACAGCTCGACGACCCGCTCGGTGAGGTCGGATCCCCCGGCTTCGCGGTGGACGCGCAATGGGCGGCCGACGACGTCCCGAACCAGTTGGCGGGGGTTCAAGGAGGCGAAGGAGTCCTGGAAGACCATTTGGGTGTTGCGCCGGTAGTTGCGCCATGCCTCGCCTCCGAGCAGGTCCACCCGGTGGGTTGCCTGGAGACGTTCGAGCTCCTGGGCCTCCTCGGTCGAGAGTGGGCCATCGGTGGACAGGAGCTCGTCCAACCTCGATTTCGTGGCGTCGTGGAGGTCGAAGTACACGCCACCGGCGGTCGGATCGGCGAGGCCCCCTACGACCCTGCCGAGGGTGGTCTTCCCGCATCCGCTCTCGCCGACCAGGCCGAGTGTCTCCCCCCGGCGAAGGTCGAAGCTGACACCATCGACTGCGCGGATGTGACCGGCCACCCGCTGGAGGGCGCCTTCCTTCATCGGGAAGTGCTTTTCGAGCTGTCGCACGCCGAGGACGGTCTCCCCGCCCGGCATCGAGGCGCTCACCGGCCCCACTTGTTCTGCGGTCATCGGTCACTCCGGGACGGTAGATCGGCTGGATTCGCGCCGGCCGGCGGGTCGTGCAGGAAGCAAGCGACGTGATGTCCACCTTCGACCAGGGAGAGCGCCGGCTCGGTCGATTCACAGGTCGTCGCCGAGTACTGGCAGCGACTGGCGAACCGGCAGGCGGGCTCGGGTTCGATGAGCTCGGGAACGGTCCCGGCGATCGCGGCGAGCCTCCCCCGTTCGTGCGTCACCGAGGGGATGGCGTCGATGAGACCTCTGGTGTACGGGTGCTGCGGGTTACGGAAGATCTGTTCCGATTCGCCGATCTCTGAGATCTGTCCTGCGTACATCACTGCGGTCCGATCGGCGATCCGCTTGACGAGAGACAGGTCGTGACTGATGTAGAGGACCGAAGTGTGATGTCGCTCCTGGAGTTCGCCGATGAGGTCCATGATCCGGGCTTGCACCGTCACGTCGAGCGCAGTCGTCGGCTCGTCGGCGATCAGGAGGTCCGGATCGCACGCGAGTGCCTGGGCGATCATCACCCTCTGCTTCATGCCTCCCGACAGTTCATGCGGGTACCGATCCATCACCTTGCGCGGATTGGGAATCTGGGTCTCGGTGAGGGCTTCGGCGATCATGTCGTCGGCTGCCGCCATGAGTTTGTTCCGCATGCCGCGGAGCGGCGGGAGCGTCAGCAGGAGGCGTTCGATCCCCCGCGAGCGCATTTCGGCCCGCCGCTGGAGAAGGCTGTTCGCGTCGTCGGCATCGAGTCCCGATCTGTCGAGCATCTCCTCGGAACGGTGCGTGAAGAACACCTCACCTAGTTGGTCTCGGATGGACAGAGCCGGATTCAACGCCTTGCCGGGATCCTGGAAGATCATTGCGATCCGGTCGCCGCGAATCTCTCGGAGCTCGCGCTCGGGGATCGACAGGAGGTCCTTCGTCTCGGCGCCCGTGTCGCCGCACAAGCGGCAGCCATCTCCGCCGCATGCATGACACACACTCGGGACCCGCCCACTTCCCCCACATGTCTCGCAACCCGCCCCCTGGCATCGGGCACACTGGCTCCGAGGGCGGAAGAGAATGGATCCGGACACGGGGATTCCCGGGGGCATCGGAACCAACC
>JAHEIN010000280.1 GCA_024639335.1 bacterium | reverse complement strand
ATGTCACTGATTCGCAAGACCCAATCGCCCGGCGAGATCGTCGGAGACACCGATGCCGGCGCACAGCTGCCGCTCGTGCTCGCCGTTGACGACGACCCCATCAATCTGAGCGTGATCGCAGGAGCGCTCGAGCCCTTGGGCTACCGAGTCGAATTCGCCGGGTCCGGTGCTGACGCACTGGCAGCCATGCGGAGAGAGCGCCCTCAGCTCGTGCTGCTCGATGTGATGATGCCGGGCGTGAACGGCATGGATCTCTGCCTCACGATCCGGGCGGACGCAGATATGGCAGACGTCCCGGTGATGCTCGTGACCGCCCTCGGTGCGCAGGACAGCCGCCTCGAGGGGCTCATCGCAGGCGCGGACGACTACCTCGAGAAACCGATCGACATCGATGAACTCGTGTCACGGGTTCGGTCGCTCATAGCCCGAGTTCCGGCTGCCGGGTCCGGTTTCGGCGCGCCAGGCTCCGTGCGCCGGCCCGCCGAGGCTGCGGCCATGTCGGCGGGTTTCGATCTCGACAACTCCGTACAGATCGGGATCGCAGCCACGTTGCTTCAAGCGGCTCGAGCCAGCGTCGGTGAGAGCGACGCAGGCAAGGTCGCAGCCGCCATGGCGAAGGCGGCAGGGCTGCCGAGGTTCGACCGTGGCTTCCTCGAGGCCGACCGGAGCCCCAGGTATGCCACGTCGATCATCGAAACCGCCCTGGGTGCGGCATCGTGATGCCGACGCCGAACCCTCCTGATTGGATCCTCGCCATCGACGACGATCCTTGGGCGCTCGAGATGACCTCGGTGCTGCTCGGAGAACACGGATGGCACGTCCAGCGTGCCCTCGACAGCCAGGAAGCGCAGGCGATCCTCGCACGGCTCGGTGCTCCTGCGCTTGTCATACTCGATGCGATGATGCCGAACGACGACGGCTTTGCGATCTGTCGAAGGCTGCGCAACTCCGGCGCCCTGCAGAACGTGCCCATCGTGTTCGTCACGGCACTCGACGATGAGGCCATCCGCGAAGCCGCTTTGAGGGCCGGAGCCGACGACCTGCTCAGTAAGCCGGTCTCTGCCTCGCTGCTGGTGACCCGGGTCCGGACCTTGATCGAGCTCCACCGTCACCGTGCTCGCGCCAGTACCCACGCCCACTACGGGATCGTCCTCGACACGATCGGCGAGGGAGTCGTCACGGTCGACGAGGACGACTTCGTCGTGGAAGCCAACAGGGCGGCGAAGGCTTTGCTCGGCCTTCCCCGAGACCCTCTGGAGCGCATACATCTGCCGTCACATGTCGCCCGGCACTGGAGTGTCGTCCGGGGTCAGGTCGGTCGGAGCAACGACGCACGGCTGCTCTGGCAGTCGAGTGACGGAGCGGCGACCTCCGCCATCGACTGGACGTCTCGCGAACTCAGCACCGAGACCGGTGAGGCGTGGACGCTCGTCGTGAGGGATGCAACCGACCTGTGGGAGCGGGACCAGGCATTGGGAAGGATGATGAAGTCGATGAGTCACAAACTCAGGACGCCGCTGACCGGCCTCACCCTCGGCATCGAGTTCGCAATGGACTACCAGACCGACCCGATCGCAGTCGAGATGCTCGAAGTCGTTCAACGTTCAGCCGATCGCCTCCATCAGACGATCGTCAGGATGCTCGAATTCGTCGAAGCCAGCGGCCCGGTCGAGGGCTCCCCTGGTGATCACCCAGAGATCTCGCCCGATGAGTTGGTGGCTTCACTGGGAACAGTGGGAGCGACAACGGTCGCAACGACGCTGACCCGACAGGTACGGCTGAACACCGATCTCGTGCGACGCATGGTCTCAGAGCTCGTCGCAAACGCCGTGGCGTCGGGTGCGGGACGCATCGAGATTCACGTCTCCCCGCATCCGGAGGGGTCCGTGCAGTTCGAGATCACCGACGATGGTGGTGGAATCCCGTTCGCAGCGGAGGCGCGCGTCTTCGAGCCGTTCTATCAACTCGACAAGAGCGGCGAGCAACCTGGCGCAGGCCTCGGCCTCTCGATTCTCCGCTCCGAGGTCGTGCGAGCCGGTGGATCCACTGGCACCTGGTCATCTCCTGATGCAACCACCACGGTGTGGTTCCGGCTACCCGATCACACTGCCGGCCCAGGCGACGCGAAGCCGGATGATCCCGGCGTCGCGGCCAGTACCGGCACCGATGCGGAAACCACCGGAGGTCGGTCACTACTGCCTGCCGCATCCATCGATGCGCGCCATGGCGAACCTGCAGGTTGATGACGGGTGATCGGCCCGCCTCGCAGACGCAGCAGCGAAGGCTCGGTGGGCCCACGTGGAGTTGAACCACGGACCTCTTCCTTCCCAGTGCAGCCGGTCTGGGTGGGTTTGTCTGGTTCAGTGGGGGTGACGCCTCGACGTGGGGCGTGCGAGGTTCGGGTGGGCCCACGTGGAG
>JAHEIN010000117.1 GCA_024639335.1 bacterium | reverse complement strand
CCGAGGTCCTCGAGTTGTTCTTGCCACAGCTCGATGACGGTGCCGATCTCGTCGAGCGACATCCGGGCCATCGTGAGATCGTGGCGCGGAGAGAAGCAGATGACGCGGCAGGTTCCTTCCTCGCCTTCGGCGACCATGAGCCCGTCGGTCTGGATCTGCCGCCCCGTCCCCGGTCGCAGCGCAGCGAAATCGTTCGTGAACACGAAGGTGGAGCCGTAGTCGGGGTTCTGTGCGCCACCGACCCGGCCGTTGCGCGGACAGAGATAGCAGTCCGGATCGTGCTCGGGGAGGTCGGAGACGACGGCGTCGCCGGTCGCTCCCTGCCACGGCCGGCTGGTGCGCCCCGCCGACACCAGCACCCACTCTCCCGTGAGCGGATTCAACCTCCGATGCGGTCCCTCCATCACAGGTTCAACCTATCGGAACCGAGAACCGACGACCGAAACCCGACAACCGCTCACTTGATCCCGCTGGTCGCCACGTTCTCCACGAAGTAGCGCTGGGCGAACGCGAACACGGTGAAGGGGACCAGCACCGACAACACGATGCCGGCGAACAGCAAGTTGGGCGACTCACCGGCGGTGCCACCGAGTTGTTGGAGGGCGAGGGTGAGCACGAAGTTGTCGGCGTTGGCGACATTGATCGAGACCAACGGCCAGATGAACGAGTTCCAGGCGTAGAGGAACATGAACGTCGCGAGGGTGGCGATGGCCGGCCACGAGAGTGGCACGAAGATCGTCCACAGGATCCGGCCTCGTTTGGCGCCGTCGATGAACGCCGCCTCCTCGAGGTCCTTGGGAATTGCGATGAAGAACTGGCGCATCAAGAACGTTCCGTACGCGTTGAACAGGAACGGCCATACCAGAGACCCGATGGAGTTCACCCAGCCGAGGCCGACCATCAGTTGGAACAGCGGGATGATCAGAACGATGAACGGGATCATGATCGAACCCAGATACGCGAGGAACATCTTGTCGCGCCCGGGGAAGCGGACCCGGGCGAAGGCATAGCCACCCATGATCGAGGTGAACAGCGTCCCTGCTACGACCAGGATCGTCACCAGCATGGTGTTGGTGAGCGCACGGTCGAGGTCCCGCAGACCGATCACCTCCGAGAAGTTGCCCCACTGGGCTTCGATCGTCTCGGCCGGTGTCGCCGTGCGAGGCACGGCGTAGGTGACCCCGTCGCCGTCGAGCTGTTGGAATCGCCCAACGGCGGTGTTGCGCTGCAACGCAAGCGTTTCGGTGCCGGCGACGAGCTCGACTTCGTAGGTCGGGAGGCTCTCCCCCTCCATGTTGACCGATGAACCGGTCTCGGTGGCGAGCTCGAGCGGCCACGGCACCGCGCGCTCGGGGTCGTCGGGATCGACGAACAGACCTGCATCGACCCCCGTCTCGACCAGCACCGCCCGCTCCTCGCCACTACCGAAGTCCAGTGAGAAGACCTCGCGTTCCTCCCCGTCGATCTCGGCGACCAGCGGGACTCGAGGCAGCACCTTGGGCGGATAGCGGAACGTGTCGGAAGGTGTCTTGACGGCGCCCGTCGCCATGTACACGAAGGGGAACAGCATGATCGCTGCAAAGCCGATCAAGATGAGGTACGCGCCGCCCCGGCCGACGATCGTCCGGAGGAGTCGGCGGCGGCGGTCCTGTTGCTGGGTGGGTGCGTCAGGCACTGAGCACCCCCTCGTCGTCCTGGCGGGCGAAATAGATGAGCGTGATCGCGAAGATCAGCGCAAACAGCGCCCAGGCAACCGCCGAGGCGTAACCCTGGCGGAACCGCTGGAAGGCGTTCTGATAGAGATAGATGACCGGCGACAACGTGGAGTTGTTCGGGCCGTTGGGTGGACTGGGGGCCTGGAGGATGAACGGCTCATTGAAGAGCTGGAGCGCCAGGATCGTGGCGTTCGTCACGACGAACACGGTCGTCGGTTTCAGGAGCGGCACGGTGATCGAACGGAACCGGTTCCAGGCGCTGGCACCGTCGATGTCGGCCGCCTCGTAGAGCGACTGGTCGATCCCCTGCATGCCGGCGAGGAAGAGGACGGTGTTGAAGCCGAGCTGCTGCCAGGCGAACACGATCATCACCGAGAACAGCGCAACCGAGCTTCCCGAGATCCACAGTGGCTGGGCGGCTTCAAGCTCGGCTCCGGTGATCGAGCCGAACAGTTCGGTCACTCGGAGGATGCCGTAGTTGACGAACCCGACGGTGGCGTTCAGCAGGTTCTTCCAGATGAGTGTCACCCCGACGACGCCGGCGATGGAGGGAAGGAAGTAGATCGCTCGGAACACCTTCATCCCCGGCAACTTGGAGTTGAGCAGCGCCGCCAGGAAGAGGCCGGGAATCACCGAAGCCGGAACGGCGACGAGTCCGAAGACGAGGATGTTGCGAAGCGACGTGAGGAAGACGGAGTCGCTGAAGAGTCGGCCGTAGTTCTCGAGGCCGACGAACGACGCCTCGGTGAGACCGTCCCAGTCCGTGAAGCTGATGAACAGCGATACCAGCAGCGGTCCGGCCAGAAACGTCAGGAACCCGATCAGGTTCGGCGAGACGAAAAAGAACCCGTCCAGGACCTCGGCTTGCCGCTGGTCGGTGTTGAAGGCTCTGGCGGCGCGGTCGGACCACAGCAGCCGAGCGCTGTAGCCGGCGATGAGCGCGACGACAAGCGGAATGAAGACGCTCGGACCGGTGAGGCGTCGGGCGAACTCGAGGAGACCTGGGAGCAGCCCCATCGAGATGAGCAGGACGGCCAAACCGGCGGCCATGGTCGACCGTGAGATCCGACGGACGAGTGCCGGGTTCGATGTGCGCTCGGCGAAGCCTCCGATGAACCAGCCGACCACGGTGATCAGAAGGAAGAGTGCCGACTCGTTGAACCGCGCCGCGGCGGTATCGAGCCCGACGAACAGGTCTGCGGCCTGCGCCATGGCGAAGGCACCGCCGACGGCGATCAGGTAGTCGAGGAAGAACCCCACGGCGCGACCCCGATGGATCAACGTGCGCGTCCATTGGATGGAGAGCACTGCGAGGGCGCTCGAGATAGCGAGAGCGGCGGTGAATACCCAGCGGAGGGTGCCTTCCACCTCGATACCGACTGCGAAAGCAACGGCGATGGTGGCAGCGATCAAACCGAGGGCGACGATGATCCGCCAACCCAGCATGACTGCAAGGGGGAGGTCCTGGCTGGAAACCTCGGGAGTACGAGTGGGAGTGAGGGTGTCCATTGGAAACGAATCGGGAGGGACCCGCAGGTCCCTCCCGATCGTAGGGTCAGCCGCTGAACGCTGCTGATGTCTCCGAGCAGATGTTCGCCTGGAAATCGGCGATGTCACGGTCGCCCGTGATCACTGCTCCGACCTCCGCATCCATGAAGCTGACGAAGTCCGGCCAGCTGCCGGCCCACAGCGGACCCTCTGCGGTCGGCGAGGTCGCCAGCCCGTCGAGGAACGCCTGGTTGTTGGTCGGCGGAGTGAAGCCCAGGAACGCATCGAGGGCCGCATCACTCACACGGCTTGGCACGTTGGCTCCGAGTGCGGCGATCTCGGCCTGGACCTCGGCAGAGGTCAGAGCTCGCACCAGTTCCCATGCAGCCTCGGGGTTCTCGGTATCTGCGTTGACGACATAGGCGCCCCAGAACAGCCAGTTGCCGGGACCGTCCGGCCCGGTTGGCAGTCCGACGACGTCCCAGTTGAAGTCCACCGTACGGATACCAGGGGTTGCCCAGCGGCCGTTCTGGAAGAGGCCAACGGTTCCGGCACGGAAGGGTGCCTCGGGATCCTCACCGTACGGCACGACGGCGTCGGTCGAGTAGAGGTCCCGCTGGAACTCGAGCCCGGCGATCGACGCATCGCTGTCGAGCGCACAGGCGTCGCGATCGGCGTTGAAGAACCCGCCACCGGCGGCATTGAGCCATGCGCCGTACGGGCCCCACCAGGCGCTCTGCCCGTAGCCCTTGATCTCACCACCGAGTGCGGCGACACCTTCGACCGTCTCCCCGAACGCGTCCCAGGTCCATTCGCCGGCGGCTTCCAGCTCACGGGGGTCGGTGACGCCGGCCTCTTCGATGAGGTCGACGTTCATGTACAGCGCAAATGTCGACACGTCGCGGGGGAGGCCCCACAGAGCGTCGAGGGGTTCACCCGTCTCCGGGCTGAAGGTCAGATGGAACATCGGGCCGTCGTAGAAGTCGTCGACGCTGAAGTCGGCGTCTTCGTCGGCGAAATCCTTGAGGTCCAGGATGACGTTCTTCGTGGCGAAGTCTGCGACTTCTGTGCCCGGAATCCAGAACACGTCGGGAGCGGTTCCGGCGGACAGCTCGGTCAGCAGCGTCTGCTGGTAGCCGGCGCCCTCGTTCGAGCCAGGCTGGTAGTCCAGGCTGATGTTCTCGAGGTTCCCGTCGATCGTCTCGGAGATCGCCGAGTACACGTCGATCTCTTCTTGGTTGTCCGGCCGGGTCCGCCACACCAGGCTGACCTCATCCTCGGACATGGCCTCGGTCGTCTCCGTGGGGAGATCCGCCGTCGTTTCCGTGGTCGCAGCGGCCGTTGTGTCGGTTGTGTCTGCTTCGGTTGTGTCAGTGCTGTCGTCGGTGCCGCATGCGGCGACGATCAGCGAGATCGCGAGCAGGACTGCCCACCATCGTTTCGTCATATCGACCTACCTTGGGTTGGTTTCTCGAAGCGCAGATCGAAGGAGGACTGTGCCCTCTCGGCCGGCGCAGGAAGGAATCTATCCCAGTCGCCCGTATTCGGTGGTGCCGGTCGCTTCTTTTTCTCGGGCATTTCGGCCCGGTCGATGAGCTGCGCCGGTTCGGCACTTCGTCGAATCGGCCCTGCATCGGCTCATTCCGACCTCGTGATCAGACGGCTGTCGTGGTCGATCGTCCACAACGCGTCGCCCCGATGGAAGCGCTCGATGTTGCCTCCGATGGGGCTCAGACCAGTTCGGTCGGCGAGCAGTGCCTGCCACGACTCTCGGTTGGTGAAGCCTGCGTAGGTGAGGCCGTCACGCGTGACCACGGCGGGACTCCCGTCGAGATAGGTGGAGCCTCCGTAGCGGGCGACGACCTCGGCGGAATCCACTTCGAGGACGTCCGTCCAGATGCCGGCCGGGGTTCCCCAGGGCTCGATGGTGACCGCCAGGTTCTGGCTGGTCGGTTCGATCACCCTGGCGCCGAGCCGGTCGCTCAACCCTGCGGGTAGGGGTCTGTCGCTCCAGGCGTTCTCCCGATCGATCACGAAGCTGCGGGCACCGAGGATCACCTCCGTGTCGGCAGCGAGGGCTCGTTCGATCGCGGCGATCCGCTCGGGGGTGGAGATCTGAATGGCTGGTGCGAGCACGATTTCGAAGGCCCCGAGGTCGTCGGTGGAGTCGACGATGGCAGCGTCGAGGCCGAGGCTGCGCACCGCCCGATATGCCTCGAACAGCAGGTCGCGATGGGAGAGGCCGCGCCGGTGCGGGTTGATCTCGATGGCCCACGCGTCCTTGTACGAATGGACGATCGCAATCTTGGGCTTGGGCTTCGGGAGTGCGGCTCGGTTGATTTCGCTGATCGTTGAGCGAACCTCGTCGAAGACCCGCTCCGGCGTCCCGTCGTGCCGTAGCAGCCCGGTGTGGTACTGCTCCTGTCCATACCTCGCTGCGCGCCAGCGGAACACGAGCGATGCGTCGTAGCCGTGCAGCGCCGACTGCCACAGCCACAGCCGTGCCTGGCCGTGAGAAACCTGGGGATTCTCGTCGGTCCAGTTCACCGGGCCGACCTGTTGCTCCATGATCCATGCCTGCCCGTCGAGCCCGGAAGCAGTTGCGTGGAGATCCAACAGGTAGGCGGTGTCGAACGGGGTCGAGACGCCGTGGGGATAGTTGTCCATCGACGCCACCCCGCCGAGGCGCGCCACCGCTCTGGCGTCCACGTTCAGGTCCTCGCAGTAGAGGTTCGTGGTGATCGGGATGCCGGGCGCCACGCCTGCGCGGATTCGCTCGAATTGGCTGCGGAGGAAGTCGACCGACTGATCGGATGCGAACTTGCGGTGTGCCAGCCGCAGCGCCGGATGTTGCGACGTCATGGTGTCGCGCGGTAGTCGAACCGAGTCGAAGTCCGGGTAGGTCTGCGACCAGAAGATGGTGCCCCAGGCCTCGTTGAGGGCGTCGATGGTCCCGAATCTGTCTTCGAGCCATCGTGAGAAGGCAACCTCGCATTCGTCGCACCAGCATCGAGCGGAGTCGTGGTTGCCGGGTTCGTTGTCGACTTGCCAGCCGGCGACGGCCGGGTTCGCGCCATAGCGTCCGACGAGCGCGTCGGTGATCCGCAGTGATTCCCGGCGATACGTCGCCGAGGTGATGCAGGTGTGGCGGCGGGACCCGTATGGAACGCGTGCCCCACGCTGGTCGGTGATCATGATGTCGGGATGAGCGCGCATCAGCCACACCGGCGGCGTGGCGGTCGGTGTCCCCAGCACGACTCCCAACCCGGCCTCTCCGACCGACTCGATGACGGTGTCGAGCCACCCCCAGTCAAAGCGTCCTGCCTCGGGCTCGAGCCTCGCCCAGGCGAACTCGCCGACTCTCACGAGGTCGAGCCCGAGGTCGACCATCATCTCGATGTCCGTCGCCCATCGCTCCTGCGGCCATTGTTCCGGATACCAACACACGCCGAACTGCATGTGGCCATTATGCGCCGTGCGGTTACGAGATCGCGCCCTTGGGGCCGGCACCGGGTTCGGTGGGGGGCGCGGCGGGCGGGTCGAGCCCCGCCCCTCCTCCGTACTCGCGTCGACCCCTGGCACGAGCTACGTTGACCCAATGGCGCTGACTCCCGCTGAGATGCTGGCGAACGATCCCTACGCCGCCCGACTGGGCGTCGAACTCCGAGGGGACGATCCAGTCGAGGTCTCGATGGCGATCCGCCCGGATCATCTGAACTTCC
Source organism: bacterium (assembly GCA_024639335.1). Taxonomy (GTDB): domain Bacteria; phylum Actinomycetota; class Acidimicrobiia; order Spongiisociales; family ZC4RG35; genus JAHEDH01. Next base: position 2,003 of record JAHEIN010000117.1, on the reverse strand, counting down.
TCGGTGTGACGCACGGCGGGGCGATGTTCTCGGTTGCGGATTGCGCGTTCGCCCTCGCAGCGAATCGGGCGGGAGCGCGGGCGGTGGCGATCGACACCCATCTGGTGCTGGCCGGGGGATCGGCCGAGGGAGACATCCTCACGGCGGTGGCAGAGGAGGCGACGCGCGGGCGCACGCTGGCCACCTACCGGATCGTGGTCAGGCGCAACCAGGAACGAATCGTCGGGTTGTTCACAGGCACGGTCCACATCTCGCCCCAGTTGTGATCAGGCTTGTCGGGAGGTCGCTCGTAGACTCCCTCACGATGGAGCGAATCTTCGACTGGATCCGGGCCAAACCGCTCTTGGCCTCCCTCACGGTTGTCGTCGGGCTCATGCTCGGGACCGGTCTGTGGGTGACCCTGCAGGCCATTGGCGCTGCCAACAGCATCGCCACCGAAGAGTTCGATCCGGTCGAAGCGGGCGAGACCCTGTCGACGAGGACCGCGGCCGACATCGAGAGCCAGATCGCCGCCAGAGAGGCGCAACTGCTGGCCGAGGCCGAGGCTCAGCGGGCGCAGGCGCTGACCGACGCCGAGATCCAGGCCCTTCTCGAGGACCTCGACGAACAACGGAACGCCGAAGAGTTCGTCGTCCCGAACACCACGAGTCCGACGCTGCCGGACGAGATGTTCAACTCCGTTCTGCTCATCGGAGCCGATGCTTCGGGCTTTCTGGCCGACGTCCTCATCTACGTGCTTCTCCCGTCGGACGGCTCGAGCCCGATCATGGTGTCGCTTCCTCGTGACCTGTATCTCTCCGACGCCTGCACCGGCGGATATGGCCGAATCAACAGCGCGTTGGGTGGCTGCACAGGCGTTGCCTCTGGTCCCGAGCTGCTTTCGCTCACCGTCGGGGACTTCACCGGCGTCGAGGTCGACCACTTCGCCCGCGTGAACTTCTCCGGCTTCGAGTGGGTGGTCGACCAGTTGGGTGGGACCACGGTGTGTGTCGGTGACCGTCCGATCCGAGACCCCAAATCGGCGCTGGAGTTGGGACCCGGCTGTCACCAGGCAGATGGCAAGACGACGCTCGCCTGGGTGCGATCGAGGAACCCCGAGTATCAGGGCGAGGATGGGGAGTGGACGCGTCCCGGCGGCAGCGACTTCGACAGGCAGATCAAGCAGCAGGAGATCCTCTTCCAGTTGGCCGGCAAGCTGACGTCGGCGTCCTCGGTCGGGTCGATGTCGACGATTCTCGAAAACCTCTCGAGTGTGGTGCGAACCGACTCCGGGTGGGGTGTCGGCGAGATGGCATCGTTGGCTTTCCGGTACCGGGGTATCGACCCGTCGTCGGCCCGCCGCCTGTCGATCTCGGTCCAGAACTATCGGACACCTGGTGGCGCCCAGGTGCTGATCCCGGCGAAGCCGTTCAATGAAACGCTCGGCGCCGTCTACCCGGCTGCCGCTCGGTCGACGAGTGAGACGCCCTCCAGCTGATCGAACACGTGGCCGGTGTTTCTCAGGAATCGCTCCGGCCGGAAGCACTCTTCCAAGCCCTCGTCGGTGAGATCCACGTCGGGATCGGCTCGTAGGAGGTCACGAAGGTGCTTGCCTTCGTCCCAAGTGCGCATCGCGTTGCGCTGGACGATGCGGTAGGCGTGATCGCGGGTGTTTCCCTGCTCGATGAGCGCCAGCAGCACGGCCTGTGAGTTGACCAGGCCATTGGTGGATTCGAGGTTGGCGGCCATGCGTTCGGTGTCCACGACGAGCCGGGCTATCAGTCCTTCGAACTTGGCGAGCATGTAGTCGAGGAGGATGCATGCATCGGGTAGCACGATCCGTTCGGCCGACGAGTGACTGATGTCGCGCTCGTGCCACAACGCCACGTTCTCGAGCGCGGTTTGCGAATAGCCGCGAAGGACACGCGCCATCCCGGTCATCCGTTCCGACAGGATCGGGTTCCGTTTGTGGGGCATGGCCGACGAGCCCTTCTGCCCTTCCCTGAACGCCTCGCGCGCTTCCC
>JAHEIN010000116.1 GCA_024639335.1 bacterium | reverse complement strand
ACGACCCGCCCGACCGACCTGTTGGTAATAGGCGATCGGGCTTCCCGGAGACTGGAAATGGATGACGAACGTGATATGAGGGTTGTCGTAACCCATGCCGAGCGCCGATGTTGCGACAACGACGTCGAGGTCGCCTGCCGTCAGGCGCTCCTCGATCCCCAATCGCACTTCGGGGTCGGTTGCGCCGGTGTACACCTCCACTTCGATGCCCCGACTCTTCAACCATCGACCCACCCGATAGGCATCGGTGATCGTGAGGCAGTAGACGATCCCCGAGCCCTCGAGGGAAGGGATGTGCTGGGCCAGCCATGCCATCCGGTCGGTCTGCCGAGGCAGGTCGAGGACCTGGAGCGACAGGCTCTCCCGTTCCAGCGTCCCCCGCTGAATCGTGAGGTTCGCACCGAGCTGGCCGGCAACATCGTTCACCACCCGATCGTTCGCCGTCGCCGTGGTCCCGAGTACCGGGACGCTGGCAGGCAGCGACTGGACCACCTGGGACAAACGGCGGTAGTCGGGGCGAAAATCGTGGCCCCAGTCCGAGATGCAGTGGACCTCGTCGACCACCAGCAGCCCCATGTGGTTCACGAAGCTCGGGAACGTCGTGTCGAGGAACGCTTGGTTGTTGAGTCGTTCGGGTGAGATGAGCAGGAGGTCGATGTCGCCTCCGATCGCCCGGTCGGAGATCTCATCCCACTTGTCCCGATTGGTGGAGTTGACCGTCGCCGCTTGCACGCCCGCCCGCTCGGCCATCTCGATCTGGTTGCGCATCAGCGCCAGCAGCGGCGACACGATCAGTGTGGGGCCGCCACGCTGCTCCCTGATCAGCCGGGTGGCGATCAGATAGACCGCGCTCTTGCCCCACCCGGTCCGCTGAACGACCAGCGCTCGCCCGGATCGCTCGACGATCTCGGAGATGGCCTCCCATTGCCCGGGCCGGAAGTCGACCGGGCGGCCGGCGATGTCATTGAGGAGTTGCTGGGCTCGTTGCTCGACGGGGGTCTCGATCACACCCCCAGTATGGGGGCCGGATGTGACGAGAACGGCGACACCACCCATCCGCCGCCGAACCTCGAGCTCAGATCCGGAACAATCCCGTTGAGGAACCCTGGGTTCGCCGACGCGCTACGGGACGGCCTCGACTTCGACCACTCGGAGGCCGTCGTCGTCGACGGTGATCACCACGGGCGGCCCGGTCTGGCCCAGCAGGGCGTTGATCTCCTCGGCGAGGTCGACCGTGATGACGCCATGGCCATCGGCCCTCGTCACGAAGTGGACACCGTTGCCGAGCGGGCCACGATCCGCGGCGATCACGAGCGCCTCGCGCAGGCGCACCGGCTCAGGGCGGGCCTCACGGTCGGAACGGATCTCGCTCAGCAGATGCCAGATCAGCGGCGCCATCGTCACCACGAGCCCGATGACGAACCTCCCGTCGAACAGGACGTCCATCCCGAGCGTCCCCTCGAGCGCCGCCTGGACAAACCCGAAAAGCGCAACGACGAGCGCAATGCCGCCCGTGAGTCCGGCAATGATCAGCAGACCGGTCAGATAGATGCGCCGCGGTAGCGACTCACGCTCACCAGCGAGATCGACGTCGGCCTCCCGCCATGCCATCCACCACAGCAGAGCGCCGATGCCCACGGCCAGGATGGCCCCGATCGTGACCGAGCCGCCACCGTCGGTCTCCACGATCGTGTCCGCTGCGACCGCTTCGAGGGCGACCGCGATCAGGCTGACCAGGCCACCGGCGACCACACCAACGGACGTGGCGGCGATCCCATACCCGTACGCCCGGGTTCCCAGGCCCCGTCTCGGCCTGAGGAGATCGACGTGATGGAGCCACGCCACGGCCCCGATCGAACCGGTTGCGACTGCCAGCGGAATCGGATCGAACTGGGACACAGCAGTGCTCTCGCCGAAGCCGAGCACCCACTCGAGGGCGAGGAACAAGACAACGCCTGCGGACGAGGCGAGGGCGGCTAGGGATCCGTAGGAGACAACGGCGGCATAGCCGTTGCGGAACCTGGTCTCACGGATCGAGAGATCACGAAGCCAGAACCACCACAGGGCAGGCAGTCCGACTACGAGCATCACACCGACCGTTCCGAGTCGCTCCCCGATCGAGCGGTCGAGAATCACCTCACCGCCGACACCGAGCATCTCGGTCAGCGCAGTTTCGATCAGCAGGACCAGACCCGAGACCGAGAGCGCCAGTCCGACTCCGGAGCCGGCGGTGGGCCGCAAGTCGGACACTTCGAATGTCCCGGTCTCCATCGTACGAAGCCACTCGTAGCCCGCCCAGGCTGCTCCGAACGCGACGAGCGTCGAGAACGATTCAGCCCGAAAGCCATCACCGACTACGAAGCCACGCCCGAACCCGACCAGGGAGAACAGCGTGGTGACCATCGAGATGGACAGACCACCCACGACCGCGAGCCTCCTGGCAAAGTCCTCGCTTTTCGCGAACAACGCCCTCCAGATCACGACGGCGACGGGAACGGCCACGACCAGGGTTGCCACCGCGAACGCAACGACGCGTGTCGTGTCCTCGAAGATCTCTTCGGCCGGAACCACCAGTTCGACGAGGTTGCGGACCGCCGTGACGACCGCGACGACGACACCGATGTGGGCGATCGCACCGATCGTTCTGGCGACGGGCGCATCAGAGCCTGCTCGAGTCCTTCGCAGGAAAAATCGCACCACCAGCGCGATCAACGCGAGCGGTATCAGGAGCGATATCAGTCCACCAATCGGAATCATGGCTCATCCCATCTGCACGGGAAGTACGGCCAGGACATCTCGTCGAAGATCCAGCCGTCTTCATCCACCAACACGAACGAGGCTTCTTCATCCCAGGTGGATGTAGACAAAGGGTCGTCGGCGCTCACGTGCGTGATGACCACATTCACGACGGCGATGTCACCGCTGATCGACACGTCGTCGATCGATACCCGGGAGATCTCATCGACGCGCCCAACGGACAGTTCTGACAGATCACACCGTTCCACCAGATCGGCACTCAGGAGGGAGCGGACTTCCGCCCAGTCTTCGTCGGCGACGGCCGTGACATATGCCTGGACCACTCCTTCGGGCGTCTCGGGGTCGAGCACGGCTGGTTCGCCGCTGAGCGCGGCAACGATGACCGCTATGAGTGAGATCACAGCGATCGAAACGACGATCAATCCGAGCTTCGTGTTCCGTTCCATTCCTCACAGTATCCCTCCGATGAGAGACCCTGGGAATGGGTGAAAGCCCCTATCGTCGACCTGGGGTCACCCCTGATACGGCGGTTCGCCTGCGTCCGGGAGTGGGACGATCTCGATCTCGGCGGTCGGCTCTTCGGCACCGGTGTTCATCCGGTCGATCATCCGTTGCTTCGATTCACCGGTTCCGAACGCAGTCACCACGTCGCCGGCACGAAGCATGGTGCCGCCATCCGGCACCACGACCTCGGTGCCACGGCGTACCGACACCAGCGTCGAACCCGCCGGCCACCGGATCTCGCGGACGGCGTGACCGTCGGCGATCGACCCGGATGGCACCCGGAAGTCGTAGTAGCCCGCGTCGGGGTCGATTCGTTGCCGCAACCGATCGCGCTCGAGGTGGTCGCCCGTCGACTCGGCCAGGGCATGGTGATACGCCTTGATCGCATCCACTCGGCGGAACATGCCGATCAACCGGCGATCATGCGCGACGACGGGGAGCCGACCGATGTCCAACACGGCCATTCGCTCCATCGCTTCCGAGACCGGAGTGCCGGGCCCCACGGTCACCGGTCGAGCCGTCATCACCGTCGCAACCGGGGTGCCCGCACGATCTACCTCGACGCGGAGGAGATCGCTGACCGACACGATCCCGACCAGTTCCCCGTCGTCGACGACGGGCAGACCGTGATAACGGAGTCGGTCCATCAGCTCGGCTGCCTCGGCGACCGACATCCCGCTGGAGGCGGTCGCGTCGGTCGGGCTCATAACCTCACCGACCGAGATCGAATCGAGAACGTCGATGTCGCCCGACTTGCGGAGCCTGATTCCACGCCGCTCGAGCGGCATCGTGTAGACGCTCTGTGGGTGCACGCGGTCGGCGACGAACGTGGCGAACGTAGCCGACAGCATCAAGGGCAGGATCAACTGGTAGTCACGTGCCCCGGTGACTTCGAAAACGATGAGGATGGCGGTGAGCGGCGCCCGGGCAACAGCGGCAAAGACGGTGGCCATCCCGACGACGGCGAAGGCCCCGGGCTTGAGTACGGAGACGGTCCAGAAGTCGGAGGCGAACTGAGCGAACCCCGCTCCCAGCGTCGCACCGATGAACAGCGACGGCATGAATGCCCCACCGGAGCCGCCCGCGGCGATCGTCAGCGACGTCGCCACGATCTTGCCGAGGGCGAGCAGCAGCAACAGAGAGGTGCCGAAGCCCACGAGCCCGTACTGCTCGCCGAAATCCTGGATCTCGAGGAGCTGGGACACGAACGACTGGCCCGTGCCGAGCAGCCTCGGCTCGAAGATCCCCAGTGCTGCGACCACGACACCCAGCGCCACTGGCCTCAACCACGCCGGCCTCGCCCGAGCGTCAGAGGTGCGTTCGACCAGATCGAGAAGCCGGAGAAACAACACGGCGGCGACCACCGCCAACACTGCCAGCCCGGCATAGAGAAACAGCTCCCGCCAATCCTGGAGTTCGTAGATCGCGCCGCTGAGCAGCTCGGTCTCCGAGACGAGGCTCCGGAACGTCACGGCCGCCGAGATCGAAGCGAGCACCACCGCAGACATGTGCCTGACGGCGAATGACCCGAGGATGACCTCCAGCCCGAACAGCATCCCTGCGATGGGGGCGTTGAACGAGGCGCCGATCCCGGCGGCTGCACCGGCAGCGAGCAGACTCCGCACTTGATCCTCACCCAAGCCGAACCGACGCGAGATGGAGGATCCGATCGCGCCTCCGATCTGGACGATCGGTCCCTCCCGGCCGGCGGAGCCGCCACCGCCGAGGGTGAGGGCAGTCGCAACGATCTTCAATGGAATGGACTTGGTGGAGAGGTAGCCGGCACGAATCGCCAGCGATGCGGTGACCTCCGGGACCCCGTCGCCTGCAACCTCGGCTGCGAACCGGCGGGCAATCCACCATGCCGCCAGCAGCCCGATCGGCACCGAGATGAACACGAACCACTCGGCGTCGTTGGTGAGCGCGTCCCCGAGCTGGTGGAACATGGCTTCCACCCCCTCGAGCACCCAGATGAGGACGGCAGCACCGAGACCGACGGCGATTCCAACCACGAGTGCAATGCCCAAGAAGACGCCACCCTCGCGATCGCGGAGGGCGGCGAAGCCGCGGGCCGGCAGTTGTGTGAGTCTGTCCATGTCGCGCGGAGGCTAGACAGTCGACCGGAGCACAGATCTGGTCGGTTCAGTCGATCTCGACGAGTGCACCGCTACGAAGAAAGGCATCGATGCCCTGGGCGGCCCGCCTGCCCGCGCCCATGGCGAGGATGACGGTCGCGCCGCCGGTAACGATGTCGCCGCCCGCAAAGACACCCGGCTTGTCCGTCATGCCGACCTCATCGGTCACGATGGTGCCCCGCCGCGACATGGTGAGGTCTGGAGTGCCCGACAGCATGGGGTTCGGGGCGTTGCCGACGGCCACCACCACGGTGTCCACCGGGACAGCGACCTCGGAGCCTTCGATCGGCTCGACGCTCCTCCTCCCGTCGTCGCCCGGTTCGGTCTGGCGCATTCGGACCAGCTCCATCGTCTCGACCCGCTCGGAGCCTCCAAAGCCGACCGGGTTGAGCAAGAACTCGAAGTGCACGCCCTCTTCACGAGCGTGGCGGATCTCCTCGCGCCGAGCGGGCATCTCGTCCTCGGTTCGCCGGTAGTAGACCGTCGCGGAGTCGGCACCCGCCCGAAGCGCGGTGCGAACGGCATCGAGTGCGGTGTTGCCTCCACCGATGACTGCGACTCGCTTGCCGACGAGCACCGGCGTCTCGGCGTCAGAACGGTTCGCCCCCATGAGGTTCACGCGGGTGAGGAACTCGTTGGCGGACTGCACGCCGACCAGGTGCTCACCGGGGACTTCGAGGAACCGTGGCAGGCCCGCGCCGATCCCGATGAAGACGGCGTCGTGGCGGTCGAGGAGGTCGTCGATGCTCTCGGCCCGACCGATGGGAGCGTTCAACTCGAACACGACACCCATCTCCTCCAGGCGGCCGACTTCGGCTTCGACGACCGCCGTCGGCAGCCGGTACTCCGGAATCCCGTACACCAGCACACCACCAGCCTCGTGGAGCGCCTCGTAAACCGTGACATCGTGGCCGAGTCGGCTCAGATCCGCCGCACATGCGAGGCCCGCCGGACCACTACCGACGATCGCCACGCTCCATCCAGAAGGCGCTGTCGCGGGCGCCTGCTCGCCACCGCGGCCTCGCGCGCGATCGGCCACGAACCGCTCGAGGTGGCCGATGGCGATCGGCGACGAGCGCCGTCCCATCACGCAGGCGCCCTCACACTGGATCTCCTGGGGACAGACGCGGCCGCAAACCGCAGGGAGTGAGTTGTCGGTGGCGACGATCCGGCCGGCCTCGTCGAATCGACCGTCTGCGACGGCTGCGACGAAATCGTTGATCTTGACACCGACGGGACAGCCATCGACACAGACGGGGCGCGCACACTGGAGGCACCGAGTCGCCTCGAGGATCGCCAGTTGGTCGGTGTATCCGAGGTTGACTTCTTCGAAGTCGAGGGCGCGCAGGCGACCCTCGCGCTCCGGCATCGGCGTGCGCGGCATCTTCATCCGTTCACGTCGAGTCAACTCGGTCACTTCTCCCCCATTTCGGCAAGGCGACGCCGCTCGAACTCGCAGTAGGAGGAGTTACGAGCTGCGAGCAGTTCGAAGTCGACACCGTGAGCATCGAACTCCGGCCCGTCGACACAGGCGAACTTGGTCTCGCCGGACACACTCACACGGCATCCCCCACACATTCCGGTGCCGTCCACCATGATCGGATTCAGCGACACCACGGTCGGAATCTCGTGCGGCAAGGTGAGCGCCGAAACGGCAGCCATCATCGGGAGGGGTCCGATGGCGATCACCCGGTCGACCCGACGCTCGGCGATTACATCGGCCAGCGCATCGGTCACGAACCCTGCCCGGCCGGCCGTTCCGTCGTCCGTGGTCACGATCACCGTGTCGGCAACGGCCTCGAGCTCATCCACCAGGATCAGCAGGTCCGAGGTGCGGGCTCCAACGATCGTGACCACGCGGTTGCCTGCTTCGGCGAGCGCGCGAGCCGTGGGGTATGCAATCGCCGTCCCGACACCACCACCGATCACGGCGACAGTCCCGAACATCTCGATGTCGGACGGGCTCCCGAGCGGACCGGCAACATCGGGGATCATGTCGCCTTCCGACAGCGAATTCAGGGTGCGCGTCGTCTTGCCCACGCCCTGGACGATCAGGACGATCACTCCGAACTCTGGATCGGCTTCGACCACGGTGAGCGGAATCCGTTCGCCGTCTTCGATCGCCCTCAGGATGACGAACTGGCCGGGCTTCCAGTAGCGGGCGACGCGAGGCGCTTGGACCTCGAAGCGCTTCACATCGGGCCCGATGATCTCGGCGGACAGGATCCGGTACACGCCTTCCATGCTCATCCTGCATCGAGGCGCGCCGAAAGGGCCGTTCGTCCCCACTGCCTCAGCACCGGTCACCATGACCGGTGCCGTGCTCAGCCCTGTCCGCCGATGTCTTCTGAGTAGGCGGCGTAGACGAGGTCGGCGCCCTGCTGGCGATGATCCACGAGGTCGCCCATCAGGTCGCGTGCCATCGATCTGATCTCGCCTGCATCTGCGCCGGAGGCGACCGAGATGAGCTCGTCGCACGTGTCGAGAAGCCGCCGGTGATCTCGTTCGAGGATCCGGACGAGATTCGACAGCCTCGGGGCGTCGGTGATCAATTGCGGCAGCAACCCATCACCGGCCTCGACTTCCTCGACATGGGCTTCGATGGCAGTGCGGACCTCGACGAGTGCCCGGGTCACCGTCGATCGCCACGCGGGTGACGATGATGCCATCGCCAACGCTTGTTCGAGGGTGGTCAGGGCGTCCCGGAGCGCCAGCCGACGCTTCTGGGCCTGCTCGATTTGAACCGGAAGCTCCATGCGTCGATGCTGCGGGTCACGATCTGATTCGGGAAGAGTCGAAGGTCACGCTCCGTTCCGCTCCTCGAGTTCTTGTCAGAAGGCTTCGGTACGCTCACGCCATGTGCCGCAGCATCAGAACCCTGCACAACTTCGAGCCTCCGGCGACCGACGAGGAGGTGCAGGCCGCCGCCCTCCAATACGTGAGGAAGATCAGCGGCAGCCGGGACCCGTCACGGGCCAACCAAGAGGCCTTCGACCGTGCCGTCGCCGAGATCGAGGCGAGCACTCGAGCGCTCGTCGATTCCCTCGTCACTGCCGCTCCACCCAAGAACCGCGAGGTCGAGGCCGCCAAGGCCCGCCAACGCTCCGCCGACCGCTACCGATAGCGGCCTCGCTCGCTGCGCTCACATCGGGTGCCGAGTTCTGGGTTCTGGGTTGTGGGTCGAGTCGGAACAGGGACGGCGCGGGCTGGGGACCGAGGTTCGACTCGATGTGAGCGGCTACGCGCCGAGAGTGTCTGTACTCAATCTCGACACGCTCGACTGATCAGTCGAGCAGTGCTCGTCGAGTTCATCGAATCGCAGTCGGACTCGAAGATGTCCGATATCTGCCAAGCGATGACAAGGGGTCGTCAACTGCGTCACCTGATGAGACGCGAGAAGACCCGGTCCGCCCAGGGACCGGGTCCAACTCGCTTCGCTCCAGTTCGGGGTTGTGAGTGGTGTGTCTTGGGTCGTGGGTCGTTGTGCTCACAACTCAGGACCCATCACCCACACCGCCGGCCGCCAGGCCGGCTCTACTTGTTGATCTTG
>JAHEIN010000115.1 GCA_024639335.1 bacterium | reverse complement strand
CGCCTCGGTGGCGGCGGTGTCCCCGTCGTCACCCGACGAGTCGTCGCCGCCGCAGGCCGCCACGACGAGCGCAAACACGGCCAACAAGAGCCACAGCCGGTTGGTTCTCATTCGTTGCATTCTTCCTCCCTAAGGGTTCCAGTCGCGTTCGACTCGGCGTGAACGCCATGTCGACGATATTGACAACTTGACTGGACTGGATTGCGATGCATCCTATATGATCGAGCATCCATGCTGACCGCCAGGATGGGAACTTTCTCAAAGGGCGAAATATGGCGAGTGTCATCCGACCGACTGCATACACCTCCGACGAGTCCTACGAGCCTCCGCTGACCATCGGTTTCGGAATCGACTCCGACACCGTTGCGCATCCACCGGCCGCCATGGGCAAGACGGTGATCCCGCCGGGAGCGAAGAACCAATCGCACCGTCACGAGGCCTCCGACGCTTGCATCCACATCATCTCGGGACGGCTCCGGTTTCTCTTCGGTGACCCCTCGGGCGACCGTGTCGAAGAGATCGCCAAGGGTGGGGACTTCGTGCACATCCCGCGCGGCGAGGCCCACGGCGTCGAGAATGTCTCGGACACCGAGGAGGTCCACCTGGTGTTCTGCTACCCGGGTGTGCCCAACAAGGACGCCGCCGCCACCGTGATGCTCGAAGACGAGAGCGTGATCCGCCAAGGCCTCGGGTGACCGACAGCGACACCCTCGTCACGACGTCACAGGCTGCAGACCTGCTCGGCGTGAAGACCGCGACGGTGTACACCTATGTCAGCCGGGGCCATCTCGAGCCGGTGCGCAAGCCCGGCGATCCCAGCAGCTGGTTCCACCGTTCGGACATCGAACTGTTCGCCCGGTCGGACCGACGGAGACGGCCGCGACCCAACCGAGGGTTGCCGTCGGGCGATCCCACTCATGTGACATCGATCACGTGCATCACAAAAAGCGGCTACGAGTATCGGGGCCTCGACCCGCTCGAACTCGCCACTTCGCGGACATTCGAACAGGTCGCGGAGTTCCTCTGGACCGGCGCTCTCTCCGATGAGGTGAGCTGGCCTCGCCCCTCGGAGCCGGAACGCCATCGGCCCGGCGCCTCCGCGCTTCCGCTCGACCTGCTCCGCGTTGCGATATCCGAGCTTGGGATTCGCGACCAACTCAGATTCGGCAAATCGCCGGATGCAATCAGAGTCACCGGCCGAACGCTGCTGGTCGATCTGATGGCGGCGCTTCCACTGGTCGGTGATACTCCCCAATCGCCTGGCTTCGTCGACCAGTTCTGGCCGCGACTCGCCTCCGGCGCGCCACAAAGCGAAACGAAGGCGGCGCTGCAGTCGGCGATGATCATCATCGCCGACCACGGTGTGGCACCCTCGACACTGGCAGTGAGGATCGCGGCCGGCTACCGGGCAGATCTCTACGGCGCCATCCAGTCGGGCATGTCGATCATGGCCGGCGGCTGGTACGGCCGCAGAGCACTCTCGGCCGAGCGAATGCTGGATGACGTCGATCGGGTCGGCGACGCCGAACAGGTGGTCGGCGACCTGTTCCGGCAGGGTGGCATCCCATGCCTCGGCCAGCCGAGGTACGCCGGACCGGACCCCCGGACCGAGATGATCCTGGACCTCACCGCATCGGCAACTCCTGACGCACCGGCGCTTCGAGCCGTCAGGGACGTCCAACGAATCACCGCCGAGCGAGCCCTTCCTGCACCATCGGTGGAACTCGCTCTCGCGGCGATGTGTCGAGCGTTCGGACTGATCTCCGGGGCGTCCGAGGCCGTCTTTGCGTTGGGACGGGCAGCTGGATGGATCGCCCACGCGATCGAGATCTACGATCGACCAATCGCCAATCCACCGGTGTTCGAGTTCACGCCGGCCGACGAAAAGGACGTGACATGAGCCTCATGCGGAGATCGATGAAAGGCCTTCTCGCCGGCACCTGCGGGACGATCGCGATGGGCGGGTTCGCATTCCTGGCGAGGCGAATGGTCGAGCCCGACAAGCCAATGGGCAAGACGCACTACGAGAGCGTCGTCGAATGGGCGAGCAAGCAGGCTGCTCCCGAGCGGGAGATCGCTCCTGCCGACCGGATCAGGATCGGCGAGTTGACCCATCTGGGCTTCGGTGCGTTCTGGGGGATGATCTTCTCGATCGTCAACGGCGACGAAGCCATCAAACCGGTGTCCAAGGGCATCGCCTGGGGGACTGCGCTGTGGGCTGCGGCCTTCTCGGGCTACATGCCGGCCCTCGGCATCTCGCGATCGCTCCGGCAGATGGGCAACTACGAGCGCCTTCGCACGCTCGGCTCCCACCTCGTGTTCGCCACCTTCACCTGGGTGTTCCTCGAGGCGTTCCGCACTCGCGACTGAGTCAGAGGAAGCGGGCGACGATCTCGAGGAAATCGTTCGGAGCCTGCAGCTGTGGTGCATGCGCGATCCCCTCCATCTCGACAAGCTCAGAGTTTGGCAACACGGCGTGAAGATCACGCGCCATCGCAGGCGAAGTCGCCTGATCTTCGGAGCCCACCACGATCAGCGTCGGATTCACGACATCGGCGGCGCCCGTGCGGTAGTCCATCCCCATCAGGGCGGTGCAGGCATCGATGAACGCTGCCGGATCGGTTCGCCGCAAGACGGCGGCGCGTTCCGCGAGCGCATCCGGATTGGCCGCGAGGTACTCCTCGGAGAAGATTCGACGCACGGCCACAGATACGACGGCATCCATTCCGCCCGTCCGCACCCGGTCGATCATGCCGCCGAACGCCGCCGATGCCGCTTCGTCGAATCCCACACCACAACCGACCAGCGCGAGCCGATCGAACATCTCCCCGTGCCGCACGGCGGTGCCCAACGCCACGAAGGCGCCCAGCCCGTTGCCGAGCACCGCAGTGGTCTCCGGGTCGTAGCCCCCGGCGGACAGCAGCCCACCGATCACATCCGCGTAGGCGTCGATGGATGGATCTGTGCGCGGCGTGGAGCCGAATCCGGGGAGATCGACCAGATTCACGGTCCACCGTGCCGCCAGTTCGTCGACGATCGGTGCGAAGACATTGCGATCGGACAACAGCGAATGCAGCATCACGATATCGGGCCCCGCCCCTGACCTCGTGAGCGATACCAGGCCCTGCGGCGTCTCGATCTCGACCGTCTCGCTCATGAGCCCGCCGGAGGGATGACCGGCAGCACGACCTTCGCCGGCCGGTCAGGCCCGAGGTGCAGGGTGGTGGTCCCTGAGAAGACATCCGGCGGCCGGTTGTGGGAGTCGTCATGGATGAAGGGCCCGCACCCGCTGAACCGGTTCTTGAAGCTCGCGATCTCCGCATGGGCATCGTCACCGGCGACATCGTTGGTGTAGTCGCGTCCGAGCAGCGTGAGTGCCACCGTATGGCGGGCCGGTACCACGACCGACGCCGGCCAGATCTCGACATCGAGTTCCACGACCTCACCCGGTTCGAGCGGCTCGGGATCGGTATGGGTGTGATAGGGCCGGTAGAACGTGCTGATCTCGGGGTCGGTGGCTCGATGCGAAGCGCGCAGCCAGCCCTGCGACACCGGCTTGTGCGGATCGAGCGCACCCTGGAAGGTGACCTCGTCCCCGTCGGGATCGAACACCCGCAGCACCACGAACAGGTCGGCGTCGGTCGTGGAGGACGACGCCCAGAGCCTCACCGCCGAAGGGCCGCTGATCTCGGTCTCGGTGTCGAGGGGCGCGGTTCGGAACGTCAGACCGTCACCCATGGCCTCGAACGACAGCTCGGCCGGCTCCGCCGGTGGCTGATCGGACAGTGTGAGGTCGGGGTGGAGATGCAGCTCGGTCCACTCGGTCCGGGGGATCGGCCAGCCGTCCTCGGTCCGTTCGACGAAGCTGCCGTCCACCTGACGGACCTGCAGCAGCACGGGTGGACGGCGATCCCATCCGTTGTCGTCGCCTTTGAGGAAGTGATCGAAGAACTCGAGCTGGAGCTCCCGGCCGTAGTCGGTGTAGAAGTGGGTCCAGTGCTCGAGACCGTGGAGCTCGAGCCACTTGTGTTCGGAGGCCGACCGGACGAACCCTTCCACATTGCCCCGGAGATGCAGCCCCTGGCCGCCCCAGTTGCCGGCGCTGAGCAGCGGCGCCGTGATCTGCTCGAACACCGGCGACCGGTCCCGGTGATAGCTGTCATCGGTCGGATGGGCGCGGATGTCGTCCCCGAGCGCCGTGCGATTCGCCTCGAGCTCCTCGGAAGTCAGCGTGACCTCACCGGCGGCGTTCTCCCCGGTGATCGCGTGCTTGGGGCCTCGGTCGCCGAGCCCGTACTGGACGGTCTTGACCTGCATGTCGTACCAGTTCTCCCAGAACGTCGACAGGATCCCGCCGTGGTGGGTCATGTCCCGGTACCAGTCGGCGGCGCCCTCCCACACACACATCGCAGCGAGGCTCGGCGGCTGTAGCGATGCGACGTGCCACTGGTTGATCGCCAGATAGCTGATGCCGTTCGCACCGACTTTCCCGGTCGACCATGGCTGCACCGCTGCCCACTCGATGATCTCGTAGAAATCCCGCGTCTCGCGCGGAGAGAAGTGATCGACGTAGCCGGGTGACATGCCGGTTCCACGAGAGTCCACGCGGACGCAGACGTATCCGTGTGGGACCCACTTCTCGGGATCCACCACTTCCCAGTTCTGATACTCGTTGGTGGAGCCTGCGGCGACGTCGGGATGGGCCTCGACCATGCGATTCCACTGGTCTGGATAGCCCTCCTGGAATGCCAGCCCCTTGGCGTAGGGGCCATAGCTGACGATCACCGGATACCGGCCATTGGTGACCGGCCGGAACACGTCGGCCACCATCACGGCTCCATCGTCCATGGGGATCTCGACGTCGAAGTCGACGGCCATGCCATCTCTCACCTGGGTGGTCTGGGTCATCGGTGGCCTCCGGGTCTCATGTTGTCGCTCCCTCGATCATCGAGCGAACGACTGCGGGTGTCATGGGGTAGCGGTCGACGAAGATGCCGAGGGCGTCGTCCACCGCAGAGGCGATCACGGCGGCCACCGGCATCGTCCCTCCCTCCCCCGCTCCCTTCACGCCGATCGGGTTGTCGGGCGCAGGGGTCACCGTGTGCACCCTGACCAGATCGGGAACGTCTGCGGCGGTCGGGATCTGGAGATCCATCAGCGTCGTCGTCCTCGGCTGGCCCGACTCGTCGTACACGACTCTCTCGAACAGGGCATTCGACAAACCGTGAACCACTCCGCCATCGATCTGGCCGTCCACGATCATCGGGTTCAACACCGTGCCGCAGTCGTGGGCGATGAAGTAGCGGTCCACGGCAACCCAGCCGGTGTCGGGATCCACCTCCACTTCGGCGATGTGCGAGCCGAAGGCGTACGACGGACGCGGCGTGGGGTGCTTGCCCGACTCGCTGAGCGGCTCACCCCGCTCTGAAGCGATCGAAGCCAGCTCGGCCAGCGACACCTCGACGTCCGGCGAGCCCGCCACTCGTGCGAAGCCGGACTCGAGGACGATGTCGGCCTCGGATGCCTCGAATCGCTCGGCCGCCAGTTCGCGGAGGCGGCCTGCGAGCGCCTCCGCTGCGAGATGCGCAGACGATCCGGCCGTCACCGCGGTTCGGCTGGCGACCGTCGAACCCCCGGTCCCGGGAAGGTCGCTGTCGGCGGAGCGAACGTGCACCAATGCGGGGTCGATACCCAGCGAGGAAGCACAGATCTGGGTGTAGACCGTGGCATGACCCTGGCCCTGAGAACCGGTCATGGCGGTGACGGTGACCGTTCCGTCGGAGGCGAGGTCCATGTTCACCTCTTCGAACGGTCCCAGCCCGGTGTCCTCGACGTATGAAGCGACACCGAGGCCACGGAGGAGGCCGTTCTCCTGCGAGCGCTCTCTACGATCCTCGAACCCTGCGATGTCGGCGAGGTCGGAGACGGCATCGAGGGCAGCCTCGTAGGCGCCGGAGTCGTACGTGATCTTGCCGCCGTATCTGGCGTCGCCCGGAAAGGCGTACGGAAAGGCGTCGGCCGGGATGAAGTTGCGGCGCCTGACCTCGAACCGGTCGATCCCGAGGTGGTCGGCGACCGCATCGATCGCCCGCTCGATGATGAACGCGGCGTTCGGTCTGAGCGCGCCCCGGATGGGACTCGTCGGCACGGCGTTGGTGTACGTCACATCCATCGTGATGTCGATGGCGCCCAGGGTGTACGGCCCTTGCAGCAGGTCGAGGCCGGTCATGGGCAGCAGCAGGCCGTACGGGGCGAACGCGCCGTTGTCGTGAACCATCCTGCCCCGCAGTCCCAGCATTCGACCCTCGGCGTCGCAGGCAACTTCGAGATCCGAAACGAGGTCGCGCTGCTGGTTGGTCGTCAACAGGTGCTCGCGCCTCGTCTCGATCCACTTCACGGGCGCATTCAGTACGGGCGCCAGGGCTGCGACGACGTACTCCTCGGGATACACATTGCCCTTCGGGCCGAACCCCCCGCCGACGTCCGGTGCGAGCACCCTCACATCGCTGCGCCCGAGATGCTGGGAGAGCAGGCGCCGGAGGAGCGCGATGCTCTGCGTCGATGACCACACGGTGAGCCGGCCGTCGATCTCGGCGGCGACCACACCGCGGGTCTCCATCGAGAGACAGGCGCCCCGGTGCTGTAGGAGCTTCGAACGCACAACGGCGTGGGCGCGTTCGAAGGCAGCGTCGGGATCTCCCCACCGGACCGGCATCTTCGCCATCAGGTTGGTCGGGAGATCGGCGTGTACCCGGGGAGCATCCGGCTCGGAGGCAGCCATGACGTCGGCGACCGCGGGCAGGGGTTCGTAGTCCACCCAGACTGCATCGGCGCCGTCGGCCGCCGCGTACCGGTCTGTTGCGACAACGACCGCCACGGCTTGACCTGCGTGGCAGACCTCACCGGTCGCGAGGGCTTCGGCAGTCCGAGCCTCGGTGAGCAGCGGATGCGGGTGGGCGACCGGCATGGGCCGATCGAGGCCGAGGTCCGCCGCTGTGAAAACGCCGACGACACCGTCTATCGCGACCGCCTCACTGTCATCGATGGCCACGATGCGGGCGTGGGCTTCGGGGCTCCGCACGAAGGCGGCATGCAGCATGCCGTCGAGCCTGAGGTCGTCGGCGTATTGGCCGCGGCCCGTGACCAGCCTGGCGTCCTCTACCCGCCTCAGTGGTGCTCCGACTCCTGCCTCGCTCATGGTCGTTCGACCCCCCCGGTCTGTTCGAGATGTCGACACACGGCGGCAGCGTCCAGGCTGCCGAGACCCGACTCCGACGCAGCCCGGTATTGGGGGACCGCTGCGTTCAACAGAGGCGTCGGCACACCCACGGAAGCGGCATAGGCCGCGATGATCTCGGCGTCTTTCTTGATGATGTCGAGTCTCCCCGAAGGAGGAACGTAGGTGTCGGCCACCATCATCGGGCCGCGGATCTCGAACATCGCCGAGGAACCGACTCCGTCGGCGATGACCCGTTGGACGAGTCGTGGATCCATCCCGGAAGCAGCTCCCAGTGTGTGAGCTTCGGCGGCTGCGAGCGTGTGCACGGAAACCAGGAGGTTGGCGATGAACTTCATGATCGAACCGTTGGGGAAGGGACCGAGGTAGTAGGTCGTCCGGCCGATCACCTCGAAGACCGCACTGGTTTCGTCGAAGGCCTCTTCGGACCCCGAGGCCATCACCACGAGTGTTGCGTCGGCAGCCTGGAGCCCGGTCCCGCTGACGGGGACGTCCATGAGCTCGACTCCGGCATCGGCCAGGAGATCGCGCGCTCGCTCCTTGGCCGAGATGGGAAACACCCCCATTTCGGCGACGATGAGTCCCGGATGCGCCCCTGCGGCGACGCCTGCCGCGGCGTCCTCGAGCGCTTCGACGCTCGGTAGGGCCAACAGCACCAGATCGGCGCTGGCTGCGACCTCGGCGGCCCCAGTGCGCCGATGACCGCCTGCTGCGGCGAGAACGTCCATTCGAGATGCGTCGATGTCGAATCCGCTCACCTCGAAGCCGGCGTCTATGAGATGCCCGGACATGGCGGTCCCCATGACGCCGAGCCCAATCAGGCCAACACGTTCGACCATTCGCTCTCCTCGCTCGGAGGGCGATCGTACATGATGCATGATCGCGGCCGTCGCCCGAACCGGGCGATCATTCTCGGGCGCCTTGTCCAGCGAGGAACCGTCCAGACATCTCACCGTGAGGCTTGCCATCGCGAGCGATCTCGTCACCCCGGAGGTAGGTCGCCAGGACCCGCCCGGTAAAAGTCCGCCCCGAGTAGGGAGACCAGCCTGCCTTCGACAAGACCTCATCATTGCTCACCGACCACGATCCATCGGGATCGACCAGCACGATGTCCGCATCTGCCCCGGGGCGAATCGCACCCTTCACCGGCGCCAACCCATACCGCGCCGCCGGCGCAGCCGATGCGAGGTTGGCGACATCACTCAGCTCGATTCGACCCGTGAGCGCGGCATCGACGAGGAATGGGAACGTGGTATCGAGCCCGGGGAGACCGAATGGTGCGTCCCAGAAGTCGCCGGCCGACTTCTGGGCGGCCGTCGAAGGGGCGTGATCGGTCGAGAAGTGAGAAAACGCCCCAGAGCGCACCGCAGCCCACATCCGCTCACGCTCTTCTTCGCTTCTCACCCGGGCGGGCGGAGTGAACTTTCGCAGCGCGCCGTATTCGAGCACTTCGGACTCGTCGAGAGCGAAGTATTGGGGACACGCCTCGGCGGCGATGTCCGCCCCCCGGGCCTGCGCCGCAACGATCACGTCGATCATGTCGGTGGATGAGACGTGTGCGAAGGTGGCCTTGACCCCGGTCGACTCGACCAGAACCGAGGCGGCGGCGATTGCCACTGCTTCGGCTTCACGGCTCCGCCACTCGGTGAGGATGCCGGGGTCGGTCCGGCCCTGAGCCCGAAGCATCCTCTCAGCGGCAGCGGTCAGCGACTCGTCTTCACAGTGCACCAGCGTTCGGCCGTCGACGGCGGCGATCGACTCGAACGCCTGGAGAAGCTGCGCGGCGTCCAG
>JAHEIN010000015.1 GCA_024639335.1 bacterium | reverse complement strand
CCAGGATCGCCGCCACGCCGCCCTTCATGTCGCAAGCACCCCGCCCGTACATGCGGCGGCCGTCCAGTCGCGCCCTGAACGGGTCCGATGTCCAGGACGCCGGGTCGCCGGCCGGCACGACATCGATGTGGCCCGAGAGCATGGGGTGCGGCCCGGGAGCACCGGGATTCATCGAGGCACACACCACCGGAAGCACCGATCGATCCACCTCCATGCCCGGAAAGGCCGGATCGGCCGTCAGGTCGGCGAGATCTGCATCGAAGGAGTCGACTTCGAGACCCATGTCATCGAGGATCCCCGCCAGCCGATCCCGGATGGCGACCTCCCGGCCCGTCACCGACGGAATCGAAATCAACTCCCCGAGCCGGCGTGTGATGCGATCCATGCAGTGAGGGTATCGAGCCGGGGCCTACGATCCCCCCATGGCTGCACCGATTCGCATCGCCAACATCTCCGGGTTCTTCGGTGACCGCCCATCGGCCGCCCGCGAGATGATCGACGAGGGACGGGTCGACGTGCTGACCGGGGATTGGCTCGCCGAACTGACCATGCTCATCCTTGCTCGGATGCGAGCCCGGCGTCCCGATGGTGGGTACGGTCGCACCTTCGTCGAGCAGATGACCGACGTCATGGGCGACGTGATGCAACGTGGCGTCAAAGTCGTAACCAATGCCGGCGGGCTCGACCCTCGAGGCTGCGCGGCGGCTGTGGCCGAGGTCGCCGACCAACTGGGTCTGGCACCCCGGATTGCCACCGTCACCGGGGATGATCTCCTGCCAACCATGGCCGATCTCGTCGAATCCGGTGAGCGCTTCGAACATCTCGACACCGGCGAGCCGCTCGGCGAGCGGCTCGGAGCTCTGGTGGCGTCGAACGCCTACTTCGGCGGATGGGGCATTGCGGCCGCGCTCGAGGCCGGCGCGGACATCGTCATCACCGGCCGTGTCACCGACGCCGCCCTCGTGGTCGGGCCTGCGGCGTGGCATCACGGCTGGGAGCGCACCGACTGGGACCGCCTCGCCGGAGCCGTTGTCGCCGGTCACGTGATCGAGTGCGGCACCCAGGCAACGGGTGGCAACTATTCGTTCTTCGATGAGCTCGAGAAGCCGATCCATCTCGGTTTTCCCTGGGCTGACGTCGCCGAGGACGGGTCATCGGTCATCGGCAAACACTCCGGGACCGGTGGCGAGGTGTCGATCGGGACGGTGCTCAGCCAGCTGCTCTACGAGATCGGGTCGCCCCGATATCACAACCCCGACGTCACGGCTCGATTCGACACGATCCGGATCCGCGACCACGGCGATGACCGGGTCGAGTTGACCGGAACCGTCGGCGAGCCGCCTCCACCCGGACTCAAGGTGTCGGCGGCGTTCGGCGGAGGGTTTCGGAACTCCGTGCTGATCGGGCTGACCGGCGCTGACATCGACGAGAAGGCCGAGTTGGTGGAGCGACAGTTCTGGGATGCCTGCCCATGGAGCCCCGACGACTACGACGAAGTCTCGACCGAGCTGATCGGCCAACCCGTCGGAGGGTCGAACGCAAGAGCCATCGGCTATCTGCGGATCGCCGTCCGGGACCTCGACGAACGCAAAGTGGGTCGCGCCTGGTCGAACTCGTACACCAGCATCGCGCTCGGGTCGATCCCCGGCTTCTTCGGCGAGTTCCCACCCGGTCCGGCCACCCCGTATGCGGTGATGTGGCCGACCACGGTCAAGCGCAGCCAGGTCGCCCAGGAGGTCACTGTGGGCGACGGGTCGTTCGAGATCGCTCCCACGGCGGTTTCTCAGCCTTTCGAGCCGGCGCCGCTGCCGGTCCCCGGCGACGCTTGGGGTGGTGCCGACACCTCGATCGCCCGGATCGGCTCCGTCGTCGGAGCACGATCCGGCGACAAGGCCGGGAACGCCAACCTGGGCGTGTTCGTCCGCTCCGCCGAGCAATACCCGTGGCTCGAGTCGTTCCTCACGATCGAGCAGCTGGTGGCGATGCTGCCCGACCTGGCACCCTTCCGGATCGTCCGCCACGTCCTGCCGAACCTGATGGCGATGAACTTCGAGATCTTTGGGCTGCTGTCCGACGGGGTGTCGTCGGCGCTTCGCCCGGACCCACAGGCAAAGGGC
Organism: bacterium; assembly: GCA_024639335.1. Taxonomy (GTDB): domain Bacteria; phylum Actinomycetota; class Acidimicrobiia; order Spongiisociales; family ZC4RG35; genus JAHEDH01. The sequence goes on along the minus strand of JAHEIN010000015.1, from coordinate 29,182 downwards.
CTGAGCGAGTACTTCCGTTCGGTCGAAGTCCCGGTCCCAGCGCGGTGGGTGCCATAGCCGTCGCGCCTGGGCCAAGTCGCGGTTGGGAACCTGCCGGGTTGCGGGCGATGCGAGCATCGCGTCGGGTGAAGTGTGCGCGAATGGGTGGCGTGTGCGCGACCTGCGGCGCATCAGATTGGTGGTTCCGCCTTGTAGGCGCGGGTTTGGAGCGCCGGGCGTGTGGGCCGATGGATGGGGGTTGAGTAGGGGTGGCGCTTGCGCCACCTGCAGCGCAGCCGACTGACCCGTGACTCACCTCGCAGGCGGTGGGAATCAGACCGGTGTCGGGACCGACAGGGCGGCGATCGATCTGAGGTCACCGGTGTGGGGCAGTGTGCCGAACATGGCGTGGGGTTCGAGGATGCGTCCTGCGTCGTACAGGGTGCCGTGCTCGGTGTGGCGTGCCATCAGCGACGACGACCATGCAAGCGCGAGGTGCTCGACGATCCGACGGGCATCCGATTCGTGGTTGGCGGAGGTCTCGAGCATCTCTCTTGCAGATGTCAATTGCTCGGTGGCAGCCGCCGAGGCGTCGAGCAGGATCTCGTCGGTGAGGAACTCCAACGCGGTGGGCTCCCGGCGGATGGCCCGCAGGAGATCGAGGGCGATGACGTTCCCGCTTCCCTCCCAGATGGCGTTGAGCGGTGACTCCCTGAACCAGCGGGGGAGCGGCGACTCTTCGACGTAGCCGTTGCCACCGAGACACTCCATCGCTTCCCTCACCACCGCCGTCGTGCGCTTGGTGACCCAATACTTGGCGATCGGCGTGACGATCCGGCGAAGCGCAGCCTCTCGTTCGTCGATTGGGGCCCGATCGAACATGGCAGCGACCCTGAGCATCATGATCGTTGCGGCCTGGGTCTCGAGTTCGAGGTCGGCGATCACGTTGGTCATGGCTGGTTGGTCGATGAGGGTCTTGCCGAATGCCGATCGATGGCTGACGTGCCAGGCAGCGTGGGTCAGCGACTGGCGCATCAACGCGGCCGACCCGGTGATGCAGTCGAGCCGGGTGCCGTTCACCATCTCGATGATGGTCGGGACGCCGCGTCCTTCTTCCCCCACCATCCATCCGGTCGTTTTGTCGAACTCGATCTCGGACGAGGCATTGGAGCGATTGCCGAGCTTGTCCTTCAGCCGTTGAATGCGGAAGGTGTTGGTTGTTCCGTCCTCGCGAAACCTCGGGACGAAGAAGCAGGACAGGCCCTCTGGAGCCTGCGCGAGGACGAGGAAGGCATCGCACATCGGCGCCGAGGTGAACCATTTGTGGCCAGTGAGGTGATACCCGTCGTCGGCCGGTTCTGCCGCAGTGGAGTTGGCCCGAACGTCTGAGCCACCCTGTTTCTCGGTCATGCCCATGCCCATGAGTGCGCCCGACTTCTCGTTCGCCGGCCGGAACTCGCGGTCGTAGTCGGTCGACAGCAGCCGGGGCTCCCAGATCGAACTCAGCTCTGGTGCCAATCGAAGCGAAGGCACGACCGATGCCGTCATCGAGATCGGGCAGCCGTGCCCCTGTTCGACCTGGGAGTCCAGGTACATGAGACCGGTCCGCGCCACCTGAGCTCCCGGCCGCTGCTCGGCCCAGCCCAGCGAATGAACGCCATGCGAGACAGCCCGGTCCATCAGTTCGTGCCAGGACGAATGGAACTCGACCTGATCGATGCGATGCCCGAACCGATCGTGCGTCCTCAACTCGGGTTCGTACCGGTTGGCGGATTCGGCGAGTTCGTACATCTCCTCGGTGCCTGCAAGGCGCCCGAAGTCCGCAAGACGATCCTCTGCCCAACCTGCGTCGAGATCGCCGACGAGGTCACCGAGCACTGGATCGTGTTGATAGAGGTCGACGTCGCCGAGCGGCGGCGGCTGGTTGACGACCTCGTGCGTGCTCATCGAACGACCGGCGTCCCCTCGCTATCGAGGTCGACGATGACTGCCGACACCACGCGGAATCCGTGCGCTTCGAGCAACTCTCGCCCTCCGGTCCACGTCTTTTCGATGGCGAAGCCCAGCCCGAGGATCTCGACCCCTGCCTCGGAGATGAGCTCCGACAGCGCCAAGGCGGTCCGACCGGCCGAGAGGAAGTCGTCGACGACCACCGCAGTGTGGGTTCCGTCCAGGACGTGAGGCTTGATCTCCAGCCACGACCTGTCGCCCTTCGTGGGAGAGATCACCTGTCTGGCGATCGACCCCTCGGACGGCTTCGGCCGCTTCTTTGCAAACACCATGGGGACCCCGAGAGCCGTTGCCGCGGCGAGGGCCGGAGCGATTCCCGAGGCTTCCGAGGTGATCACTACGTCCGCCTGTCCCAGTTCCCGGGCGAGCCATTCACCGCAGGAACGCATCAGGATCGGGTCGACCCTGTGGTTGACGAACGTGTCGACGATGACGAGACCATCACGGATGTGGCTTCGCTCACGGACGGCGTCGCGGAATTCCAAACTCATTGCCAGTCAGCTTACGTCTGGGGGAACGATTCGGGCTCGTCGGTAGCCTGGAAGGATGCGCTTCGAACCGTGGGACCAGTCTCATCGCTCAGACCCGCACGCCTTCTGGAATCGTTGGCGAGATCAGGCAGGCACGATGGGAGCGGTCGGGCCCCAGACAGGTCGTACGTTCCAGTTCGTCATGGCTCATGCCGATGTCGTCTCGGCATTGCGGAGCCCGACCATCGGCAAAGAGCCAGAACGACACCTGCCGAACGTGGAGACCGACTTCGCCATGGAGGGCCCATTTGCGGTCCTGGGCAGGAACATGCTGTTTGTGGATCCCCCCGACCACACACGGCTGCGACGCCTGGTACGCGACGGTTTCTCGAACCGTGCCATGGACGCGTTGGAGCCCCGCATCGCCCAGATCGCGGAGGGCCTGATCGAACAGATCAGCGGAAGGGATGAGTTCGACCTGATCTCCGAGTTCGCGCTCCCGCTGCCGGTGACGGTCATCGCCGAGATGCTGGGTGTCCCGCTCGCGGACCAGGATCGTTTCCGCACGTGGACCCAGGCGATCCTCGGTAGGGGGGTCGACAGCGAAGAAGAGATCATGCTGGCCGGGATGGAGTTCGTGAACTACCTGAACGACCTGGCGAACGAGCGGCGAGCGAACCCAACCGACGACCTCACCAGCTATCTGCTCCACACATCGGAAGGTGGTGATTCGTTGAGCCACGAGGAATTCCTGGCCATGGTGTTCCTCCTATTGGTGGCAGGCCACGAAACCACCGTGAACCTGATCGGAAACGGTGTCGTCGAGCTTGCGTCACATCCCGACGAGTACACCCGGTTGCTGGACGATCCGGGACTCATCCCGTCGGCAATCGAGGAGATCCTCCGGTTCCACGGACCGGTCGAGACCGCAACACTGCGGTGGGCGTACGAGCCGCAGTCCATCGGCGACGCCGAACTTGCGGCCGGCGACCTGGTGATCGCGGTGTTGATGGCGGCGAACCGCGACCCGCTGGTCTTCGAGGACCCGGATCGATTCGATGTCGGCCGCAACCCGAAGGGTCATGTCGCCTTCGGATCGGGGATCCATCACTGCCTCGGTGCTCCGCTCGCTCGTCGGGAGGCCGTGATCGCGTTCGAGGTGCTCGCCAAGCAGGTTGGGCGGCTCGAGTTGGCCGTCGATCGGCACGAGCTGGCGTGGACCAAAGAGATCTTCTTGCGGGGCGCCTCTTCGATCCCGGTTCGCCAAGCGAACCGCTCCTGATCTCCGCATGCCGCTCGAGCCCGCGTTGACCCGATGGGTCTTTCCAAACCCGGCGCAGGCGGGAACCGACGACGTCGTCGCCATCGGAGCGGATCTGGAGCCCGGCACCCTGCTGGCGGCGTATCGGACCGGTTTGTTCCCGATGTATCTGCCCGACGGCGGGCCGCTCGCATGGTGGTCTCCGGTGCGCCGCGGTATCTTGCCGGTCGACGGCCTCTTGGTGTCGCGGAGCCTGCGCCGGTCGATCCGTCGCTTCGAATGGTCCGTCGATGAGGCTTTCGACGATGTGGTGGCCGGCTGCGCCGACCCGTCGCGGCCCCATGGCTGGATCACGCCGGACATCACCCTGGCGTATCGCGAGCTCCATCGTCTCGGGCACGCACACTCGATCGAGGTGTGGGAATCGGGACGGCTGGTCGGCGGGCTCTACGGAGTGAACCTCGGTGGGCTGTTCGCCGGCGAATCGATGTTTCATATGGTGGCGGATGCATCGAAGGTGGCCTTGTTTCATCTCGTCGAGATCATGTCCCCGACCGACGACCCGCTGGTCGACACCCAGTGGCAGACCGACCACCTCGCCTCGCTCGGTGGGATCGAGGTGAGCAGGGAGGACTATCTGCACCGGCTCGCAGTGGCACTCCGATCGCCGATTCCGGAAGCGCTGGCTGAACGCTGAGATCAACTCCAACGACGTGGTTACCACCTCTGTTCATGTTCTCGTCACGTCACTGTGCTGGGGAAGCGTCGAACCGGTAGGCTTTCAGCCCGAACGGAGGAAGGTCTCAAATTGGCGCGTGTGCTGGCGGCCATCGATCTCACGCCCCTCGGGCGGCGGGTGGCAGACCGCGCTCGGCTGCTTGCCGAGGAGACCGCCGGCGCCGTCACCGTGATTCACACCGTCGAGGCCGCCACCGAGTCGTTCGTCCCGGACGCCATCGCCCATCTGCTTGCAGACCATCAGGCCGAGGAGACACGGTCGCTCGCCGACTGGTGCTCGAATCGGAGTGATGTACCGGTGGAGGCTCGAATCACCAAGGGATCACCGTCATGGGAGGTCGGCCGTGCGTCGAGAAACGCCGACGTCGTGGTCGTCGGCTCGTCGACTCACGAGACAGGCGTCACCGGAGCGACTGCGCGCCGTATGGCCGAGACGCTGCGGTGTGACGTGGTCGTCGTTCGCCGACAGCCACGGCAGGGGTATCGGCGTGTGGTCGTTGGAGTGGATCTGTCCGAAGCCTCGGCACAGGCCGTCGAGCACGCCATGCAGCTGGCACCCAACGCCAACGAACTCACGGTTGTGTTTGCGCTCCCCACCCGATTCGAGAGCTTCATGAGCGACGCCGGGATGTTCTCCGAGGAGATCGACCTGGCGAGGAAGCGACGGACCGAGGCTGCAGAGGAGGCGACCGCCTCATTCGCCGAACGGTGGCCCGAAGCCCGGGTCGTGGTGATGTCCGGGCCCGCCCCGGAGGTGATCAGCGAGATCGCCCGGAGCCGGTCCGCCGACCTGGTCGTCGTCGGGAGCAGGGGAGCGAACGCCACCAGGATGGTGCTGCTGGGAAGCGTTCCGTCGGCGTTGCTGGACGCCAGCCCGTGCGATCTTGCGATCGCCCGGATCCAGAGCGACTTCCGCCGGCCCTGAAGATCGATGCGAGACTCCGATCGCTCGCATCCATTCCTGATGCCACCTCCCCCGGTAGCGTGTTCTTCGAGTCCTGCGCCTATGCCCGTTTCGCCTGGACTCGGACACAGGACGGGTGGAACACGGAGAAGCAAGCAATGTCGCCGGACTCGGTAGCCCCTCGAGATCGTCGGAGTGTCGTTGCCCTGTCGCTTCTCCTCCTCTTCTTCGCGATTCCGCACACGCTGGAGGACTTCGCAATGGGTGAGCCGGCTGAGGCTGGGGTACCGGCCACGGTGCTCTCGCTAGTCGTTGCGCTGATCTTCTCTATCCAGGCGCTGGGCCTGTACTGGCTCGGCGAGGGACGCAGGCGAGGGTTGTTCGTCCATCTCGGTGTCGGGCTCTTCTGGCCCATTGCGTCCGGGGTTGCCCAGGTACCGGCCATTCTCGAGGATGGCCCGTACCGCGAGGGCACGGTTTCGGTCATGTTCGTTGCCGGGTTGATCGTTGTCGGTGCGCTGGTGGTCCTGTCTGCGTGGCGGGCGCTCCGTGGCGATCAGCCGCCCTCTCTGTAACGCACCTTCGGGTGAGCCATCTGGCTTCGCCGTCGGCGCATGTCGGTACGCTGGTTGCCCGCGGGCCCGTAGCTCAGTTGGTTAGAGCAGGGGACTCATAATCCCTTGGTCGCAGGTTCGAGTCCTGCCGGGCCCACTGTGGAGGGACTCAGGAGCAGGGGAGCTGTGATGGTTCCCTTGGCCCGCTGGTTCGAGTCCTGGCGGGCCCACCGCTTCTGCAGTGAGAGCAGGGGAGCTGTGATGGTGCCCTTGGCCCGCTGGTTCGAGTCCTGCCGAATCCACCGCGATTCGCTCGACCGCGATTCGCTCGACCGCGATTCTTTGGTTCTTGCCTCGGGGAATGCGCCGTTCTGGCCGGTCCGTCCCGTTGGGTATCCGACAGGACACGCTCGAACCACGCGCACGATATGTTCCGATATGTGCGCGGGTTCTAGTTGGCCCACTCGAGTCGGACGTCATCAATCCCCGCCCGGAAAGGCCCTCCGTTGTCGATCTGGGTAGCGCGCAGACGGACTGTTTGACCCTCCCACGGGGACAGATCAAAGGTCACCGGCGTTGGTTCCAGGGAGGGCGGATCGCCTGATTGTGTCCGAAACACCGTGGCCAGGATGTCATCAGCCTCCACGGAGTTGATCGGCGCTTGAGGATCAACCAGATCGATCCTGAATTGCTGGGACCGAACATTGGCAAACCAGGTGTCGCCATTGAAGGTGCCGAAGTACAGCGGATCGTAAATCGTCTCGATTCCGTTCTCGTAGAACACGATGGCATGCAGCGTCCAGGGACCTGTCACTTCGATGTCTCGATACAGGAATCGCGCTCCTGAGTACTCCATGTCAGTAACGGCTGCGTATTGGCCCTGTGGCGGATCGGGCACCTCGAACGGTGGATTGTCGTCGGTAACAGATGGGTTCGGCGGAGTTGTGCCGTCCTCATAGATCAACCATTCGCCGCTTCTTCCCCAATCCTCGGTCGACCATCCGGTGAAATCACCCGTCTCGAAGTCCCCATTACTCAGAGGGGGCTGGTCCCTCGCACCTGAAGAAGCAAACAGGACAACGGCAGCGGTTGCGGCAGCGACTGCCAACACAATCCACAACAGGCGCCAACTAGTCGAGCCTCGCCGGGTGGGCCGGCCTGCCTGCTCGGATGGTGTCGTTGTGATAGTCGGAGTGGGCATCACTCCTCCTTTCATCACGTCGAGCCTCCCTCCCCCAACGCAAGCACTGCAAGGGTCGAACGACCAGGAATGTCCCTTCGTCATTCGCACAGAACCGGCCATTCTGGGCTATTCGAGAACCTGAAGTTGGTTCGTGTTCTGTCCGGTTAGGGCCACCGCTTCTGCAGTGATAACAGGGGAGCTGTCGTGATGCCCTTGGCCCGCTGGTTCGAGTCCTGGCGGGCCCGCCAGACGCGATGTGTTTGAACCGTGAACGACGGATAGGAGGTCGCAGTTCTTGGTTTGCCAGGGGGTGCGCCGTGCGGTCGTCGGGTGGGGTGACCTGTGTTCCGTCGAGTCGGCTTGCTTGATTCCGGGCGACGGGCTGAGGATGGATCTCGGCTGTGGCCGGTGCTTGATAGGGTAGGTTGCGGCCTGGATCAGGGGAGCTGTGATGACGGAAGATGACCGGTGGGACTCCGAGTTCGATGTGGTCGTTGCCGGCGCCGGCGGGGCCGGGCTGGCGGCCGCAATAGAAGCTGCGGAAGCCGGAGCGAGGACCGTCGTCTTTGAGAAGCAAGCGAAGATCTGGGAGTCCTCAACTGCTATCAACGTGGGCATGGTGGCTTTTGCCGGAACCGATGTGCAAGAGCGGTTGGGCATCGAGGATTCGAGCGAGCTGTTGTACCAGGATCTCTTGGCGGTGGGACAGAGCAAGAACGTCCCCAGCCTCGTGCGCGCGTACACCGACCATCAATTGGACACCTACCACTGGTTGACGGACATGGGGGTGCGCTGGGCGGAGGTGGCAACCGCTGCCGCGGGCATGAGCCGTCCCCGCGGCCATTTCTCCGACCCCCTGGACATGGTGAGAATCCTCAAGCGCGAAGCGGAACGGCGGGGAGCCACCGTCCTTTACCACTGCGCCGTCACAGGGCTCATCACCGACAGCCGCCAGCGGGTCATTGGCGTCGAGATGCGGGACAGGGTGAACGAGACCCGCGTCCGGGCCCGTCGTGGGGTGGTGCTGGCGACCGGCGGATTCGCCCGTTCCCCTGAACGTCTGGCCGCCATTGATCCACGCTTTGTCGGAATGGCGGCGACAACCGGAGTGGGGCACACCGGTGATGCTCTGCGAATGGCAGAGCCGTTGGGCGCCGTTCTTCGTGATATGGAATACGTCAAGCCGAGCTATGAGCTGCACGTCAGCGGAGACTCCGCCGCCGAGATCTGCCTCGTCTTCTACCTAGGGGCCATCATTGTCAACCGGCAAGGGCGCCGCTTCGTGGACGAGTCCATCCCATACAAGGACATTGGCATGGCTTCCTTGGACCAGCCGAACGGGGTGGGAGTCATGGTCTTCGACCAGAAGATATTCGACAGGGCTGTGGAGAACACCCGGAATGCCTCGTCTGCCATTCCAAGCGAGAACGTGGTGTCGGGGCTCGACGCGGCCCGTATACGACTGCTTGTTCAGGCAGAGACGATTGAGGAACTGGCCGACGGCATCGGTGTTCCGCGCCGGGAGCTGAAGGAGACGGTGGAGAGATACAACGACGGCGTGGCCGGCGGCACCGACACCGAGTTCGGTCGCCGCCACCTCTCGGCCAGTATCGGCGACTTGGTGAAGATAGAGACGCCGCCCTTCTATGCCTATGAAGCCAAGAGCCACTTCCTCTCCACATATGCCGGATTAGCGGTAGATGACAGCATGCGAGTCTTGACGCCTGCTGGCCATATCCCGGGCCTATTTGCTGCCGGGGAGACGATTGGCGGGTTCCACGGAGCCAGCTATCACTCCGGGGCTGCCGTGGGGCAGGCGCTCGTATTCGGACGCATCGCCGGCAGACAGGCCGCGCAAGGACTGTGATCGCCTCCCAGCGGAGGAAGGGGCAGGGCGCCGAGTGCAGGATCGGAGACAACTCCGCCCTCGTGCTCGGCCCGCTCCACCCTCAGTCTGGACCCTCGACGAGAAACGAACGGGTCACAGCGGCAGCTTGCCGAAGGGGTATGAGCGCCTGATACGCATCCGAGTGGTACCAGTTCCGTGCATGAGCGAGGCTCGGGAACTCGGTGACCACGGTTCTCTGTGGCGGGGCATCGCCTTCGAGCGGTTCGATCCTGCCTCCACGAACCAGGAAACTCCCCTCGAATGCGACGAGGGTTGCAGGCACCTTGGCACCGTATTCCCGGTATGCCTCGGTGTCATGTACCTCGACTTGAGCGATCATGTAGCCCTTTGCCATCGTTTCCTCCGGGTATGCGTTCGCCATCGCGGTTCACGATGACCGGTGGATTGCGCCATCCCCGATCGCCATGTCCCTCGCCATGCTCGAGAGACTCGCCGATCCGCGGGGTCATTGTCGCCGTCCCGAAGGCGCAGCCTAGGTGGTGCACGAGCACCGGCTGAACGGCACAAATGAGCCGGCCCGGGGATTGTGGAGGCTCTGAGCAAGCCGGGGCGATCGACGAGTGTCCGATCTTTACCGTCCTGTCGCGAGTCGGGAGTTGGTGCGTCTGCTCGCCGCTGTGACTCGATCATGGTTGACCGGAGCGATGGTTGATGATCTCGCATCGTTTGAAGGCCCGCACGAGGAATCGATGTTCATCTCTTTCGCTATTGAGGTGATCAGACGTCCGAGTGAATACATGACTACTGCTTGATCGAGCTGAGAATCGGTCAGTGGCCTGCGGCTTCGTCTGGTTTCAACTCCTCGGCGCTCGAGATGTCGCATCACAGTTGTGCGGTGAATGCCGTACGCAGCTGCCAACCGATTGACCTTGATCCCCTTTGTGTTGTCAGCCCCCAAGGCATCGACCTCTCCTGAACTGAGCCGAATCTGGATCTTCCGAACCGGGGCGTTGCGCTCACGTGCACCGAGGTTCTTGGTTCTTAGCCCTGGAAATGTGGGCGTTGTGTTGGCTCGCGTTCTGCGCGAGTAGGCCCATTGACCGGGGCGCTCAATATGTGCGATCTCGGACGGGTCGCGGCCGCTGTCCGAAGCGCGAATACGCGCTACCCGACCGAGGGTCGGACCTCCAACAGTCCGCCGGATGCCGAGTGCTCTGCTCGCGATTGCATCCCGCGGATACCGCTCGGGCCCCCGAGGCCAATGATGGCAGCCGTCGCAGTGTCCGGAAACACCCACAAACCTTGCGGCTGGCGGGTGCTTGGTCCCGAATCAGTCCGAAGCCAGCGCGGCGAAGCCCTCGAACATCTTGTCGATTGCATAGCGGTTGTCTGCGACTGGATCGGTCGATACCAAGAAGCCGGTGACGCCCGACTCAGGCGAATGGAGGACAAAGGTGACGTAGCCCGGGATGCCGCCGCCGTGGCCGAAGAGGCCTTCGCCCGATTGGAAGAGCTCCATGCCGAATCCGTATTCGGTACCGTCGATCATCTGCGCCACGAGATCGCTCGAAACGATCTCTTCGTCGAACAATGCGGTGAACAAGGTGTGGAGATCGCCAGCAGATGAAACCATGGCTCCCGCAGACCATGCCCCGGATGCAACCGATGTGTAGTCGTAGTCAGCGTCCCCTTCGTGCTCGTACGGATCGAACACCTCAGGACCACCTTCGAATCCGGCCAAGTAGGTGGACGAGAGCCCAAGCGGGCTGATGATTCGCTCGCGCAAAACCTCGTGGTATTGCTGCCCGGTGACCTCTTCGATCAAGACGCCCAAGATCACATAGTTCGTGTTCGAGTACCTGAACTCGGATCCAGGTTCGAAGAGCGACGGCTGATCCACAACCACTGCGACCACTTCTTCGGGTGTCCAGAAGCGGTCCGGCGCGTCGAACGTAGAGGGGATGAAGTCGGGGTCGTCGGTGTAGTTGTAGATGCCGCTGGTGTGCCGCAGAAGATCGCGCACAGTCACATCGTCTGGCACGGGTACCCGGCTCACGTACCGACTGGCAGGAGCGTCAAGATCGACAACCCCATCTTCGACCAGTGTCAAGGTCGCCGCAGAGGTGAACACCTTGGTGATGCTGCCGATGCGGAACACGTCCGTTGCCGTGGGCGCATTGCCGTCACCATCGACGCCGTTACTCCCCGCAACTGCTTCGCCGTGAGCATCAACGACGGCAAACATGAATGCGCCGTCGGTGACCTCGATGTCGCCCGCCACCGTCTCGACGAACTCTTGGCCGAGCGGCGCGAGTCCCTCGGTCGATTCACGGACAAGTTCGGGGGCTTCCTCGACCCTGAATACGAGATTGCCGCCCTGTGAACTCGGGTCCTCCCCGTCGAAAACCTGGAAGTGATAGGTGACGTTGGCCTCAGCTTCGACGACGAACGCAAACGGTCGACATTCGATCAGTTGGAGCGATCCGGGCTCTCCAGAGGCTGCGCTGACCCCAGCGGGGAAGTCGCTGCCTTCTGCGCTGACCGACAGGCGCATGTCGATCGTGGGGGTGATCGAGTACCAGACACTGGCGTCGTTCTCTGGCGAAGGACAGCCCACATTCGCGTCGTCCTCGTCAGAAGTAGCGGCGTTCGTATTCATCGCGTCGGTAAACGGCAACGCCGCTGGATCGATGACGACCACGTTCGCCAGCAGATCGTTTGGCGGCACTTCGACGTCGGTATCTGAAGCCACATCGGCCTCGGTATCGAGCGTGGCGGCGTCCGGAACAGCGGCTGTTGCTGGTGCGGTCGGCTCGGGTGTGCTGACTTCGGGAGTCGCTGAGTCGCTCGAAGAGCCGCACGCCGAAGCGAGCAACCCGAGCAGGGCAATCAGACCAACGGCCCATCGCCAGGTCCCGAGCCTCCTATTGCTCATCTGCGACACTATCTCTCTCTTCCCTGTGGGGTGACAGCCATTCTGAACACCGGAGTGCATTGATGAAGGCACCGGGAGCCACAGTCGCCTTCGGTATCGAGTCGGCTTCCGTGAAAGTGGGCTTGGGTCGAATGCTGACATGTCGTTCCTCCGTTACCCGCCGATCGGCGAGGACACTACAAGGATCACGTCCAGACATCACAGACCGATACAACGTGCGAGACACGCTCCGCCTGGACCTCGAACCGGGCACATAGGTGATGGCCCGCTTGGCGACCAGAGACCTTGGTGTCAACAGCCCGCGCACGTTCAACGCAGCAGCCTGGGGCTGCTCAGGCGCACGACCCGGATCGACACCCGCGACCGAGAACGGCCCTCATGCTGTGCTCGATATCCGCGGCGCCGCGACAGCCTCAGACCCGTCCTGGATCCGGCATTCTGCGCTAGTCGAGAACTCGGAGTTGTCACGCGTTCTGTCCTGGTTGGGCCGACCTGTCGTTCTCGAGCCGAGTGTTTGTACTCACCGCGGTGGCGGCCGGCACCTGGGCGGGATGAGCTACGCCTCGAGTGATTGAATCTGCGACTCGCAGAACTGCTTGAACCTGAGCTGCTGCTTCACGAGGTCGCGCCGGATCAGCGGACTGAGCACCGGGAAGGAAACCTCATGACGCCCTTCGGGTGGGGTGCGAGCTCTATGAGAGTGCAGTCCCTGCATCCGCTTCCGCGAAGTGGAACGCGCCGGCTACGTCCATGAGCTTGCCGCTGGTTGAGAAGTCGAGACGTTGCAGTTGGATGATCCGGCGACTTGCCGAACACTGACCCAAACCACCATCAAAAGCGAGCGGCTTCTTCAGCCCTTCTCCTCTGGTGCGTTCCCGTTCCAGCACTCATCGTGGGGAACGAGGTGAGCCATGTCCACTGCGACCCATGCGTCGACTGAAGAGTATCTCCAGCTACCTGATGGGCGTCGCCTCTGCTACGCCGAGTACGGCGACCCGCTTGGGATTCCGATCATCGTGTTCCACGGCAACCCAGGGTCCCGGCTCGGCTGGCCGTCGGTCTTGAAGGCTGGAGTGCCGTCCGGTCTCCGCCTCATCGCGCCGGACCGCCCCGGATACGGGAGAACGGACTTCGTGGAGGGTGTGACCACGCTTCCCAATTGGCCGAACGATGTCGCGGCATTGGCAGACTCGTTGGGTCTCGAGCGGTTCGCAGTCTTCGGCCCCTCCGGGGGTGGTCCTTATGCGCTGGCTTGCGCATGGCAGATCCCCGAACGCCTCACGGCGGTTGGAGTCTTCGCAAGCGTCGGACCTTTCAACGCCGAAACCGACCGGGAAATCAACCCGATCGTGCGCAGCCTGTGGACGCAGGGCTCGAAGGTGCCGGGGATTCTGCGCGTACAGATGAGAGCTTTCGCATGGCTGGCCAAGAGGGCTCCAAGGCTGTATGTGCGGATGATCCTGCGCGAGTTCAGCGAGATCGACAGAGCCGACTACGACCGCCTGGGCGTGGCGGATCGGATCCGCAACGATCGCAACGAGGCGTACCGACAGGGCGGGGTCGGGACCTGGTACGACGTGCTGGTGCCGACCAACTGGCCGATCCCACTCGGCAGCATCAGCGTCCCGGTTCGTCTCTGGCACGGCAAGGAAGACACGAGCGCGCCGCTTGCAATGGGTGAGTACATGGCGCGCGAGATTCCCGACTGCGAAGCGACGTTCATCGACGATGTGGGCCACTTCTGGATCTTCGAACACCTCGAAGAGGTGTTGCAGGAGTTGGTAGCTGATGAATGAGTCAGACTGGCCGGAACGGCGCCAAGCACACCTTCTGTGCGACCCGCGAAGAACATGACACAGTCGGGGAGCGTCGAGGCGATTCGCGACCTGTCGGAGGTAGCGGGCCGATGGGTGATTCGGGAGAGCACACCTCGCACTCGCCCGAGCCGGCGACCTGGCCGAGGCCTTCCCGGCGTCGACCTATCCAAAGGCCACGAATGCGATGACGGCTGCGACGAGGATGAATCCAATCAGGAAGGCGAAGGCGATCACGAAGTCACGCGGACGTTCAAGGCCGGAGAATTCAACGCCGATCTTTCCCTTCCAGGATTCGGATGGCTTTCCAGCGGGTGGTTTCGGGCTCGCCACGGCCTTCAACCTAGTGATCCTCCCCGCTGACCGAGAGACCTGCCGCATCGAGGCGAGTTCCAAGCCGCCATGCACCCGAGCGCGTGTGCTCACCGGGGACCCCGAGGGCTCGTCTGGTGACCTTTGGTGTCCGACTCGGCCCTACGGGCATGCCCGTAGGGGAGAGTCTGAGAGGGATGCGTCGTGGCATGCTCGACGGCCCCTGCAGACCAACTCGCAGCCGCTGGTATGTCGAGTCTCACGTCGGGGCTCGAACCGGTAGCCTGTCCCCGGCTCGAACGTCAGGTGTCTGAGTGACGTACTGGGCGACATCTTGCCTGCGCCGTTCCCGAGCGATGCCCCTCAGTACCAAGGACCCACACATGTCGAATCCATACCGGCTCACTACCTCACTCTCCGGAATCGATCTTTCCGCCTCCACCCCAGATGACTTGCGGTCGTTGGTTTGGGGCATCCTCGAGGCCGGATTCCACGGAGTCTGTTTCAGCCCCTATGTGGAGGGTCAGGGTCCGGGAACCGAGATCGATGAAGCCCAGATTCGAGAGAGGCTTCGCGTCGTGCAGCCGTACGTCCATTGGATCCGTTCCTTCTCGACCGCCGAAGGAAACGAGTTGATTCCGGCAGCTGCAAAAGGGCTCGGTCTGCAGACCTTGGTTGGTGTGTGGATCGGGACCGATCTCGACAAGAACGAGGTCGAGATGGACAACGCCCTACAGCTTGCGTCCGCCGGCTACGCCGACATCATCGCCGTCGGCAACGAGGTGCTCCTGCGCGGCGATGTCTCCGAAGATCAACTGATCGACTACATCCAGCGTTTCAAGGCGGCGGTGCCGAACGTCGAGGTGGGCTACGTGGATGCCTACTTCGAGTTCGTCGATCACCCCCGTGTCACGGAAGCATGTGATGTGATCCTCGCCAACTGCTATCCCTTCTGGGAGGGTGTCGCCGCAGAACACGCCCTGCTGTACATGAAAGAGATGTATCGGCGCGCTTCGAGCGCTGCCGGCGACAAGAAGGTGATCATCAGTGAGACCGGCTGGCCGAACCTGGGGACACCCGAGCGGGGCGCCCAGCCTTCGGTAGAGGGCGCCATGAAATACTTCATCGACACCTACAAGTGGGCCGAACAGGATGGCATCGACATCTTCTACTTCTCGGCCTTCGATGAGGCTTGGAAAGTGGACGCCGAAGGAGACGTCGGTGCGTACTGGGGTCTGTGGGACAAGGATGGGATTCCGAAGTATGTCTGAGGACCGGTCCTCCTCCGCGCCGCTGTTCCCGCACGGAAACGCCATCTGCTACTCGGGCTACCGAGAGGGCCAGAGCCCGCGAACGGGGGAGTATCCCTCGCATGCCGAGGTCGAGGAGGACCTTCGCATCCTGGCGAAGCACTGGGACTACCTGCGGCTGTACGACAGCAGCCGGCATGCAGAGATCGTGCTCGATGTCATCGACCGTGCGGGGCTCGAGTTCAAGGTCATGCTCGGACTCGACTTTGGAGCGGAAGCAAGCAACCCGAACTGCCCCTGGGGTGCAGACTTCAACCCCGAGACTCTCGACGCCAACCGACTGAGCAACGACGACCAGGTCGTTCGAGCCATCGAGCTTGCGAACCGCTATCCGGAGATCGTGTTCTCGGTTGCGGTGGGCAACGAGGCGGCCGTCGAGTGGACCGATCACATGGTGCCCGTGAACCGCCTGATCGACCAGGTCCGCAAGATCAAGCAGGCGGTCGTGCAGCCGGTTACAGCCTGCGACAACTACGTTCCCTGGGCTCACACGCTCGAGCCGCTCGTTACTGAACTCGACTTCATCTCGGTGCACACGTATCCGGTGTGGGAGTATCGAGCCATCGAGGATGCGCTCGAATACTCGAAACAGAACTACTTCTCCGTTTCGACGCGCTACCCCGACAAGCCCGTCGTGATCACGGAGGCAGGGTGGACGACGGCCTCCAATGGGCGCGGCATCGCTCCGGCAGATGCCTCGGAGGAGCTCCAGGCGCAGTACTACCGAGAGCTCGAGGCCTGGACCATGACCGAGCAGATCCTGACGTTCGTGTTCGAGGCTTTCGACGAGCCATGGAAGGGGTCACCGGATCCATTGGAGCCAGAGAAGCACTGGGGTCTGTTCCGGCTCGACCGGACCCCAAAGCTGGTGATGCAACGCCACTATCCCGAGTTGTCGTCCCACCGGGCGTCTTGAGCAACGCCTGTTGGCCGGGCGTAGTTCACGTCAGACCGCTCTGTCGCTCATGCTCCCGCCCTGACAGGTGAAGTGGCTTCCGCGGCGCGAATTGGTGGCGGGTAGGTGCATGAACCTGGAGATCTCGTCGCCGAAGGCGTGAGTGCGGGAAGAGGCGCGGTGGAGGTCATTCCCCCAATTCGATCGGGTGTTGGTGGCGTCCGCCGGCGCGGGCTGGAAGCACTCTGACATCGGTGGATCCCCCTCGGGACCGACCGTCGAGGAAGCGCCGGAGCGCTTGGAGCGTCCCGGAGACGAGCGGCTCTCGCCCGCGGCTCTCATGCCTGGCCGCCCTTTCGATCCGCCTGTCGATTGAGCGCAGACCGGTACCGAGCCAGCGAGAACGTTGAGTCGACGGCGGTCGTCGTGGATGTGTCATGTGTGCGCGGGTGGGCACTCACCAACCGATCAACGATCTCGCAGACCTTTGCCGTCCAGGATCCTCTTCGAGTGCTTCTCGATGCGCGCGACGCGAGTCTCGGCTTGTCTTGCATCCGAGAAATAGAGGTTGTACTCGCGACGGCGCCCTGGAGTCAGCGCTTCGAACGCCGCTTCCAGGGCGGGATCCTCGTCGAGACGCTGTCGAAGCTCATCGACCAGAACGAGCTCGGGTGCCGGGCCAACGGTGAGCCCCTTCTGTTCGTTCTCGATCGCCTCGCCGAGGAAATCCTCGAGCGTGGCGGCGAGCCGATGGACGTCGTCCACCGAGGCGATCTCGATCCGGCGGGCCGAGCGTGAGTTCGGTCCCTGCTCTGTGAGGACGCCTTCCGGGTCGCTCAGCAGAGCCCCCTTGAAGAACATGAGGGCGAGGAAGTCCTTCATCTCCTGGAGGATGACGATGTTGTGGCCTTCGTAGGAGTAGCAGGGCTTCCTCCATTTGATCTCCTCGGACAATCCGCTGCTCAGAAGAATCGGCCGCAGCGCGGTCATCTCTTCGGGCCACTGTTCCGATCGTTTGATGTAGTCGTCGACCTCGGGGTTCTTCATCTGAGATCACCAGGCTACGCGCTGCCGACGGTGGCCCGGATGACTACCAGGTGACGGCGAGGGCCTCGAGGGCGTCGACGATGCCGATGATCCGCTCCGGAGCGACCTGATCGGGTGCGTCGGTCTCTGCGTGGAAGAGTTCGGCGAGCATCTCGTCGACGAATTCGGTGGTCAGAGCCATTGCGGGTCGGCCCTGCATGGCGAAGATGGCATGGTCGCTCTGGTACCACGGCCGACCCTCGATCATGTCATCGAAATCGGTGAACACCCGTCTGGCGCTCTCGAGTCGCTCGAGATCGACGTTGTAGAACGAGAAGGCCGTGCGGCCTCGCCGGTATCCGGCGCCGTCGATGTTGATGAACAGCTCGATCGCATCCAGGCTCCCCTCGTTGGCCTCGAGCCACGCGACTTCCCCCGGGGCGGCGAAGTGGTCCTCTCCGTTGACTGCCAGCAGCTCGATCCCAACCGGCAGGGCGTCGTGTTGGGCGAGGCGCTCGCCGAGCAGGACGAGCGCAACCACTCCGGCGGCGTTGTCGACCGCTCCCGGTGTACCCGGCTTGGTGTCGATGTGTGCGCACACCACCAGCCTGCGGTCCGATGGGCCCTTGTGCGCCACGATGTTTCTGGCAGTCGACGGGATCCGGTGGGCATCCATCGACACGTGACCGATTTTGTTCTCGGAACTCAACAGAAGTGCGGCGTCGGCGGGACGCACAGCCGCCGCCGGGATCTCGAAGTCACCGTCTTCGATCCATGGGAACGGGTCCAGAGCGCCACACAGCGCGGGGTACTTGCCGGTGACGGCGATGACTGCGGCCGGTCGAGCCGACTCCAGTCTCTCGATGATCCGTGTGTGCTCCTCGGACCGATAGAAGGGAAAGCCTTTAGGGGTCAGCGGCTCCGAGGCGAGACTCCCCGTGACAACCAGGATCGAGCCGGTCAGATCCTCGGCGGAGAGGCCTTCGGTGCTGTCGACCACCCGCACCGCTCCGCTTGCGTCGACCGGCATGCCGTAGGGGCCGGGGACGATCGGAACGGACTCTGAACCGACACCGAAGACTGCGTCTCCTCCAACCCAGTTCAACACATCGAATTCGGGAAGCGAAACCTCCCAACCTGCTTCCTTGAGGTGGCCGGCGACCAGCGCGACTGCGTCCTCGTTCCCTTGGCTGCCTGGCCGGCGATCAGGCTCGACAGCACACAGCTGTTCGACGAGATTCAGGACACGATCCGACATCAGCGCACTCCTGGTCGACAACCACGAAGCGTGGCAGGCTACACAGTTCGAGGCCTCAGGAGCCTGGAGATGACTCGGCAGGCGCCGGAGTCGGGCGCTCCATCCTCACGTGTTCGGCGACGAGCACGGCCAGCAACAATCCGTCGACGAGCAAAAGTAGAACGACCCCGTTCAACGACCCGCCGAGCGCGACGAGTGCCACGATCACGGCGCTCACCACGATTCGCTCACGGATCACCACGCCGAAGGCGCGTCCGATCCCGAGCACCGTGCCCAACAGGAACATCAACAGTCCGCCTGCGAGCATCACACGGAACGCCAATGGGACGGGATCGCCCGGATGCAAGATGATCTCCTCGAGGGCGGCAGCCGAGATGATCACGCCGGAAACGACGAGCGCGTGGAGGTAGGTGTAGACGTCGCGTACGAAGCGACCCCGTGGCCGACCCGTCAGCCCGTTGCCACGATGTTCGAGTGCAGGGTTGAAGCGGTCGAAATACGCCCACCAGAGCAGACCGGCGAAGGACCCGGCTGCAACGAGCCCGACTACGACCGACCCCGGGAGGGCACCGCCCTCCTGCAGTGAATCGACGAGAGCGATGCCGATCGCCACGAGCACCTCACCCAGGGCGATGATGACGATGAGGCCGTGGCGCTCTGCGAAATGGCCGATGCGCACGATCCAGTCACTCGATCCGGCCATGATCGTCCCGAAGAGGATCGAACCGAGGCCGAGGAGCCAGAGCACGATGCGGGCCTCGCCGGAGACGAAGCCGCCGACGATGAACAGCGCCATCGCAATGACATTGGGCCAGGCATACCGCAGTACTGACACCCACTGCTCAGAGCCTGTCTCGTGCGCCCAGAGCTGGAGCGCAAGCGCTGTGGCGATGATGACACTGACCGAGATGGCGAAGGCGGCGCCGCCGCCCTCAAAGGCAGAGGTGACGCCTCCTGCCGCCGGCATGGTGGCAGCGGTGGCGACGAGAAAGATGAACCGAACCTCGCGGGCGTTGCCTGACACAGCGTTGGCGGACCAAGTGAACGTCGACCAGGCCATCCAGAGCATGGCGAACAGAAGCCAGGCTTCAGCCGCGCCGGCCCAGGTCGGGTGATGGACGAGATGAGAGACGAGCTGGCTGAACGCGAAGACGAACGCCAGATCGAAGAACAGCTCGACGGGATCGGCGGTGAAGTCCTCGGTCGGCTCCGGGATGGCGAGACCACGCATGGCGGGAGGCTACCAACTCGCAATGCTCCGTCGGCCGGGACCCCGGTCTCCGGGTCATCGGTCGAACCCGCCTGTGTGCACCGGGGGCTCGGCGCCGAGCTGTCTCTGCTCGGGTGCCTTCGTCGCTCAATCGCGACGCGCCGTGACTGACATCGGTCACCGGAACTTGAGGGCCCGACCGGCGCACGCCATCAGGCGGGTCGTATCGCTCGCACCGCTGCCCCATCGGGCGAGGCCGATCAACGACAGAGGCGGAACGGCCCTGCAACAATCCTGCAGATGAGCGACACGTCACCGTGGTCGAAGCTGAAGAGCGAGGTCTACTCCCTCTTCGGCCGGAACCCGAAGTCGAATCGGATCGTGCCGTCGATCGCAGACCTCGAACCATCTCATGCTGTGCTCGACATCGGCTGTGGGCCGGGAGCGGCCGTCCGTTGCGCTGCGGGATCAGTTGCCCGGGCAGTGGGTGTCGATCGCAGCGCGCCGATGATCGAGATCGCCAGGCGGCGGTCCGGGCGTTTCTCGAACGTCGAGTTCGCCCCTGCCGGTGCCGAGGACTTGCCCTTCGAGGCCGGCACCTTCGATCGGGTGTGGACGATCCACGCGTTCCATCACTGGGAGGACGCAGATCTGGGCATCGCCGAGTGCCTCCGAGTCCTCAAACCGGGAGGCCGCCTGCTGATCGTCGAGAGCGAGACCAAGGGTGCGCATGGTCTTTCTTCTGCGGGAGCATCCGAGGTTGCCGACAGGCTTCGAGCGGCCGGGTTCGCCGAAGCGTCGGTCTCAAAGCCGCATCGGCAACTCGTCGTGACCGGTGTGCGAAGCGGTGATCGACACTCAGAAGGTTCGTCCCAGGAATGACTCCAGTTCGTCTTCGGAAGGGCTGTCGAGGACTCCTGGGATCCGTTGGCAGACCAACGCCGAGACGGCCGACGCGACCTCGAGGAGTTGCGCGTCGTCGAAACCGCGCAGCATCCCATAGATGAGTCCAGCTCGAAAACTGTCACCCGCTCCGGTCGCGTCGCGCGCTTCCACGGGGAACGGAGCGAATTGCCGGACGGGTTTCCCGGAGCGGCCGTAGAGCACAGGTCCGCTGCCGCGTGTGAGGATGACGAGCCCGTCGCTCGGCTCCACATAGGCGGCCAGCACCTCGTGGGGGTCGATCGGCCCGACGGTGCGGGAGGCGAACTCTTCGGAGATGATCGCGACTTCCGCATGCCTGGCGATGTCCGATTCGACTGCAGCGTCGACCGTGACATAGGGAGTCGAAGTCTCCCGGCACCAGCGAGCAGCCAGTTCCGACGCGTCCCCGAAGAACGGGTCGAGACAGACAATCCGGCTGGTCACGATGTCCTCATGCGATGGCCGGCTCCATGCCTGATCAGCCAGCATCCGTCCGTAGGTGCCGAACACCGTGCGCTCGGCCGCGTTCGAGAACACGATCTCCGTCACGGTTGCGGCGGCTCCGGTGGCAACCGCGGAGCAGTCGACGCCGGCCGCCGACAGGAGGTCGATGACTCGCTGGGACTCGGGATCGCCGCTCAACCTCGTGCCACTCAGCTTGGTGGAGATGCCCAGTCGAGCGAGGACATATGCCCCGCCGGCAGCCTCGCCACCGAGCGACTGGTGAACACCGGCGATCTCGCCGTAGCCGGCCTCGGATGGGAACGAGCCATCGAGCTCGATCAGAGTGCTCGGAGCGATGACCCCGTATGCATACACATCGTGCACCTCGGCTACTCCGAGTTCGCGGGTGGTGACACTACCTGGAGCCGTCACTGGCGCAGGCGGCACGTCGATCCCCTTGGCAAGGTCGAGCCGGGAGGGTTGCCGTCCTCATCGAGATCGTGGGTCCAAAGGAACTTCGTCGAGCTCGTATTGACAGCAATCTATGTGGTGTGCGATGTTGTGTATCGACGAACGTCGATCAACCGAGCAGTTCGCCGAGGGTTGAGCGCAGAGTCTGGAAGGATCTGAACATGCAGACAGTTGTCGAATGCTGTGCACCGTTGCTCGACGAGCCGCTCGCAGCAGACGAGGCCGCCCAGCTCGCACAGTGGTACGGGGTCCTCGCCGACCCCACCCGGCTGCGACTCCTGAGCCTCATCAGCGGCGCCGGTGAAGCCTGTGCAGCGTGTGACCTCGTCGACCCGCTCGGCGTGAGTCAGCCAACCGTCAGCCACCATCTCAAGGTGCTGCGAGAGGCGGGGCTGGTCGAGAGTGAGAAGCGAGGCCGGTGGGTGTACTACCGGCCGGTCCCCGAGCGGCTCGGGATCCTCAGCCGGGCCATCAGCGCGGTCTGATCTCGGTCATGCCGTGAGCTCGAAGCCGGCACCCGGTAGCACCGTCCCGTTCAGCTGGATCGCCACCTCGTGGCGGCCGGCGTGGTGAGTGCGGGTCGAGTGCTGCCGAAGAGAGACCGACTTGGACACCGTCGTCCCCTCGCCTGCAACGAGGTTCACCTCGGCCCCCTTGAACACCTTGGGGCTCGTCGAGCCGTTCGCCTTCACGAAGTGGACGATGAGGTCCACCAGTGCGCCCGCCTCCTCAGATGACGGATTCTCGAGGTCGACCTCGATTCGGATGCTCCCGCCGATTCGAACTGTCGATGGAATGACCCTGACCGCCTCGACCCGTACCGGCGAGTCTGGCCCGTAGCCCAAGACCGCCAGCGCTCCCGGATGGCCCTGTTTGATCAAGGTTCGTAGTCCGTGCCGAACCAGACGCTTGCGATCGGCCGAGCCGCCGTCCCACCAGCGATCTGCGATGTCAACGACGAGATCGGGGTGGTCCTTGGCGATGTCGTTCAGATTGTTGGCCACCGATCGCCTCACATACTCCGCGGGATCGTCCTTGAGCGTCTCCAACAACTCGATGACCGGGCTCGGATCGGCCATGAACGAGCGGATCCGGGGTGCCCACGGCAGGCGGGGGCGGGAGCCCTCCGAGACCAGCCGACGAACATGGACGTTGTCGTCCGTCGTCCACCGGTGGAGTCGCTCCAGGGTCGCGTCCGGAAAGCGTTCGAGAAACGCCCGGATGCTGAACTCGGCGGTGAATCGCTTCGTCAACTCGTATTGGGCATGCATGGCTTCTTCGAAGTTGTCGATTCCATGATCGGCGACGAAGAAGACGAAGGGCAGATACAAGAATGAATCAAACCCGGTCAATTCTGCTTCCTCGATCTCGGGGCCGAGCGACTCCACGATGATCGCCAGCGCGCTGGCGCGATCCGAAGGAAGGTGATCCGCCAGCGCCACGGAGATGTGGCGCGCTCGCTCGGTCAGTTCCATCGACTCGAAGCCATCGAGACACTCGCCTACGAATCCGGCCTTGTCGAAACCGGTGTCGGCCGCGCCGATCATGTCGGCGAGACGCCGGGGCACATCCGGACCGAACGAGTTCTTGAGAGGCTCCGCCATCTAGCCCGGAGGCTATCGGCTCATGGCTGAGAACGATTCGACGGCGTCCCGCCGAGATCGTCCGTCGGCCCCGCTGCTGAAGCTCCGGTCGAGGTGGCTGACAATTCGCGACCTTTGCGGTAGAGTCCCGGACAAGCGGGTTGGATTCAGGGGCTGATCGAAAGGTTGGTCTAGTGGGTCGATTCGAGGGGTCACTGAGAATGCATGGCGATGATGATTCGCCGCTCGATGTCGTAATCGACCTCGAGAACGAGCGCATGCTCATCCGCACCAAGTCCGCCGTGCTCGGTGAGTGGTCGCTCAATGATGTTGGCGTCCAGAGCGCGAACGATGGCTTCCATCTTCGGATCGAGGGCGAAAAGGTCATACTCACGACGAAAGACGATGCCGGTTTCGCCACGGAGATCGGTCTGCGCTCTGCCTCACCACGGCTCCGCCGTCTCATGGGAGCCCGTCGCAAGAGCTGACGTCCGTCATCGAGCCGCGACCTATCCTCTCGGAGTGCCCGCTGAGCGTTCATTCGACCCGAGGATCCTCGTCGTCGGGGTGGTCGGCGGATTCGTTGGCGGCTTCTTCGGAGTCGGCGGCGGCATCGTGCTCGTCCCCCTCATCCTCTGGGTGCTCAAGACCCAGCGGCACATCGCCCACGCCACATCTCTCGCAGCGATCATCGTCATCGCTCTTGCCGGGATGGCCGGTTTTGCCATCGAAGGTGAAGTCAACTGGGTCGTCGGGTCCGGGTTGGCGATCGGCGGCGTCCTCGGAGCGGCCTACGGAGCGAACCTCATGGACCGGTTGAGCCCGGCAACGCTGCGCACCGTGTTCGCCGCGGTCCTGATCGTCTCCGGGTTGCGGATGGTCATCGGATGATCGACTTCATCGGTGCTCTCGCCATCGGACTGACCGCAGGGATCGCGTCAGGCGTCGCCGGTATTGGCGGGGGAGTGATCATGGTGCCCGGGATGGTCTTCGTGTTGTCGATGGACCAGCATGTCGCCCAAGGCACCTCTCTGTTCGCCATCATCTTCACGGCGATTTCCGGGACCCGGGTCAACGTCAACAACAACCGTGTCGACCTGAGGTCTGCCGTGATCATCGGCGCCATTGGGGCGGCGACATCATTCGCCGCCGCCCTTCTCGCCAATCAAGTCGACGGAGATCTCCTCCGCCGGCTCTTCGGTGTGTTACTCCTCTTCAGTGGATCCCGGATGGCTCTCAACAGTTGGCGCACTCGCAGCTGAGCGGGTCAGGGGAGAATCCGTGATCGCTTTGGCATCGGGGCGGAGCGCGGACACGAGCAGCGCCGCTCCGCCCGCCAGCACGACGAACGGGAGAATCCAGCCCAGGCTGATCGACACGAACACGAAGTCCCAAGGATCCTCGGCGACGAGGAACGTCGCGCCGTAGGCGGCGAACAGGAGTCCGAACACGAGCGAGATGGTGTCCAAGGGGTGGCGTTTCATGAGTTCTCCTCAGTGATGATCAGGATTCCGGACTCGACTTCGACGTCGATCACGATGTCGGCGGTGTCGGAGTTGCCGATCCGTTCGGACAGACCGACACCCAATCGCTCTGCGCCGAAGATCGACATGATTCCGCTCCCGACCTCCGACGTCACTGCGACAGCCATGTTGCGGGGGACCGAGATGACGATCGTCCCCTCGTCCAGGACGAATTCGGTTTCGGCTCCTCCGACCGGGATGACCGTGTCGGTCAGATCGACGAACCAGTCGCCGTCGTCGAGGGAGTAGACCGGCTCGAGAGTCTCTGGCTGGATGAGCGTCGAGTCCTCGAAGATCTCGGTGATTCCGGGCAGGGTTCTCGCCTCAGCACTGGCCTCGGGGGGTCTTGACCTGGATATGACCTCGATCGATCCGATGCCACCGTCGACGTTGAGGTCGAGGAATCCACCGGAGCCTTCTTGACGTCGTTCGAGCTCGAGACCGACCCCGTTCCTGGAGCTGCCGAATACGACGATCTCGCCGATTCCGAGGTCGCCCTGTACGTCCACGGTCACGTCTTCGGGCACATAGACGATCAGCTCGCCGATCCCGATGTCGAGGCTTGTCGACACCTCGGTTCCGGCGAAGTCGACATCGCTCAGATCGACACGGAGGGAGCCGATACCCATGTCGATCGTCTCGGGGATCTCGGCCACGGTGTCTGGGCTGACCCGACGCTCGCCGACGGTCCCCACGATGTCGAGTTCGCCGATCGGGGAGAAGAACACGAGCGGCGTGAGGATGACGCCGAGCGCGATCAGGCCACGGGCTCGACCCCACACGGCTCCGACCAGCAGGCCGACGCCGGTGATGAGCATGGCCGCGCTCACATAGTGGCGGAAGCCGAAATCGACGCCGGTCGCTGCCGAGTCGATGACTCCCATGGCTCCCAGCGCAATCGCTCCGATTCCGAACGTGAGCCGACCGAGGATGCTGGGCTCCGGTCGGGGCCTCGGCGGTCGGGGCGGCTCCTGAGATGTCGGCGGATTGGCGGTCGGGGGCGACGCCGGCGGTGAGGTGATGGTCATGGTGGTCCCTTCCGGAGTTGCGGCCGTTGATCCAGTGACGCTGTTGCTCGAGGGGGGTGCCGGCTTGCGACTGGAGCCAAAGTCCAACTCGCCCCGATACAGGAGGACGCCGAGCACGCCGAGCACGATGGCTGCGGCGATGTCGCCTCGGACGAACCCGATCTGGTCGATGACGATCAGCACCGCGATTCCGATGAGCGCTACGCCGATCCACCCCGTCGATCCGTCGATGCGACGGATCAGCCTGGTTGCGATCGGCTCGGTCTCGGTCTCGTCCCGCACCGCCAGCCAGGCGATGCCGTAGAGGGCGAAGCCGAGACCGCCGAACAACGTCGTGAGGATGAAGGCCAGTCGGATCAGCCACAGTGGAGCGTCGAACTTGCGGGCGATGCCGGTGGCGACGCCGCCGAGGATTCGACCTTCTCGCACGCGAACGAACGGATCACCCGAGGGCTTTGGCTCCTGTTCGGGAGTCGGTGGTGATTGTTGTGTTTCCATGTCATCCACTGTGACGACACCAGCACTCGCGTTCCATCGGGATTGACCCCCCGAGAACCCTGAGGGACGTGGGGGTCCTCAGGGTCATCCCTCATTGCGATGCGTGAGGCGAGGTGACACCATACGAGCTGTGAACACCACTGCGTCACAGTTCAGGCTTGCCGACTACGGAGTCGTACGCTCGCTCGACGATCGAGTCGTTGCAGGCCTCGCCGCTGGCATCGGGCGTCGCCTCGGTATCGAGACCGTCTTCATTCGGGCGGCCTTTGCAGTGCTGAGCTTCGTGTGGGGACTCGGAGTCGTGTTGTATCTGGCGGGCTGGGCAGCCACCCTCGACAGCGTGTCTGACTCGGACGTCGACACGTCGGAACCGATCACCGCTCCGCAACGGCTCGGCATCGTGATGATCTTCCTGGCGGTGCTGCTGGCGTTCCGCGCCGTCAACATCTGGCCCGGGGATGCGGTGATCTTCCCGGCGATGTTCGTCATCTTCGGCCTCGCCTTCCTGTTCGACCGTCGGGCCATCGATTCGCGCTCGGCGCTGCTGTCGCTCGTCGAGACGCCTGAGAAGCCCGGAAGGTCTCGAACGGTCGTTGGGGTGTTGCTGGTGATCGTGGGTCTCGGCATCTTCGGTGGGAACGCCGCCCCCCAGTTCGGGTCGATCCTCATCGCAGTTGCGGCCACCGGTGCCGGACTGACGGTGCTGTTCGGCCCCTGGATCTGGTCGCTCGCCCAGGATCTGGGTGTGGAGCGAACCGAGCGCATCCGTCAGGAGGAACGAGCCGAGGTCGCTGCCCATTTGCACGACTCGGTACTGCAGACGCTGGCGCTGATCCAGCGCAGCGAAGACCCCAGGAAGATGGTCACCCTCGCTCGGGCTCAGGAACGTGAGCTACGCAAATGGTTGTTCGACAGTGCGCCCGTACCCGGTTCGGACCAGCTCTCGACTGCGATCCAGTCGGTGGCCGATCGGGTCGAGGCGGAGTTCGACATCCCCGTGGAGGTGATCGGGGTCGGTGACACTCCGTTCGACGAAGTCACGACACCGATTGTTGCGGCTGCGGGAGAGGCCTTGATGAACGCTGCCAAGCACTCCGGAGCCGGGAAGATCACCGTGTATCACGAGGTCTCCGATGACACGGTCGAGGTGTTCGTCACCGATCAGGGCAAGGGGTTCGACCCCGACTCGATCGATGGCGACCGGCATGGGGTGTCGGATTCGATCATCGCGAGGATGCGCAGACACGGCGGATCTGCAACGATCGTGAGTGAACCCGGTGAGGGCACCGAGGTGGCATTGTCGATCAGGAGGAATGGCACATGATCAGGATCTCGATGGTGGACGACCATCGTCTGTTCCTGTCTGGCGTCAAGGCCGAGCTCGAAGGATCGGTCGACGTCGTGTCCGCTTCATCCGACATCGATGAGGCGATCGATGCCATCCGCGAGCATCGGCCCGACGTGGTGTTGGTCGATGTTCACATGCCTGGCGGCGGCGGGCTGGCCGTGATCGAGAACGTCTCGGAGACCAACCCGGACGTCAAGTTCCTGGCGCTGTCGGTCTCCGATGCAGCCGAAGACGTGATCGCCATGATCAGAGCCGGAGCCCGGGGATACGTCACCAAGTCGATCGCACCCGAGGAACTCGTCGACGCGATCGAGCGGGTCCACGCCGGTGACGCCGTATTCTCGCCCCGGCTCGCCGGATTCGTGCTCGACGCCTTCGCAGATGTGGTCCCTGCGGAAGTCGACCCGGAGATGGATCAGCTGACACCTCGCGAGCGGGAGGTGCTCCGCCAGATCGCCCGCGGCTACTCGTACAAACAGGTAGCCCGGCGCCTCTCGATCTCGGTCAAGACGGTGGAGACCCACGTGTCGAACGTCCTGCGGAAACTGCAGCTGAGCAACCGCCACGAACTCGCCCGCTGGGCCTCCAACCGCCGCATCGTGTGAACTCGTTCTTGTGACGAGAACAGCGGGTATATCGACGTTTCCGTCACAAGAACGGGCTCAGCCCTTGACGAGAGATCCTCGCTGGAAGATGTGCGTGACGTTGACCGGGTCGGCGAGCACCGCGATGTCGTCGACCGGGTCGCCGGTCACACAGACCACGTCGGCGTCGTAGCCCTCGATCAGCTGCCCCGCTTCCGGGGCTTGTGGGCCTAGCGTCAACGGACCGGTTGCTGTCGCCGCTTCGATCGCCTGGAGCGGTGACAGTCCCGCATCGACCAGGTGGCCGAGTTCCTCGCCGTTCCGCCCGGCGGCTCCCGGCATGAAGATGTCGGTCCCAGTCGCCATCTTCACGCCATATGAGAAGGCCGTCTGCATTGCCTGGGAATGACGGTCGGCGATGTCGTTGATCTTCTTGAAGGCATAGTCCGGCATCCCGATCTCCTTTCCCCGGTCGACCAGGTGCTGGACGACGAACCTCGTCGGCACGAGGATCGCTCCGGAGTCGGCCATCGCCTTGGCCGACTCCGCATCGAGGTAGCTGCCATGCTCGATCGTCTTCACGCCTGCCCGGAGCGCAGCCATGATGCCGGGCTTGCCGTGACAGTGGGCTGCGACGACGCGTTCGGCGCGCCCTGCCTCATCCACGATGGCTTTCAGTTCCTCGTCGCTGAACTGCTGATGTTTGGGATGGTCGATTTGGCTCATCACCCCGCCCGACGCGCACACCTTGATGATCCGGGCGCCAAGCCGAAGCTGCCGGCGGACCAGCCGGCGGCAGTCGTCGGCACCGTCGGCGACAGTGGGTGAGCCGATGTGCCGCTCGAACACGTCATCGACGACGTCGACCGGTAGGTGGTGGAGGTCGGCATGACCGCCGGTTTGGCTGAGCGGT
This sequence comes from bacterium, assembly GCA_024639335.1. Lineage (GTDB taxonomy): Bacteria > Actinomycetota > Acidimicrobiia > Spongiisociales > ZC4RG35 > JAHEDH01. Next base: position 158 of record JAHEIN010000015.1, on the reverse strand, counting down.
GCTCCGGCGGCGTAGATCCACGGGCCACGGATGATCCCTGTCTCTACGGCGTCGGAGAGATAGGTGCCGTGTCCGCCGACCTCCCGGACGCTGGTGAAACCGGCGTCGAGAATGGCGTGCAAGTCGGGCAACGAGCGGAGGATCGCCGCTTGTGGCGC
>JAHEIN010000279.1 GCA_024639335.1 bacterium | reverse complement strand
GTGAATGCCACCACGACGATGATCGCCGTGCTGAGGTGCCCATCGAGCAACGAGACACTGGCGGCCAACGCGGCTCCGAAGAAGGGTCCGACGAGCGGGACGAGATTGAGCAACCCGGTCGCCATCCCGATGATCAGCCAGAACGGCACGTCCAGCACGAAGAGAACGGCGGACGAAAGCACACCGACGAACAGCGACACCAGCAACTGCCCTCTCACGAAGCCGGCGAGTGCGGTCGAGAGCTGGGTGCTGACATGGCTCACTTCGTCTCGCAATCGCGGTGGCGTCAGCTGATAGGCGAGCCGCCGTGTCCTCGGGAGGTCGACCAGAAGGTAGAAGGCGAGGATCGGCGCCAGAAAGACCACGACAGCGACCTCGACCACCCCGGCCAGGAGTCGTCCCGCCCCGGACCCGAAGCCGCCGACGATCGTCTGCATCGCCTCCTGGTTGCTCGGATCCTGGATCCACTCCTGAATCGTTTCGGAGGTCCAGACCGGGCCCAGGTCGAAGCCCAGATCGTCCCCGGTCGTCTGGAGAAACTCGATTGTGTCGTCGTAGATGTCGGGGAGGCGCTCGCCGAACTCCGCACTCTGGGTCTGGATCGTGGGAACCACGAGGAACCCGATCGCGGTCACGAAAGCGCCCAGAACGACGAAAGCGAAGAGCGTCGAGATCACTCGGGGGATCGCCACCCGGGTCAGGGCTTTGACGATCGGGTTCAAGATGATGACGAGCCCCCCGGCGAAGGCCAGCGGCAGCCAAATGATCTTCACCTGTGACGCCACCCAGATGAGGGCTGCGAGAAGGACTCCGAAGCCGACGATCGACCAGATTCCGTAGGCGAGGCGCCGTAGTCGTTCAGTGGTGCCCGTCACATCGAAGAGTGTACTCAGGGGTCCAGGTAGCTCACGGTCACTCGCGAATCGCCGGCGACCACCAGCGTCCACTCGGTGTCACCTGGCGACGCCAGCCCACGCTCGGTACGGGTCCAGTCGTTGGGCGTGGTCGCCTCGCCATCGAGGACGACGCCGACCCCGCGAGGGACGGTGATGTCGAAGACACCGGTGACTTCGAGAACCGATCGCCTCTGTACCGACGCCAGATCGATGGAACCGGCTCCGCTCGCCTGGATCGAGGCCTGCTGCATGCCCTCGGTGTCGATCGAAAGGCTCGTTGCGGCCAGATCGAGTTCCCAGGACTCGACATCTCCAAGGCGGAGTTGCCAGCCCTCGAACAAGAAGAATCCTGGATCGTCCCGCTCTGTCAGGACGATTTCCGCTCGACCATCACCGACCAGCGGTGTCGCCATGGCAGGAGCCACGTTGCCCCCTCGCCTGCGCATCGTGACCGATGCAAGAATGTCTCCACGAGTGAAGTCCACAACCAGCATGTTGATCGGGCCCGCAGTGAGTTTGGCGGCCCCGATCTCGTCGGTGTCGACTTCGACTTCGACGTCTCCCACCGCAGACGGCAGCATCGGGAAACCGGTCAGGTGCAGTCCGAGCCCCGTGAGCAGCCAGGCGAGAAAGATGACCGGTGGACTCCACCGCCACCGCCCGCGCCGAAGAAGCGCAACCGGCAAGAGGACGATTGCCAGCGCAGCGGCCGGCCAGAGTGCTGCGAGATCCAGGATGAAGGTGGTGGACAGCAGCCTGCCGACGGTGGCAAGGACGATCGCCACCATGACCATCGAGAAGAGCAGCCACAGCGCCACCGGCCACGGCGTCTCGCCCGGGGCCGGTTGCTCGCTCACTCTTCCTCGTAGCTCGCACCCAACAGAACGACGATATCGGCCTCAGGGAGTTCATCTGGGTTGAACTCGGTGACGGCGTCGGGGAAGTTCGCCGCGAGATCGTTGGCATCGGGCCCGAAGCCCGGCTTGTACCAGATCAAGGACTGTTCCAGTAGGGGCTCGAAGTTGTCGGGCTCGAGCGTGTCGTAGCCGAGCGTCGCGAGCTTCTCGGTCACTCGGCTGGCGAGGCCTGAGGTTCCGACGCTGTTGAGCACCAGCACGGTCACCTCCTCAGGCGGCCTGACCTCGATGACCGGGGCCGTGGTGGTGGGTGCGGTCGTCGTTGTCGTCGGGGGCGCCGTAGTGGTGGTCGTCATGGCTCGAGTCGTGGTCGGGCTCTCGACGACGAGAGTGGTCTCCGAAGCTCCAGGAAGGGGGTCGGGCGAACGCCAGGATTGAACCAACCAGAGAATCCCGTACATCAGGGCGGCGACGATGATGATCCCGACGCCCATGATCGTGGCGTCGCGGAGGAAGGCTGACTGACCGGCCTTGGAGGCGTGGCGACCCTTGGTCATCAGGTACCTCCGTCGATGAACCTGCGCAGCCGGCGGACCGTGAGGGGGTCGTAGCGATCCGCTTCACCAGAGTCCAGAAGTACGCGCAGTCGCGCGTAGTAGTCGGCCGGGTCGAGCCCGAGCACGTCTCTCATCGTCAGTTCCTTCGGGCC